>NZ_JBFBAF010000008.1:0-301510 GCF_040682095.1 Amycolatopsis sp. NPDC051372
GCCATGGGCTCGTTCGTCGCGCTCTACAACGCCGCCGGCTTCCGCCTCACCGGCCGATCGCACCGCCCCATCCGGAAGCCGGCGCGATCTCGCTGGTGGGTCGCCTCGGCAGGGTGAGTTGGGTGGGAATGTGCAGGTGTGTGTGGGCGAGCGAAGGTGAGTGGGCAGGAGGTCCGCGACCACGGGTGTGGGGGCCGGGGGTGAGCGAGCAGGCGGTGCGCGACCGGGGGCGGGAGGCCGGGATGAGGGAGTAGGTGGTGCGCGACCGGGGGCGGGAGGGCGGGGTGAGGGAGTAGGTGGTGCGCGAGCCGGGGTGAGTGGGGAGGGGCGAGTGAGGAGGTTCGATCGTTTGGCGTGATCGTTCGAACAAAAGGATTGTGCGTTGCCGAGGTTGCTGTGCGACCATGCGAGTGCCGAACCCGAGGAGGATGCGCCTGCGATGACCGAATCATCCCTGTCTGCAGGTTTGCCGCGCGCCGCGCGGTTTGCGACGTGGAGCTTCTTCGCGCTCAACGGGTTCGCCGTCGGCATGTGGGTGGTGCACATCCCCGTCGTCGAGCGGGCCACGGGGATTTCGCACACGACGCTCGGCGCGTTGCTGCTGGTGCTCGGCGGTGCGGCCTTCGTCGGGATGCAGGTGTCCGGCCCGCTCGCCGATCGGTTCGGCCATCGCCGCGTGGTGCCGGCGGCCGGTGTGCTGCTGGGCCTGGCGCTCTTCCTGCCCGGGCTGGCCACCAGTTGGTGGGCGCTCGGGCTCTCGCTGGTGGTCTTCGGGTTCTTCAACGGCTCTCTCGACGTGGCCATGAACGCCCAGGCCGTGGTCGTCGAACGCGCCTATCCGCGGCCGATCATGGCGGCGTTCCACGCGATGTGGTCGATCGGCGGCGCGCTCGCGGCCGTGGTCGGGGCGGCGGTGCTGGGCACCGGGATCCCGACGGCGGTCACGCTGAGCGCCACCGGCGCGTTGTGCGTGGTCGCTTCGCTGGCTGCTGGGCGGCTCCTGCTCGACTCCGGGCGCGGCGAGCCCGAAACCGAAACAGGAACCGGCCCCGCGCCGGTCACGCCGAGCCGGACTCCATCGCGTGTGGTCTGGCTGCTCGGCGCGCTCGCGTTCGCGCTGATGCTCGCCGAGGGCGTCGCGAACGACTGGGCCGCGCTGCACCTGCAGGACGTGCTGGGTACGTCGGCGAGCACCGCCGCGCTCGCGTACGGCTCTTTCGCCGTGGCGATGACCGTCGGCCGCTTCGCCACCGACCGGGTCGCCGCGCTGGCCGGGCCGGTCGCGGTGGTGCGCTACGGCTCGGCGCTCGCCGCCGTCGGCCTCGCCACCGCGTCGCTGTCGCCCTGGGCGCCGCTCGCGCTCGTCGGCTGGGCGATCTTCGGCCTCGGTCTCGCAGGTGGCGTGCCGCAGCTGTTCACCGCGGCCGGCAACCTCGACACGCGGGCGTCGGGTGCGCTGATGGCGCGGGTCGTCGGACTCGGGTACGTCGGGCTGCTCGCCGGCCCCGCCCTCATCGGTGGGCTCACGCGGTGGATGCCGCTGAACGTCGCGTTCGCGGTGCCGTTCGCGCTCTGCGTGGCCGCGGTGGTGGCGGCGCCGGTGATCGCGCCGCGGCAGGTCCGCGAACCGGCCGAAGTCGGCTGACGGCGCTCAGCCGCAGCGTTCGCCGCTGCGGACGTTGCCCCCGCCGACGAGCGTGAACACGCTGTCATCCGGGGCGTCACGCAGGTGCAGTGTGCACACGATCTGCGACACGGCCAAGGAAGACAGCGCCTGCACGTCGGTGGCCAGCTGCACGGTGACCTCCGACGCGGAGATCATCACGGTGGCCGGCAGGGCGGACTGCGGGACCTCGGTGGTGAAGCCGGACGCCTTCTCTGCCGACGTCGGCCCTTGTACCAGCGCGTCGATCAGCGCGGAATCGGTCTGGTCCAGACCGGGGCGCTGGACCCGGGCGACCACGCCGTCGGCGACGAGGTAGATCGAGCTGACCGCCGGCGTGCCCGGCGCGGTGGACCGCGGGCCGCTCGGCGCGGCGTCGCCCGAGATCGCGCCGCTCGGCTGCACGCCGCACGCGGTGGCGGCCAGCGCGACCAGCACGAGCGCCACGTACCCGAACGACCTGGTGGCGCGCCGGATCACGCCTCACCGCCCGGGTTCAGCGGGAGGCGCAGCGTGAAGATCGCACCGCCTTGCGGACGGTTGGCGGCGGTGAGCTCGCCGCCGTGCAGCTTGGCGTTCTCCCACGCGATCGCGAGCCCGAGTCCGCTGCCCTCGGAGCGGCTGCGCGCGGTGTCGGCCTTGTAGAAGCGGTCGAACAGGTGGGGGAGCACCTCCTCTTTCAGCCCCGGGCCCTCGTCGGTGACCTCGATCATGAGCGATTCCTCGGCCGCGCTCAACCTCAGCCGGACGGGCGGCGCTCCGTGGCGCAGCGCGTTGCCGACGAGGTTCGCGACGACCACATCGAGCCGGCGCGGGTCGAGCCGCGCGCGGACAGCCGGCGGCAGCTCCGTGGCGACGGCGTCGACCCAGCCGCGGGCGCGCAGGGTGGCGCCGATCGCGTCGGCGACGTCCACCTCGTCGAGCGCGAGCGACGCGGAACCGGAATCGAAGCGCGTGACCTCGATCAGGTCGTTGACCAGCCGGGTGAGATTGTGGGTCTCCTGGCTCACCAGCCGCACCGCGCGCCCGGCGATCTCGGGCAGGCCGGCGACCTCGGCCTCGAGCACCTCGGTGACCGCGGTCATCGCGGCGAGCGGGGTGCGCAGCTCGTGGGACACGTCGGCGACGAACCGCCGCGCGTCGGACTCCATCCGTTCCAGCTCACCGACGTGGTGCTGCAGCGACTCCGCGGTGGTGTTGAACGTCTTGCCGACCTCCGCGAGCTCGTCGGTGCCGTGGATGGTCAGGCGCGTGTCCAGGTCGCCCTCGCCGAGGCGGTGCGCTGCGCGACGCAGTTCGCGCACCGGCCCGAGCACGCTGCGGGCGGCCGCGAGCGCCAGCAGCAGCGCCAGGATCACCGCGCCGGTGCCGGTCAGCCACGCACTGCGGGCCAACGTGGCGATGCTCTCGTTCTCGGCGTCCAAGGGCTGCAGCACGAAGACCTCGATCCCGGACGGATCCGTCTCGTGTGACTTGCTGGTCGTGAGCCGCAGCTGGGTGCCGATCAGCAGCCGGGTTTCGCCGCCGACGGCCACGCGCTGCCAGCCGATCTCGCCCCGCCCGACGATCTCCTTGACGTCGTCCGTGATCACGGACGAGGGCAGATCACCGCCGGAGACGCCGCCTGCGGTCACGAGCGCGTTGCCGGTCCGTCCGGAGATCGCGCCGGCGACGTGGTCGAGCTGGTCCTGGGACGGCTGGTCCACGGGCAGCGGGTAGAGCAGCTGGATGCGGCTGGTCAGCTCCCGCACCGCGTTGTCCTGCGTGTTCGTCAGGATGGTGTTGCGCGCGGTCCGGTACCCGAACCCGGCGACGGCGATGGTCGTGAGCACGCTCAGCAGCACGAACGCGAGCAGCAGCCGCGTGCGCAGACCCCAGCCGGGCCAGAGCTTGCGGAACCGGGCGCCGGTCACAGGGGCCCGAAGCGGTACCCGAACCCGCGCAGGGTATGCACGTACACCGGGGCCGCGGCGTCGTCCTCGATCTTCGCGCGCAGCCGCTGCACGCACGCGTCGACGAGCCGCGAGTCACCCAGGTAACCCTGGTCCCACACGGATTCCAGCAGCTGCTGGCGGCTGAGCACCCGGCCCGGCGACGCGGACAGCTCCAGCAGCAGCCGCATCTCCGTGGGCGCGAGGCTGACGGGGCGGCCGTGTTTGCTCACGACGAGCCCGTCTCGGTCGATGGTGAGGTCGCCGTGGCGCTCGACCTCGGGTTTCGACGTGCCCGCCTGGCGCTGCTCGCCGCCGGTGCGCCGCAGCACGGCCTTGATCCGGGCCTCGAGCACGCGCGGCTGGGCGGGCTTCACCACGTAGTCGTCGGCCCCGGCCTCGAGCCCGGCGACCACGTCGATGTCGTCGTTGCGCGCGGTGAGCATGATGATCGGCAGGTCACCGCTCGCGCGGATGCGCCGGCACACCTCGAACCCGTCCATCCCGGGCAGCATCAGGTCGAGCACGACTACATCGGCCGGGCCCGCGCTCAGCCGCGCGAGCCCTTCCTCGCCGCTTTCCACCGCGTCGACGGTGTGACCCTGGTAGGTCAGGGCGATCTGCAGGCCGTCTCGCACGGCCTGGTCGTCTTCGATCAACAGCACCCGGGGCATGTCTCCCACTATCGCAGCGCACTTCCGGGCCCGCCCGTCCGGATTCCCCGGACAGTCCACAGCGGACACCTCCCGAGAGGATCCGCGTCCGGTCTCATCGCGGGGTGCGCGGAATGTCATGGTTGCGTAACAGCCTCATCCGTGCGCAGCTGTTACAAAACTGTCGGGGTCCGCGTACACGACTTCGACCGTCGGCGCACACGGGGCCGCGACCGTGGACACCATGACCGAACTGCTCCGCTCCCGTGCCGCGGCCTACGCGACGGCCGCCCGGTTGCTGGCCGTGCTGCTGCTGCCGGTGGCCTTCGTGAGTTCGCCCCACCACGCCCGCCGGCTCGCCTGCCGGTGGGCGCTCGCGCTGCGCTACCCGGCGGAGGACCTGGCCGGCCTCACGGCCGCGGCGCGCGAGGCGTTCGTGGCGGCGCGTACCGACGCGTTCTGGCGCGACGGGCAGCTGATCGGCCTCACCTCCGGCCATCGCGACGCCGCCCGGCAGCACGCGATGTTCACCGCCGAGGTCCGGCGCACGGGTTCCGTGTGGGCGGCCCGCCGGCTCGTGCTGCCGCCCGAGGAGTCGGCCCACGTCGGCGGCTTCGCGCTCGACGTACGGCCCACGGAAGGCGCGCAGTGGCTGGAACGCCACGGCGCGGCCTACGACCTGCACCGCCGCTACGACAACGAGTGGTGGCACTTCGAGTACCACCCCGACACGCTGCCGATCCGCCTGCCGCACCCGGGCGTGGCCGTATTGGTCAGAACCGCCGGGTGAACGGCATCGGCTTGCGCATGCGGATCAGCAGGAGCAGGGGCACGAGCACGTACCAGATGTTGAAGGCCAGGAACTTGACCGGGTTGCCCGTGCGCATCGCCGGGTCGCCGAAGAACTCCACGCCGAACACGACGACGCCGGTGAGCGTCACGATCATCGTCGCGTAGATCACCGCGAAGAGCTGGATCCAGTTCTTGCCGGCGAGCAGGCATACGACGAGCACGACGTAGAACGGCATGTACACGAACGCCGAGAGCCCCGTGACGATCCGCATCCAGTCCGGCGGGTGCATGAAGAGGATGTCGGCGTCGTGGGCGTACCAGTAGTTGGAGTTCACGAAGAAGTTGTCCGACGGGCGCGAGAAATCGACGCCCACGGTCGGCAGCAGGTCGCTGATGAGCGAGGTGATCGTGAACGCGGCGAACACGATCGCGAAGAAGATGTCGATCCCGCGTCGGCGCAGCGGCAGGTTCATAGGATGATCCTAAGCGGGCGGCTCGGGCGGTACTCGGGCAGTAGAGTGCGGGCATGAACGCGTTCCAGGCCTGCCTCTGCGTCTTCGCGGGTGTCTGCGCCCTGTGCTGGGTGCTCTCGGTGATCACGCGCGAGTACTCGTGGGTGGACCGGATCTGGTCCCTGGTGCCCGTGGCGTACGTCGCGATCTTCGCCGCCTTCGCAGGCTTCGCCGACGCGCGCCTCGACGTGATGTTCGTCTTGGTGCTTCTCTGGGGTTTGCGCCTCACCTTCAACTTCGCCCGCAAGGGCGGCTACGCCCGCGACGGCGAGGACTACCGCTGGGTGGTGCTGCGCGGGAAGATGGCGCCCTGGCAGTTCCAGATCTTCAACTTCTTCTTCATCACGATCTACCAGAACGCCATTCTGCTGCTGATCACGCTGCCGGCGTGGACGGCCTTGGAGTATCGGTCGCCGTTCGGCGTGGGTGATGTGATCGTGGCGGTGATCTTCGTCGCGTGCCTGGTGGGGGAGACGGTCGCGGATCAGCAGCAGTGGAACTTCCACCAGTGGAAGAAGCGCGAGCAGGACGCCGGGCGCGTGCCTTCGCCGCGGTTCCTGCAGAGTGGTCTGTTCCGCTTCTCGCGGCACCCGAACTTCTTCTTCGAGCAGGCGCAGTGGTGGCTGATCTTTGTCTTCGGGGCGGTGGCCTTCGGCGGGATCCCCTGGACGATCGCGGGCGCGGTCCTGCTGACACTGCTGTTCGTGGGCTCGACGATCTTCACGGAGACCATCACGCGGGGGCGGTACCCGGAGTACGCGGAATATCAGAAGCGGACTTCGGCTGTCGTGCCGTGGATTCCTCGGAGCCGGGTTCCGGTGGGCTGAGTTTCCTTCGCTTCGCCGGCGGCGTCAGCTTTCGTCGGCGAACTCGATGTGATCCGCCTGCAACTGCGGCGGCCGGTAGCGCATCCCGTCGAGCTGGGCCCCTTCGAACCTGACGTCGCCGTCGAACGTGGCGTCGACGAACGTGGTGTAGCTGGCGAACGAGACCCCCTCGAACCACGCCCGCTCTCCGAACCTCGCGCGGTCGAAGTACGCGCTCTGCGCGGCCACGTCGTCGTCGAACACCGGCGCGACCATGAACCCCGCTCGGTTGAAGTTCGCACTGCGCGCGAAGATGGCGTCGCTGAACCGCACGATGCCGCGGAAGAGGGCTTTGTCGAACCGCGCGTTGTGGGCGAACTGCGCGCTGCGAAATGCCGTGGTGCCCACGAACTCGGTGTCTTCGAAACGAGCTTCGCCGTGGAATTCCGCGTTCTCGAATCGGGTACTGCCCTTGAACGTGGCCCGGGTGAACCAGGCGTCGCCCGCGAAAGTGGCGCCGTCGAACCGGGTGGTGCCGGTGAAGCGCACCTCGTGGAACCAGGCGTCACCGGCGAACCGCGTGGCGGCGAAGCGGGCATTGTGGAGCTCGCAGCCATTCAGCGGGAAGTCGATGAGCACCGCGCCGGAGAGATCGAGCTCGATGCCGGCCCAGAACCGATCACCCTCGTCGGCCGGCACGAGGTGCCGCACGAGCAGCCGTTGCGCGGTCAGCCGCACTTCACGTTCTTGCAACTGGTCGCGGTCGGCATCGAGACCGGCGCTGGACCCGGGCAGCTCGTACGGCATGCGCAGGTAGGCACTGATGACATCGGCGATCGTCTGGCGCAGCTGCGCGTTGTCCTGCGCCAGGCGGTCGAGCGCGTACAGCCCGGCGAGCCGGACCGGTGCCTTTTCCGAACCCAGCTGCTCCACGGCTTTCAGGTAGAGCTCGTTGATCCGGCGTTCGGTGGCGTCGTGCCGCGCGGCCCGGTCGGCCTGTTCCCGGAGCCGCAGTTCCGCGCGCTTGGTCGCCAGATCGTGCTCGGCGTCTGCTGCCGCCTTGCCGCGAGCACCAGCGCCAGAGCGCCGCCGGTGCCGACCACGATCGTCCCGACGGTGCGGATACCGTCGAGCCGAGCGCGATCGGCGTCGGTGCCGTGGCCGTACAACGTGAGCAGGACCCAGCAGGCCACCGTTGCGATCGCCACCATCAGAACGCCGCACAGTGCGATCGTCCGGTTGGACAGCGTCCGGCCCGGGTGCGGTCGAATCCCTGCGCCGGCGAGCGGTTCCGCGGTGGTTGAAGGGATTTCGGCCACGACTTCCATGATCGCAGTTCCCGGAAGCGGGGAAAGGTGCAATCGGGTGGTGAATCCGAACCCCCGGGGGCGCTGTCGCGAGTGTCCTCAGTAGACGCTCACTCCGTGAACGAAACCGCCAAGCCGCCACCGCCCGTCTGCGGGGCGCCCGCCGGGCGGACCGACACCTGCGGCTGGTCCTGTTCAGGAACAGGCGTGGTGGTCGGCCGAGGCTTGGAAGGCGACGAAGGCCGCGGCGTAACCGAAGAAGGCGGCGTCCCCGCAACAGTGAATGTCGCCGTCGCCACGCGGCCGTCTGTGCAGGGGAACGTGGCGGTGTACGTGCCGGGGCGGGTGGCGGCGGTGCCGGTGCCCCCGTGGTGGCCCCAGTTGCCGCCGAGGGGCCAGGGGATCGGGGCGGCGAAGCCGGGTGAGGTGACGGGGCCGGCCGGGTTGCAGCCGTTGCCCTGGGCGGCATAGGTTTCCACGTGCATTTCCCCGCCCGGTGCCACTTCCGACGGCCACAGGGACCAGCCGACGTCACCTGGTGCCACAAGCGATGCGCTCAGCAGGGCCGCGCCCGTGAGAAATTCCGTGAACATGTCGTCCTCCCCGAGACTGTGTACCGAACACGTTCGGGGAGGACGGGTGGTTGCCGCTAGCGGTCGTAGAAGTTCGACGGTGGTTCGTTCCACTGCTGCGTCGGCGCGTCGGGCCGCGTGGAGCGCTTGCGGCGGTGCAGGGTGCGTGCGTTGGCCGCCATGCTGTTCACCACGATGGCGATCACCAAGCCGATCACGAGGTTGATCGCGGCCGTCGCGTATTTGGCGCTGGGTTCGACCGTCAACGTCAACGGCAGGACCACCGCGATCAGCGTCACGAGCACCATGATCCAGCCGAAGAACTGGCTGGGCGCGGGCGTCGCGACGCTCAGCAGGTGCATGAGGCCCGTGGCGAGCAGGGCGGCAAGAGCGGCGGCGAGCGCATACGCGGCGGTGCTGGCGCTGCCCCACGCGCCCTCGCCTTTGGGGGCGAGCACGGGGACGTCGAAGATGCCGCGGGCGATGAGCAGGCCGACGATGGCGACGAGTGCCGCCACCACCGCCGTGGCGACGCCGCCCGCCCACAGCCGCGCCGCGTCGATGCCGGGCCGGGCGTCCTGGTCGTACGGGTTCTGCGCCATCACGGATCCCTCCGTCAACGAAGCTGTCCCATTCGATTGTCGTCCTAAGCGGGCTCGTTCGCCTGCTCGAGTTTCGCGACGCGCCGCAGGCGGAAGGACAGGACGACGAGCATGATCCCGTACAGCAGCGCATAGATGCCCACGAGCAAGGCGATTCCGTACGCCCCCGCGATCGGGTGGATGAGCACCAGCACGCCCGCGATGACGGACACCGCGCCGGCCACGATGAGGAACGCCTCGCCCGTGATCTGCTTGCGCAGGCGGATCGCGGCGACGATCTCGGCGACGCCCGTGACCACCGCCCACGCCCCGACGAGCGTCGCCAGCACGAGGATGGTCGCGCCGGGCCACACCAGCGCGATCACCCCGGCGGCGAGCCCGAGCAGACCCAGCAACGCGTACGCGAACCGGTGCGCGCCGTCGCCCGGTCGGAACGCCTGCATGAACGCACCCACAGCGTCCACGAGAGCGTAGATACCGAAGACGAGCGCCAGCGCCAGCACGGTGACGCCCGGCCAGATCAGCGCGATCACGCCGAACACCACCGCCAGCACACCGCGCACGAGCACCAGCGGCCACGTCTGCCGCGGGTCCATCACGAGACCACCGACTCCAGCAGAGATGTGTGCGGACATGCTTGCCTCCCGAGCACGATGCTGACCTGGGAAAACGTTAGCAGCGCAGGAAGATCCAAGCACCGCTTCGTTGTTCACCCGATCGGTGACGAAGTGTCCGAAGAGGACGTCAGAAGCTCACCGGCAGCCCGGCGAGCCGCCACGTGCCGGGGTCGGGCGCGCGCCGCACGTCGCCCAGGCGCAGCTCGGGAAAACGCTCCAGCAAGCCTCGCAACGCCACCTCCGCCTCCACGCGCGCGAGCGCCGCGCCGAGGCAGAAGTGCGGGCCGTACGCGAACCCGAGGTGCCCGCCCTCGGTGCGGCGCACGTCGAGGCGGTCGGGATCGGTGAACACGCGCGGGTCGCGGTTGGCCGACGCGATCGCGGCCGACACGGGCTCGGCCGCCCGGATCGCCACGCCGTGCAGGGAAAGGTCCTCGGTGGCCTGCCGGGGAATCGTCAGCAGCTGAGGTCCACACCACCGCATCAGCTCCTCGACCGCCGTCGGCCACAGTTCGGGTTCCGCGCGCAGCACGGCGAGCTGGTCCGGATGGGTGAGCAGGGCCTCGACGGCGTTGGCGACGAAGTTCGCCGGCGTCTGCCCCGCGAGCACCAGCTGCCAGACGAGGGTCACGAGCTCGGGTTCGGTGAGGCCTTCGGTCCCGGCCAGCAGTTCGAGGAACTCGCTCGCCGGCGGCGTGGTGAGGCCGCGCGCGCCGTCGATGATGCCGGGTACCGCGGCGGCGAAGCTCTCTCCCGAGCCGGCGACCACGTTCTGGCCGTAGCTGTGCCAGCGCGTCCGATCCGCCTCGGGCACACCGACGAGCTCGCAGATCACCTCCATCGGCAACGGCTGTGCGAACCCGGTCAGCAGGTCGGCGCCCTCGGCGGGGAGGCCGTCGAGCAGCTCGCCGACGATCGGCTCGATCCGCGGCCGGAAGTCCGCCGCACGGCGCGCCGTGAACGCGGGGGAGACGAGACCGCGCAGCCGCCGGTGCTCCGCGCCTTCCATCTCCTGCATCGTCCGCAGGTACGCCCGGCAGTGCTCGGGCACGTCGAGCGCCTGGTAGCTGCCCGGGCCGAGCGCGAAGCGCGGGTCGGTGAGCATCGCGCGCGCGTCGGCGAGGCGGGTGAGGACCCACAGCGGGCCAAAGCCGGGGCCGACGAGCTTGGCCACGGGGCCGTGCTCGCGCGCGGCGCCGTAGACGGCGAACGGGTCGCGGTGGACCGCGGGGTCGGTCAGGTCGATCTCGGGGACGTCGCTCACGGGCGCTCCTCATTCTGGATGTCCGAATCAGATGGTCTCATCATATGTACCCGAGCGCTATCGTGACCAGCACGGGAGCACGAGGAGGACGATGGCCCGGCTGACCAGGGCGGAGGCACAGGAGCTCAACCGCGCGAAGGTGCTCGCCGCCGCGCGCGACGAGTTCACCGAGCGCGGCTTCCGCGAGACGAAGATCGACGTGATCGCCGAACGCGCCGAGCTCACCCGCGGCGCCGTCTACTCGAACTTCCCCGGCAAACGCGCGTTGTATTTCGCCGTGCTCGCGGAGGAGGCCGAGCGCGTCGCCGCCGAGCCCCCGGCTTCGGACCCCGGCCTCACGACCGCGGAGGCCCTGGGTGCCCTCGCCCGCGCCTGGGTCGCGCGCCTGCCGCTCGCCACCGACCCCGGCCCACGTCTCGGCGTGGACCTCGGGCCGGAGATTCTCGCCGACGAGCTCACCCACCGCCCGTACGCCCAGCTCTTGCGCTTCGAAGCCGTCGTCCTCGGCCTGGCCCTCGAACGGCTCGCACCGGCCGCCGGCCGTCTCGTCCGCGTCGCCGAACTCGCACTGACCACGTTGCACGGCGCCACCGGCCTGGCCGCGGCCGCGCCGGGCTTCGGCGAACCGTTCAACGTAGTGCGCGCGTGCGAAGCCCTGCCCTCCCTTGGGCTGGACGACATGTGGCCCGCGGTCCCACCGATCGTGGCGCACGCGCAGCCGGTGGACGAACCTTGGGTTCCGCCCGCGGCGTTCGACTCACTGCGGTCGCGGCCGGCCGAGCTGTCCGGTGACGGTGTCGTCGCGATCCTCGGCCTGCACCGGCTTTCCGCCGCGGAGGAGGCCGTCCGCGCCGCACCTGCGGACGCTGCCGTGACAGTCGCCGTGGTGACGGGTTCGGCGCCGGAGCTGGCGCCGTTGACGCACCTCGCGCTGGCGGAGCTGCGTGGTCACCTGCGCCGGGCTTTCCCGGCTTCGGCGTGGCCGCGCCTGCAGGTGCTGCGCGACGACGCCGGCGCGGTCGCGTCGGCGGCCGGGGTTTCGGCGGTGAGCGATGCGACCGAAACGGCGGTGCGGATCACTTCGAGCCGGATCGTGCGCCGCGCCGAGGGGTTCGGCGCCTGCCACGCCGCGGCGACGGGCTGAAAGAAAACCGGGCCGCCAGTCCGAAAAGGACTGACGGCCCGGTTGTCCGGAAACGACACTCAGCCGATCTTGTAGCTGTACGGCAGCGTCGCGATCACTTCACCGGTGCCGACCTGCGGCAGACCCGTCACGCCGGTCGGGAGGGTCGGCACGGTCACCAGGTTGAGGTGGCCGGTCACCGACGCGCCGCGCTTGCCCGAAGGCGTGATCGTCACGTTGACGGTCACCGTCTGGCCCGGCTGGACGAGCAGCGGCGTGCCGCCCGTGCCGTTGGGGTCGACGGACTGGTCGTACGGGTCGCCGGTGGACGAGGTCACCGCGGCGTCGAAGCCCGCCGTCTTGATCGACGCCGTGTAGGAGGCGTGGCCGGCCGGGGCGCCCGACGGGCCGAACGGGCCCATCTCCTGGACGCTGGCGAACCAGATGCCCTTCGTGACGTAGCCCTGCTTCTCGCCGATCGTCGCGACGGACACGGTGCTGCCGGCCTGCGCGGCCTTCAGGTCACCGAGCACGTCGATGCCCGCGGCCGAGCCCTGCAGCTCCACCTGAGCCGGCACCGAAGACGACGTCGCGACGGTGAACTTGCTCGTGTCCGGCGGGATCGAGTAGATCGGCGCGTTGGCGCCGACCTCGGGCAGGTCGACGTCGGTCGAGCCCTGGATGGGCTGCGGCTGCAGGGTCTGCTGCGCGTTGGTCCGCGCGTCCACGCCGATCGCGATCGGCTCGACACCCGTGTTGCGCACCGTCACCGGCACCGTGACAGCCTGGCCGGCGGCCAGCTTCTTCGAGGCCGAGTTCGGCAGCGCCGGAGCGCTCACCACGACCTGGTCGAAGCCCACCGTGCCGGTGAACGGCTGCTCGATCTGCTTGCCCGTCACCGGGTTCTGCACCACGACCACGAAGTGCCAGCGGCCCGGCAGCGGGTTCGCGTCCGTGAGCTGCAGCGTGGTGCCCTGCGACAGTTGGGTCGCGGAGCTGAGGAACACGTTGCTGTTCACGTCCGCGAGCTCACCGTTCGGGTCCACGAGCACCCCGTCGATGACGGTGCCCGGGTCCTGCAGCTTCACCGCGACGTCGAGGTCCTTCTTGCCCTTGGGCACGTCGAACTCGTAGCTGAACGTCTGCGCCGGCGAGACCGCCCGCGCGTTGCCGCCCGTGATCGTGCCGCCGAAGGAACCCTTGCCGTTCTTGGTCGGGACCAGCGCGCGCAGCACGGCGGACACGGTGGTCTGGTGGCCGTCGGAGCTGCCGAACGTGATCGAGTAGTCCGCGTCGCCGCCCGTCGCCGGGGTCTGCAGCGAGACCTTGACCGGCTTGGTCTGGCCCGGCTTCAGCGTCAGCACGGCCGGGGAGACCTGGCCGTACGGGATCGCCCGCTGAGTGGAGGTGGCGAGCTGGATGTTGCCGGTGTAGCCGGTCGGGCCACCGGCGGAGTACAGCACCGCGGTCCACGTGCCCGCGACCGGGCGCGTGACGTCCACGTTGGCGTAGTTCGCCGTGGCCGCGCCACCCTGCGGGCGGCTGTTGGCCACGAACGTGCCGTCGGGTGCCAGCAGCGACACGCGCACGACCGGGGTCACCGACTGGCCGTTCACGGTCTTCGGGCTGCCCTGCCACGCCATCCGCGCGAGCAGGCGCTGCGCACCGGCCGGCACGGAGAAGGTGACCTTCTTGTACGCCCAGTCCGTGCCGTTGTAGTACGGGAACGTCGGCAGCTTCGTCGAGTCGAACGCGGTGGTCTGCGTCTGCGCCGAAAGCGGAGCGAACGAGCGCGTGCCCGCCGTGACCGTCAGCGGCTTGGTGCCGACGTTGGTCACGTTGACCGTGGCCTTCTGCGTGCTGCCCGGCGCGCCCTCCAGCGTGAGCTGGTCGGCCGACAGGGCGATGTTCGACGAGACACCCGCCGGGGCACCGGAAGTGCCGGGCGAGGTCAGTGCCGCCTCCACGGCCGCGCGCGCGTCGAGCAGACCGGAGCCCTGCTCGTCGGCGGGCAGGCCGAGGTCACGCGTGGTGCCGGTGATGAACTGCTTCACCTGCGCGGGCGTCGGCGACGCACCGTGGTGCGTGCCGCGGTAGGCCTGGATCACCAGCGCGGCGACACCCGCAGTCAGCGGGGCCGATTCACTGGTGCCACCGAAGGACTCGAGGTCCGTCGGCTGCGGCACGGTCTTGAAGTCGCGGCATTCGGCATACGCGGGCGCGCAGTCGGCCCAGTTGCCCTCACCCGGGGCGACCAGGTCGATGGTGCGCCCGTTCTGTGTGATGCCCGATGAGGACAGCGCGGAGATGTTGTCGCTCGTCCACTTCCCGTTGGAGAACGGGAAGGCCGCGTAGGTGGTCTGCGCGTAGAGCCGGTTGTCCGTGGTCGCGCCGGCGGAGATCACCAGCGGGTCGGTGGCCGGGCTGCCGATGGTCGACGTGATGCCCGCGTCGCCGCTGGAGGCGGTGACGGTGACGCCCGCGGCCACGGCCTCGTCGTTGAACACCTGGAACAGGTTGCGCGAGCTCGCGTCCGGGTACTGGTTCAGACCCAGCGACTCGTTGATCACGTCGACGTGGTCCACGGTCACGGCGTAGTCGATCGCCTGCAGCACCGCGGAGTTCGTGGCGGTGGAGCCGAACACGTTGAGCCCCACCAGGCTCGCGCCCGGCGAAACACCCTTCACCACAATGTTGCAGCCCGCGGGCAGCGGGTGCTTCTCGTTCACGAACTTCGACAGGTCGTGCACCACCACGCCCTGCGCGGCGATGGACGACGCGTCGCCGAAGGCCTCGGCGCCGGATTCGGTCGTGGCGGGACCGTCGCCGGAGAAGTCCTGGTAGTCGGAGAAGACGTGGGAACCGTCGGGACGGATGAAGTCCGCGTAGTTCGGGTCCATGTTGTCCGCGAGGAACGCGACCTTCACGCCTGAGCCGTCGGCGAGGTCCGAAGCGGCCTTGGACCCGTCGGTGCTGTAAGCGTGGATCGAGGTCAGCGCCTCGGGCTCCAGCAACGGCTTCGCCGGGTCGGTCGGGCAGATCGCGTTCGGGTCCTGGTTCTGCGCCGTGCCGCCGCCGGCCTTGGGCGCGCCGGCGTCCGCGTTCTTGCCCGCGGGGTTCGCGTCGGGCAGCGTGACTTTGCTGTCCGGCAGCACCTGCGCCACGGCCGGGTCGGCCGCCAGCTGCGCCGCCTGGTCCGGCGTCACCGTGGCGGAGAACGCGTTGCCCAGCGCGAAGTGCTTGACCTTGGCCGGCGCCGTGCCGGCCAGCTTGGCCAGCACCGACTCCTGCTGCTGGGTCGCCTTGGCCCGCCGGGTGCCCGAAGCCGCCTTGGTGGCGGGCGCGTCGGGCAGCTGGTCCTTGAGGACCACGATCACCGATTGCGGTGCGCTGCTCGCCTGAGCGGTGGGCGCGGCGACGGCGGCCTGACTGCCGAGCTGGGTGACCCCGGCCAGTGCCAGACCGCCTGTCGCGGCTATTACGAGCGCGCGAACGGATCGCGAGGAACGCCGCATGTGCAGCTCCCACTTCCTTCTCGAAGGGTTCGAAAGTTACCGGCCCCGACGAAATCGAGCACAGTCGTGCCGGCCCGATTTCCCATGCCGGAGAACTATTTCGCGCGCCTCGACGATCCACAAGCGACAATAGTGGTGAAGAAATCGACGCAAATGGGACACCATTTCCGGAATGCCCGGAATCGGTGTCCCATTTGTCGGTGAAGCGAATTCCCGCTCAGGTCACGGGAAGGTGACTACGGGAGTTTCGGGCAACGGTGAGTGTCCCCGCGAACGCCACCACGGCGAGGCAGCCGAGCAACATCGGGTAGCTCGCGACTCCGCTGAGCGCCGCGAGCAGCGACGGCAGCAGGAAGCCGATGTAGGCCAGCGCGTAGTAGACCCCGGTCAGCTGGGCGATTTCCTCAGGTCGCGCGAGCCGTTGCAGCTCCAGGAGTCCGGACACCACGACGATGCCGTACGCGGTCCCGAGCACCACGGCCGTGATCAGCGCGAGCCATGGCGAACGCAGATCCGCGGCGACGGCGGCGAGGACCAGACCAGTGCACATCACGGCCATTCCGGTGAGCACCGCGCGGGCGCTGGTGGTCCGGTCCACGCGTTTGGCGATCGGCTGGATCCCGACTCCCGCGCCGATCGCGCACACCGTCAGCAGCGTTGAGTAGGCGAGTGACCACGAACCGAGTTTGTCCTGCACCAGTTGCGGCATGATCGCGTACGCGACGCCGCACGAGCCGAAGATCCACGGGGCCATCGGCAGGATGATCCGGCGGAACCGCGGGTGCCGGGTCGTCACGGGCAGCCGGCTCAGCGCCGGCTTGCGGCTTTCGAGGCCGAGCGTTTCCGGGCTTCGCGGGATGAGCGGCAGGGCGAGCAGTGCCAGTCCGATGTGGACCGCGAAGGGCAGCACCATCGGCCACGGCCCCCACTGCGCGAGCACCCCGGCCGCGCCGGGCCCGATGCCGAGCCCGAGCGTGAGGCACAGGGCCGCTCGCCGGGTGCCGAGGTCGGCCGCGCCGCGCGGGTCGGCGTCGGCGAGCTCCTTGATCCACGTGGAGCCCACGGCCATCGCGGCCGCCACGGCCACGCCGGTCAGGAACCGGCCCGCGGCGATCCAGCCGGCGCCTTCCGGGCCGAGCGCGATGAGCACGCTCGCGAGCAGCGACAGCACGGTGCCGGCGAGCATTACAGGCCGGCGACCGTAGCGATTGGACAGTCCACCCGAAAGCAGCAAGCCGGGCACCAGCCCGACCACGTACGCGCCCAGCAGCGCGTCGACGGTGAAGGTGGAGTAGCCGGCTTCCTCGTACATCACCAGGAGCGGTGTGAACTGGTTGCCGCCCCAGCCGACCACGAACACCGCCGCGGCGGCGCCGAACCAGGCCGGGCGCGCGGTGGCGGCCTGGGGGAGCGGGGTGCTTTCGGCGGTGGCGGTCATCGGCGGTGCACCAGGTCCAGGTGTGCGCGCAGCGCGGGGCCGAACGCGTCGCCGTCGGCGCGCTCGATGATGCCGAGCAGGTCCTCGTGTTCACGCAGCACCACCGGCAGCACATCCGGGATCGGGCGCAGGGCGTGCACGTTCATCCGGCGCTGCCGGTCGGCGAGCGTGGCGTAGAAGTCGAGCAGCAACGCGTTGCCGCCGGCCGCGACGATGGTGCGGTGGAACAGCTCGTCGGCTTCGGCGAACCCGTGCAGGTCACCGGAGTCCGCATGACCGCGCTGGGTGTCCAGCACCCCGCGCAGCTGCTCCAGCGCGTCGGGGATGAGGTCGGGCCGGCGCACGAGGCGGCGCACGGCCGCGCCCTCCACGGCCTCCCGCGCGTCGAGCACGTCCTCGGCCTCGCCCGGCGGCACGGGCACCACCACGGCACCGCGCTTCGGGATGAGGTTGAGGAACCCCTCGACCTGCAGGCGCAGGAACGCCTCGCGCACGGGCGTGCGGCTCACCCCGAGCCGCTCGGCGATCTCCCCTTCGCTGAACAGGTGCCCACCGGGGAGCTCGCCCGTGAGGACGAGCTCCTTCGTGAGCCGGTACGCGCGGTCGGCAGCGCCGGGCGCGGTGTACTTGGCAGGTGTCACGCCTGCGAAGCTAGCATGCGTCCAAGCTTGTATCTAAGGCCATGTGACCTGCGGCTCACTCGATCCAGCGCAGCACGGGAGCCGACGTCAGCGCACCCGGCTGGAGCGTCGCCTCGGTCTCGACGGTGAACGTCGCCGACTCGCCGGGTAGCAGCGTCACGAGGGCGAAGTCCACGCTCGCGTCGGCGGCGAGGCGGTCGGGGAACAGGCAGACGTCGCGCATGAGCGTGTCGGCGATGACGGTGACCTCGTAGCCGCCGTCGAAGCCGGTGACGGACTGCGTGAACTCGGCCTGGGGGTAGGCGATGTCCTTGTCCTCGGCGAAGAACCAGAACGCGCGCTCGTCGCCGGCGTCGGCCACGAGGAACTCGCGCGTCGGGTCGCCGGCCGCGAACTCGGGGCGCGGCGCGATGCCGGGCGCGACCGCGGCCGACGCCAGCTCCTCGCCGGTCACGGACATCCGCCGCACGTCGACCGTCTCCGGGGCGAAGCCGAGCGCGAAGACCGTGAGGCCTCCGGGGCGCGGCTGGATCGTGAGCAGTTCGTCGGCGTAGACCTCGCGCAGCGCGTACCACAGCGGCTTCGGCCGGCCCGCGCCGTCGACCGCGGCCCACGACGTGACGGGCCAGCAGTCGTTGAGCTGCCACACGATCGCGCCCATGCAGCGCGGCGCGTGCGAGCGGTAGTGCTCCACGGCCAGCCGGATCGCGCGGGCCTGGTTGACCTGGTTGAGGAAGTGCCAGTCGTCGAAACTCGTCGGCTCGGCGAAGTGCGGCTCGAGGCCGCGCGCGAGCTTTCCGTTGCCGTCGAAGGCTTTCTGGTGGTGCAGCACGCCGGGGGAGTCGGCAGCCAGTGGCTCGTCGTGCACGGCCTCGGTGAGCGTGGCGTACGTCGGCGGAGCCTGCCAGCCGAACTCGGACACGAACCGCGGCACGGTGTCGCGGTAGCCGAGGTAGTCGCGCTCGTTCCACATGTCCCACACGTGCTGGCAGCCGTAGTCGGGGTCCAGCGCGTCGCGCTCCGGCGAGAGCGCCCACGGGCTGCCCGGCACGTACGGCCGCGTCGGGTCCAGCTCGCCGACGACCGCCGGCAGCAGCTTCTCGTAGAACGTCGCGCCCCACGGCTGGCCGGCCAGGCGCTCCTGCCAGTCCCAGTGGAACCAGCCGAGGTAGTTTTCGTTGTTGCCGCACCACAGCGCCAGCGACGGGTGCGGCGCGAGGCGGGCCACGTTCTCACGCGCCTCGGCCTCGACCTCGTCGGCCAGCACGTCCTCGGGGTACGGCATGCAGGCGAACAGGAAGTCCTGCCACACGAGCACGCCTTCGCGGTCGCACTCGGCGTAGAACTCGTCGCTTTCGAAGATCCCGCCGCCCCACACGCGCAGCAGGTCGATGTTCACGTCCTTCGCCTGCTCGATGCGGCGGGCGTAGCGCTGCGCGTCGACGCGGTGGGGGAAGCAGTCGTCGGGGATCCAGTTGGCGCCGCGGACGAACAGCGGCGTGCCGTTGACCGACAGGGTGAACGCGCCGTCGGTGGTGTCGAGCGCGACCGTGCGGAAGCCGATCTCGCGGGTCCAGGTGTCGAGCACGGTTCCGTCGGCGGCCTCGAGCGTCACCTCCAGCGGGTACAGCGGCTGCTCGCCGAGTGTGTGCGGCCACCACAGTTCAGGCGACGGCACGCGCGCGGTGTCGCCGGCCGCCTCGACGCCGGCCACGCGGATGCGCACGGTGCCTTCGCCCTCGACCTCGGTGTGGACCGTGACCACACCGTCGGTGCCGTCGACCGTGATCACTGGCCGGACGGACGCGAGCCGGCCCGTGGTGACCTCAAGGCGCGCCGGGCGCCAGAGGCCGGCGGTGACGAGCGACGGGCCCCAGTCCCAGCCGAAGTTGCAGGCCATCTTGCGGATGAAGTTCGACGGCTCGCCGTCGTTGGTGCGCGGCAGCGGGTGGGCCTCGGCCCGCGCACGGGCGTAGCGCACGGCGGAGGCGAAGGTGACCGACAGCTCGTTGCCCTCGGGCCGCAGCTCACCGGCCGGGAAGCGGTAGGAGCGGTGCATGTTCTCGGTCTCGCCGAGCACGCGGCCGTTGAGCTCGATCTTGGCGACGGTGTCGAGGCCGTCGAACGCGAGCGCGGCCGCGCCAGGGGCGTCCGGACGGTCGAACCCGGTCTCGTAGCGCCAGTCCGTGAGCCCGATCCACTGCACGAGGTCCTCGTTGCGGTCGAGGTACGGGTCGGGGATCAGGCCGGCGGCGAGCAGGTCGGTGTGCACCGAGCCGGGCACGGTCGCCGGCAGCCCGGCCCGCAGCGTCTCCACGAGCTCGGCGGGCACCTCGCCCAGGTCGCCGGTCGCCCGCACCGTCCACCGCGTCAGGTCCATCCCCATGCCTCGCCGTCCTCTCTCCGGGCCTGTCCGCGCGATCATGCCTTGTCTCGTCGTTGTCCACCGCCACGAGGGACCGCGAACGCGCTGCTCCTTATGGTCTGAACCATTGCTCTCTTCGCCGCGCGGACGTTCCGGACACCGGGAAAACCCTGATCCTGTCTGGGCTTCTGTCCGTTCGGACGTGATCGTTCACGCCGGGAGCGCTGACAGAATCCGCGACGTCGGGTGAGCAGCCGACCGCGATTCGTCAGCGAAAGGGACGCGCATGTCGTTCGCCAAAGCGGCACTGAAGATCCTCCTCACGTTCCTCCTGGCGGTGGTCGCGTTCACCGTGGTGCCCGCGCTCGCCCAGGCCGCGCCGGCCGCCGCTGTAGCCCCGGTGGCGCCGGTCGTCGGGCGCAAGGCGTGCCCGGAGCAGCCGAAACCCGGTGAGGTCACGTGCTTCGCGCTGTTCCGCGGCGACGCGCACGGGATGCAGCGCGCCGCGGCGCCGCAGGGCTACGGCCCGGCGGACCTCGCCGGCGCGTACGAGCTCCCGACGGCCACGGGCGGCGACGGGATGACGGTCGCGATCGTCGACGCCTACGACACCCCCGACGCGGAAGCCGAGATGGGCGTGTACCGCGCGCAGTTCGGCCTGCCCCCGTGCACGGTCGCGAACGGCTGCTTCACGCGCGTGGACCAGCGCGGCGGCCAGGACTTCCCGGCCGGGAACACGGGCTGGCAGCAGGAGACGATGCTCGACCTCGACATGGTCTCGGCCGTCTGCCCGCGCTGCCACATCCTGCTCGTCGAGGCCGACGACTCGCTGGTGCCGAACATGGGCGCCGCGGTGAACCAGGCCGTCGCCATGGGCGCGAAGTTCGTGTCCAACAGCTACGGCGCCGACGAGGACCCGGCCGAGCTCGACCTGGACGAGGCCTACTACGACCACCCCGGCGTCGTGGTCACCGCGAGCTCGGGCGATTACGGCTACGGGCCGCAGTTCCCCGCAGCCTCGCCGCACGTGACGTCGGTCGGCGGCACCTCGCTCTACCGCGACGCGAACGCCCGCGGCTGGCGCGAGACGGTGTGGTCCGGCACCGGCAGCGGCTGTTCCGCGTACGAGCCG
Source organism: Amycolatopsis sp. NPDC051372 (assembly GCF_040682095.1). Classification (NCBI taxonomy): domain Bacteria; kingdom Bacillati; phylum Actinomycetota; class Actinomycetes; order Pseudonocardiales; family Pseudonocardiaceae; genus Amycolatopsis; species Amycolatopsis sp. NPDC051372. The sequence continues at coordinate 20,934 of NZ_JBFBAF010000008.1, forward strand.
AAGCCCCCGGCGCAGACGGATTCCGGCTGTGCCAACCGGACCATCGCCGACGTCTCGGCGGTCGCGGACCTCGCCACCGGTGTCGCGGTCTTCGTGCACGGCGCGTGGGGTCTCGCGGGTGGCACGAGCGCGTCGTCGCCGATCGTCGCGGCGGCCTACGCGCTGGCCGGCACTCCCGCGGCGGGCACTTACCCGAACGCGCTGCCCTACCGCTCCGGCGCGACCTTCAACGACGTCACCGAAGGCGCCAACGGCACGTGCGCCCCGGCGTACCTCTGCACCGCCGGCGCCGGCTTCGACGGACCCACGGGCCTGGGTACGCCGCGCGGCATCTCGGCCTTCACGCCCGGCGCGACCGGCCTCGTCTCCGGCACGGTCCGCGACGCCGCCGGCGCGCCGCTGGCCGGTGCGCAGGTGAAGGCCGGTGACCTCGCCACGACGGTGGACGCCGAGGGCCACTACACGCTGGGCGTGCCCGTGGGCACCTACGCCGTGACCGCGGGCAAGTTCTCCTACCGCGACACCACTGTCGACGACGTGACCGTCGAGGCCGGCAAGACCGCGACCGCGAACTTCACGCTGGCGTCCGTGCCTTCCGTGCAGCTGAGCGGGACCGTGCGCGACGGCAGTGGCCACGGCTGGCCGGTGGCCGCGCATGTCCAGGTCGCCGGGCAGCCGACCACGGCCGTGCAGACGGATCCGCTCACCGGGCGGTACTCGATGACCGTGCCCGAGGACGCGACCTACTCCGTGCAGGTCGACCCGGACTACCCCGGATACCTGCCCCGCTCCGCGTCCGTGCCGGTCGGCGACACCGCCGCCACGCACGACGCCGTCGTGACCGTCGACCCCGTGACCTGCGGCGCGCCCGGCTACGCCAACCGCTTCACCGGCGACACGCAGGACTTCGAGGCGCCCTCGACGTGGCAGGTGGTGAACAACCTCGGTGACGGCGCGGCCACGTGGGCGTTCGACAACCCGGGCGGCCGCGACAACTACACCGGCGGCACCGGCGCGTTCGCCACCGTGGACAGCAACTCGATCGGCGGCGACCAGGACACGTCGCTGGTCAGCCCCGTCGTCGACCTGAGCGGCACGGCCAACCCGACCGTGCGGTTCGCGAGCGACTACCAGGGCACGCAGGGCCAGCAGGGCGCCGTGGACTTCACGACCGACGGCGGCGCCACCTGGACCACCGTTTGGCAGCACGGCAGCGACACCGTGTCCGGGCCGTCGACGCAGGTCGTGCCGCTGCCGGGTGCGGCGGGCAAGAAGACCGTGCAGGTGCGCTTCAACTACCGCGACCAGCTGTTCGGCTTCTGGTGGCAGGTCGACGACGTCCTCATCGGTGACCACGCGTGCGACGTCGTGCCCGGCGGGCTCGTCACCGGCTCGGTGCACGACCACGTGACCGGCGCCGCGCTCGGTGGGGCCTCGGTGGACAGCGTCGACCGGCCCGGCGAGGGCGCGACGACGCAGTCCGACGGCTCGTACTGGTTCTTCTCCAGCGTCACCGGCAGCCACCCGGTCACCGCGTCGGCCACGAACTTCGTGCCGGGCACGCAGAAGACCGTGGTGGCGCCCGACGCCGTGACCCCGGCCGACTTCCTGCTCGACGCCGGCCGGCTCGAGGTGACCAGCGCGGCCGTGAACAAAACGGTGGCGTGGCAAGGGAAGACAACTGCGAACGTCAAGGTGCGCAACACCGGCACGGCACCCGTGGACGTGCGGCTGAATCCGTCGTCCGGCGCGTTCACCCCGGCCGTGGCGCACTCGGCGCCGCTGCAGCGGATCAAGGGCGACTTCAGCACAGGACCGTTGCTGGGGCACGTGAAGCAGGCCGCCCCCGCCGAGACGCTGGCGGCCGGTGACGCGTGGCAGACCGTGGCCGACTATCCGACGAAGATCATGGACAACGGCGTCGCGACTGTGAACGGGAAGGTCTACTCCTTCACGGGCCTCAACGGCGCCGAGCTGACGACCAAGAACTTCGTCTACGACCCGGGCACGCTCGCGTGGACGCCGATCGCCGAGCTCGCGACTCCGCGGGAAACCCCCGCGGTGGTGGCGGTCGGCACGAAGATCTACGTGACCGGCGGCTGGGCCGACGGCAGCATCCCGGTGACGAACACCGACATCTACGACACCGTCACCGACACGTGGACCGCGGGTGCACCGATGCCCACGGCCACCTCCGCGATGGGCGTCGCCGTGGCCGGCGGGCGGATCTACGTGGTCGGCGGCTGCGACGGCGGCAACTGCGGTGTCACGCGGGTGCAGGTCTACGACCCGGCCGTGGACAAGTGGTCGGCCGGCCCGGCGCTGCCCGCGCCGATCGGCTGGACCAACTGCGGCACCATCGCCGGTTCGATCTACTGCGCCGGCGGCGTCAGCGGCCTGGACAACCTGAAGACCGCGTACAAGCTCGACGTCGAGAAGGGCGCGTGGTCGCGCGTCGCCGACCTGCCGGTGCAGATGTGGGGCTCGGCCTCGACCGTCGCGAATGGACAATTGCTGCTCTCGGGCGGCATCGCCGACGGTGAGCTCACCAACGCCGGCTACGCGTACGACCCGGCGTCCAACCAGTGGTCGGCGCTGCCGAACTCGAACGAGACGCTGTTCCGCGGCGGCAGCACCTGCGGCTTCTACCGCATCGGCGGCTCGGCGAACGCGAGCTTCAACCCGACCAGTCACGACCTGCTGCTGCCGGGCTACGGCGAATGCGGGGAGTACGTGTCGATCCCGTGGCTGTCGACCACGCCGTCGGTGACCACGATCGCGCCGGGCAAGACGGCGACGTTCACGGTGACGCTCGACGCGAGCGTCGCGGCGATCACGCAACCGGGCACGTACACGGCGCAGCTGGTCGTCGGGGCGCAGGTCCCGAAGGCGGTGGCCGCGATCCCCGTGTCGTTCACGGTGCAGCCGCCGGCCACGTGGAGCAAGCTGACCGGCACCGTCACCGGCGCGCGCTGCGGCGCGACGGCGGGTCCGCTGGCCGCGGTGACCGTGCAGGTCGACAGCTGGGCGGCGAGCTACACGCTCAAGACCGACGCCGCGGGCCACTACACGCTGTGGCTCGACCGCCGGAACAACCCGCTCACGCTCATCGCGGCCCGCGACGGCTGGCAGCCACAGACGCGCAGCGTCAAACTGGTCAAGGGGCAGGCGGTGACCGCGGACTTCGTCCTCAAGCCGGCCGGCTGCTGAGCTTCGGCGGCGGGGCCGGGGTGACGGCCGGTCCCGCCGCCGGGGTGTGGGGAACCGCACGTCCCGATGTTGTGCAATGTGACATACTACTGGCCATGGTGGCGACGGGAAGGTCCCCCGACGTGGTCGTCGTGGGCGCCGGAGTGGTCGGGGCGGCGTGCGCTTACTACTGCGCGGCCGCGGGCCTGCGCGTCGCGGTGCTCGACCGCGGCGGCGTCGCCGGCGGGACGACCAGCGGTGGCGAGGGCAACATCCTCGTGTCGGACAAGGAACTCGGGCCGGAGCTCGACCTGGCGCTGCTGTCGATCCGGCTGTGGGCCCGGCTGGGCGAGGAGTTCGGGCCCGCTTCCCTGGAGCTGGAACACAAGGGTGGCGTGGTCGTGGCGCAGTCCGCGGACGCCGCCCGGGGCTTGGCGGAGCTGGCGGCCGAGCAACGCGCGCGCGGCGTTTCGGTCGAAGATCTGACACCGGCCGAGGTCGCCGAGCTGGAGCCGAACCTGACGCCGGACGTCGCTTCCGGCGCGTATTACCCGCAGGACAAGCAGGTGCAGCCGATGCTCGCGGCCGCTGCGCTGCTGCGGCAGGCGGGCCGGCTCGGGGCCGAGTTGCACACGGGCGTCGAGGTGCGGTCGTTCCGGCGGCGGGCCGACGGTTCGGTCGGCGGGGTGCGCACGTCCGCGGGCGAGTTCTCCGCGCCGTGGGTGGTGAACGCCGCGGGCACGTGGGGCGGAGACGTCTCGAAGCTCGCGGGCGCCCCGATCCCGGTGCTGCCGCGGCGCGGTTTCGTGCTGGTCACCGAACCGCTGCCGCGCGTGATCCGGCACAAGGTCTACACGGCCGACTACGTCGCCAACGTCTCGAGTGGCGACGCCGGACTGGAAACGTCGGTGGTCGTCGAGGGCACGCAGGCCGGCACGGTGCTCATCGGCGCGAGCCGTGAACGCGTCGGCTTCGACCGGCGGTTCTCGCTGCCCGTGGTGCGCAGGCTGGCGGCCCAGGCGATCGGTGTTTTCCCGTTCCTCGCCGACGTTTCCCTGCTGCGTAGCTACCTCGGCTTCCGGCCCTACTGCCCGGACCACCTCCCGGTGATCGGCGAGGACCCGCGCTTGCCTGGATTGGTGCACGCGTGCGGTCACGAAGGGGCGGGCATCGGTTTGGCCGCGGCGACGGGACACCTGATCGCGCAGGTGGCCACGGGTGCGAAGCCGGAGCTGGACTTGACGCCGTTCCGGGCCGACCGGTTCGAGGAGGTCGCGTGAGCGAGCGCGTGAAGTTTTCCTTCCGGGGCCAGGAGATCGTCGCGGAAGCCGGGCAGAGCGTGGGCGCCGCGTTGATCGCCGCCGGCCACCGGTCCTGGCGGACGACGCGCCGCGAAGGCGCGCCCCGCGGGGTGTTCTGCGGGATCGGCGTGTGTTTCGACTGTCTGGTCGTGGTGAACGGCAAGCCGGGGCGGCGCGCGTGCCTGACCGAGGTGCTGCCGGGCGACGTCGTCGAACCGCAGGAAGGAGCGGGCCGTGGTGAGCTTTCCCGCTGAAGCGGCGGAAATCGCGGTCCTCGGGGCCGGCCCGGCCGGGCTCGCCGCCGCGGTGACGGCCGCGTCGGCCGGCGCGCGAGTGACGCTGGTCGACGCCGGCGCGCGCGTGGGCGGGCAGTTCTGGCGCCACCGCGAAGGCGACGACGGCGTGGGCCACCACGACTGGCCGACGCTCGTGCGGCTGCGCGCGGGACTGTCCCGAGTGGACGTTCGAGCGCGGCACGCGATCTGGCACGTCGAGCGCACGGACGGCGGCTTCACCGTGCACACCGACCGCGGCGAGATTTCCTGCCGCACGGTGATCGTGGCGACGGGCGCGTACGACCGGCAGGTGCCGTTTCCCGGCTGGACGCTGCCGGGCGTCTACACCGCCGGTGGCGTGCAGGCGCTGCTCAAGGGCCACGGCGTGCGCGCGGGGAGCCGGGTCGTGGTGGCGGGGACGGGTCCGTTCCTGCTGCCCGTCGCCGCCGGGCTGGTCGAGGCCGGCGCCGAGGTGGCGGGGGTGTTCGAGGCCGGTTCGCCCGCCGGGTTCGCGCGCTCGCCGCTGGCCGTGCTGGCCAACGCCGGCAAGCTCGCCGAAGGCGCCGGGTACCTGAAAACGTTGCTGCGCCAACGAGTTCCGTACCGCACGCGCACCGCGGTCGTCGCCGCGCGGGGCACGGACGGGGTCGAGAGCGTCACGGTCGCGTCGCTCGATCGGCAGTGGCGGATCGTGGCGGGCAGTGAGCGGACGGTCGGGTGCGACACCGTCGCCGTCGGCTACGGCTTCACGCCCCAGCTGGAGCTCCCGCTGCAGCTGGGCTGCGAAACCCGCCTCGGCGCGGACGGCAGTCTCGTTGCCGTCGCCGACGACCAGCAGCGCGCCACCACGCCCGGTGTCTACCTCGCCGGCGAGGTCTGCGGCGTCGGCGGCTCCGCGCTTGCGCTGGTGGAGGGCGAGCTGGCCGGCCTGCACGCGGCACTCACCACGGTCGGGGCCGAGCCGAACCGGGACACCGTCGCGCGCTTGCTGCGGCAGCGCAAGTCGTTGCGCGCCTTCGCGAACGCGATGCACGCGGCCCACCCCGTGCGGCCCGGGTGGCAGACGTGGCTCGACTCCGAGACGCAGGCCTGCCGGTGCGAAGAGGTGTCCGCCGGCACTGTTCGAAGTGCGGTCAAGGACTTGGGCGCCACGGACGCGCGGACGGTGAAGCTGCTCGCCCGGCCGGGAATGGGCCTGTGCCAGGGCCGCGTCTGCGGCTACGCCACGGCCTGCCTCGTCGCTGCCGAATGCGGCCGTGAACCGACGGCCGCCGACCTCGCCGGGATCGCGGCGCGGCCGATCGCGCAGCCCGTGACGCTCGGGGACCTCGCGCGTGGCTGACCTCGAACTGTCCGAAGAGGACAACGCGATGCTCGCCGGTGAGCACGGCGAGGCGGTGAAACTGTGCCTGCGCATGGTCATCGCGCTCGCGCAGGTCCGGGGCGCCGCGCGGCTGCTGGCGGTCGAGTCCGCCCACGTCGACGGCTGCCTCTACCACGGCCAGGCCGGCCTGGACTTCGTCGAACGGCTCGGAGAGCTCGGCGGCCGCGTCGCCGTGCCGACCACGCTCAACGTCGGCTCCCTCGACCTGCGCCACCCCGACCTCGTGCACGCCGATGCCGAAACGACCGCCAACGCGCGCCGCCTGATGGCGGGTTACACCGCGCTGGGCTGCGAGCCGACGTGGACCTGCGCCCCGTACCAGCTCACGCACCGCCCGGCGTTCGGCACGCACGTGGCGTGGGCGGAGTCCAACGCGATCGTGTTCGCCAACTCCGTGCTCGGCGCCCGCACCGACCGCTACGGCGATTTCCTCGACATCGGCGCCGCCATCACCGGCCGTGTGCCCGACGCGGGCCTGCATCGCGACGCCGACCGTCGCGCGACGATCCGGCTCGACTGCGCGGGCCTTTCCCGGCGGCTGCTCGACGAGGACGCGGCGTGGGGCGTGCTCGGCCACCTCGCGGGTCGCCTCGCGGGCAGTGGGGTGCCGGTGCTGACCGGCGTGCCCGCGACCGTGACGGAGGACCAGCTGAAGGCGTTCGGCGCCGCCGCCGCGTCGAGTGGGGGAGTGGGGCTGTTCCACGTCGTGGGTGTGACGCCGGAGGCGCCGGAGCTCGCGTCCGTCGCGTCGCCGGACCTCGTGACGCACGGGGTGGACGCGGACCAGGTGCGTGCCATCCGCGACGAGCTGACCACGGCCCACGGCACGGACCTCGACGCGTTGTGCCTGGGCACGCCGCACTTCTCGCTCACGGAGTTCGAGCGCCTGGCCGCTCTGCTCGCCGACGGCGGGCCGTTCCACCACGACGTGCGCGCCTACGTGACCACGAGCCGCGCCGTGCTCGCGGAGGCCGATCGGCTCGGTTACGCGGAAACCGTGCGCTCCGCCGGGGCGCGGATCGTCGTCGACACCTGCACCTACATCACGCCGATCCTCGACGCCGGCCTGCGCACGGCGATGACGAACTCCGGCAAATGGGCCTGGTACGCGCCCGGCAACATCGGCGTGGACGTGGCCCTCGGCTCGCTCGCCGAATGCGTCGCGTCGGCGCGGGCCGGCCGGATCGTGCGGGACGAGGCGCTGTGGGCGAGCTGACCGGACGCACCGTGTTCCCTGGCGAAGCCACCGGCAAGCCGCTCGTGCTCGACGCCCCGCTGTCGTTCTGGGGCGGCACCGACCTGGCCGGCCGGATCGTCGACGAACACCACCCCCAGCGCGGCGCCACCCTCACCGGCCGCGTCCTCGTGCTGCCGCGGGCACGTGGCTCCAGCTCTTCGTCGTCGGTCCTGGCCGAGCAGATCCGCAGCGGCACCGCGCCCGCCGCCCTCGTCCTCACCGAACCCGACGCCATCCTCATGCTCGGCGCCTGGGTCGCCGCCGAGCTGTACGACCTGCGGTTGCCGATCGTGGTTCTCACCCGGCCCGACTACGCGCGGCTCGCGGCCTGCCGTGGTGCGGTGGAAGTCAGCGCTGGCCCGGAAACCGCGACGATCCGGCTCGGCTGACAGCTGGGCCGAACGCGTTCACCGAGGGTGGACGCGGCTTGCGCCCGGGCGATCGCAGCGCTGTTCCCGAGGGCGATCACCGTCCGCTCCGGTTCAGGCATCCGCGATGGACGCCGTGCGGAGGTGACGAAGCGCCGCTTCCGACGCCGAGCCCGGGTCCGCTGTGTAGAGCGTGAGGAACTGGTCCGCGTCGTCCAGCACGCCGAGCAGCTCGTAGGCCAGGGTGAACCGGCCCGCCACCGGATGGTTGAAGCTCTTCGCTCCGTAGGTGTGCTGGTGCACGTCGTGGTCGGCCCAGAGGCCGCGGAAGTCCTCGCTCGCGGCCGACAGGTCGCTGACCAGGCCCGCCAGCAGCGGGTCGGCGGGGTGGCGGCCCTGGTAGAGGTGCAGGTGCGCGACCGCCTCGGTCGCGCTGCCCGCCCAGTCCACCAGCACGCTGCGCGCCGCCGGGTCGGTGAAGAGGAACCGCACCATGTTGCGTGACGGTCCGGGCAGGGCTTCCCAGTCCGTGTACAGCGCGCGGGCCGGCCGGTTCGCGGCGAGCACGTCCATCCGGCGGCCGAGGACCATCGCCGGGAGCGGCTCGTGGGCATCGAGGATCCGGTGCACCGACGGCCGCACCCGCTGAGGCGGAACCGAGCGCCGCGCCGGGCGGGTGCTCCCGGGGCGCACCAGCGCGAACAGGTGCGCCCGCTCCGTGGCGTTCAGCCGCAGCGCGCGGGCCACCGCGTCGAGCACCGAATCGGACGGGTTGATCCGGCGGCCGCGCTCCAGCCGCACGTAGTAGTCCACGTTCACCCCGGCCAGCCTCGCGACCTCCTCGCGCCGCAGGCCGGGGACGCGGCGAACGCCGGCACCCGGACCCAGCCCGGCCTCGGCCGGGGTGACCCGGGCGCGGCGCGAGCGCAGGAACTCGCTCAGCTCGTCGTCCCGCTCCATGCGCCCGAGCCTAGAGCGAAGCGAGAACCAGCCGCCCGCTCACCTCCCGGGCGTCGATCCGCCGGTGCGCTTCGCGGGCCTCGGCGAACGGCAGCGTCGTCACTGGCAGGCTGATCTTCCCGTCGGTGAACAGCGGCAGCACCGTCCGCACCGCAGGCACGGCCGGTGAGGTGTCGGCGGCCAGGTAGCCGCCCACGTTGAACCCGACGACGCCGATGTTGCCGCCCCACACCGCGTTCGAGTCGAGCGCTGCGCCGTGCTCGCCGCCCGCGTTGCCGACCGCGAGCAGCCGGCCCATCGGAGCGAGCACGCCGATCGAGGCCCGCCGCAGGTCGCCGCCCACCGGATCGACGATCACGGTGAACCGCTCGTCTCCCAGCGCCTCGGTGAACTCACCGGAGAGGACCACCCGGTCGAACCCGAGCGCGAGCGCCGCGTCGACGTGCTCGGCCCGGCGCACGGTGCCGACCACATCGTTCGCCCCGAGCAGCCGCGCCACCTCGGGGTAGACCGACGACAGTGCGCCGAGGGCGCCGTGCACCAGCACCTTGCCGCCGACCGGCGGGCGCACCGCCTCGGTGAGGGACAGGTACGCCGTGACCGTGTTCGCGAACCCTGCGACGGCCTGTTCGCGGCTCACACCCGTGCCCGCCAGCGGCACCACCAGGTCGGCGGGCGCGACGGTGACCTCCGCGTATCCGCCCATCCGCGGCAGGGTCAGCGTCGCCACCTCGTCGCCGACGGCGAACCGGTCGACGCCCGGGCCCACGGCGCGCACGGTGCCCGCCACCTCCAGCCCGGGCACCACCGGCGGTCGTGGCGCGTAGTCGTAGTCGGCCAGTTCGCCGCGGCGGATGATCGCATCGACCAGCCCGACGGCCGAGTGGGACACGGTGACACTGAGTTCACCCGGCCCTGGGACGGGCTCGGGGACCTCGGCCGGCTCGAGGACGCCGGGGTCGCCGTACGCGGTGATGAACATGGCCTTCATGGGTGCGTTCCTCCTGGTGTGGCTGCGATCCACGACCGAGGCTAACGACGCGCGAGGCCCGGTCCGGCGTCCAGAGGGGACCTGTCAGGCCCCCTCTGGCCCGGAATTCCACCGCGCGCTCGGCCGGACCTGCTCCCGGCCGGGAGCACGACGATGCGGGACTGCTTCTGGCCCGGCGCGGTGCCGGTGTTCCGGCCCGGTCCGGACCAGACCGGAGCACCGTCGGTCAGCGCCGGACGCGCACCACCCCGTCCTGCACGACGGCCGCGAGCCCGGCCGACGGATTCGCCAGCACGTCGAGGTCCTCCAACGGGTTCGCCCGCGCGAGCAGGACGTCACCCCTGGCGCCGGGCGCGAGCGTGCCGACCGTGCCGACCTGGCGCAGCAGTTCGGCCGCGACCGTGGTGGCCGAGCGCAGCACCGCGGCCGGCTTCTGCACCTTGGCGCGCAACGAGAACTCCTCCGACTGCCGTGCCTGCATCGCGCCCAGCAGGTCGCTGCCGTAGGCGATGCGGACACCGGCGGAGTCGGCGAGCTGCAACGCCTGGTAGCCGTTTTCCGTCACCCGCACGACCTTTTCGTACTGCTCCGCCGTGAAACCGAGCTCCCGGCTCTGTTCCAGCAAGGCCTGGTAGGTGATCAGCGTGGGCACGTAGAACGCGTCGTGCGCAAGGAACAGGTCGATCGACGTCGCGTCGAGGAGGTTCCCGTGTTCGATCGTGCGGACGCCGAGGCGCAGCCCGCGGTTCACGGCGTCGGCAGTGTAGGCGTGGCCCGCCGTGTAGAGGTTCGCCGCGGCCGCCTCCTCGACGATCGCGGTCACCTCCTCGTCGGAGAACTGCAGGGAGTCCACGCGGTCGGTCGGGCTCGCGCAGCCGCCGGACAGCATGATTTTCAGGTGGTACGCGCCGCGGCGGATCTCGTCGCGCGCGGCGCGGCGCACCTCGTCGACGCCGTCGCACACCCGGCCGAGCACCGGGATCGCGTAGTGCTGGTCGTGCACGTCGCGCCCGGCCGGGCGCAGGTCGCCGTGCCCGCCGGTCTGGGAAAGGGCCTTGCCGCCGAAGAAGATCCGCGGACCGGTGAACAGGCCTTCGGCCACGGCGGCGGCGATCCCGAAGTCCGCGCCCCCGACGTCGCGGACGCTCGTGAAGCCGCGCGCCAGCATGTCCTTCAGCAGGTGCGATGCCTGCGCGGCCACGTACGCGGGCGACTCGTCGGCCACCGTGCCGAGCGCCGCGCTCACGGCGTTGACGTGCACGTGGCAGTCGATGAGCCCCGGCACGGCGAACAGCCCCGTGCCGTCCAGCTCGCCGGCCCCGACCGGACTGCCGGGATCGGCTTCGACGGCCGTGATCCGGCCGCCGGTGATCCGGACGACCTGCTCGCCGGTCACCTGCTCGGACTCGGGATCGACGACACTGACATGCCGGACGCTGAGGTCGGCGGACATGCGGGCACCTCCAGAGGTTTCGCGGGGTTCAGCCACGTCCGATCGTCTCCTGCCCGATCGTTTCGAGCGAGCGGCCGGTGGTGCGCTGGCCGAACACGGCCACCACCCCCGCGCCGATCACGAGCAGGATCAGCAGCATGGTGAACACGCCGCCGAACCCGACGTTGCTGTAGGAGAAGCCGATCACGATCGGCGCGATGATGCCGCCGATCCGCCCGACCGCCGACGCGACGCCGAGGCCGGTGGTGCGGATCATCGTCGGGTAGATCTCGGACGTGTAGGAGTACTCGAGCGCCGCGTTGCCGTTCATGAAGAACGACAGCACGATGCCCCAGATCAGGATCTGGGTGCTGTTGCCCGCGAAGGCCAGCCCCAGTGCGCCGAGCGCACCGCCCGCCAGGTAGATCACGATCGTCCACTTGCGCTCGATGCGCTCGCTCACGAACGCGGCCGAGTAGTAGCCGGGGATCTGCGCGAGGTAGATGACGATGGAGAACAGGAAGCTCTTCGAGATGTCGAAGCCCTGCTTCACCAGCAGCGACGGGATCCAGGTGAAGAAGCCGTAGTAGGTGAAGATGGCGACGAACCAGTAGACCCACGACGTGATCGTGGTCTTGCGCAGCCCGGTCGAGACCAGCGCGCGCAGGTTCGACAGGATCGTGCCCGAGGACACCTGCACTTCTTCGTCCTGTGTGGATGGTTGCGGCGCCGGCAGCGGGCCGACGCGGGCGCTCACCTGTCGCTCGATGTCGGCGACCACGAGCTCGGCCTCGGCGACGCGGCCGTGGACGTGCAGGAACCGTGGTGACTCCGGCAGCGAGCGGCGCCACCACAGCAGCATCACGATCGGCACCGCCGTGAGCACCTGGACCCAGCGCCAGCCGTGGGGTACGTCGCTGACCACGAAGTAGCCGAGCAGGCTCGCGAACACATAGCCGAACGCGAAGAACCCGGCCAGGGAACCGATGTAGCGCCCGCGCACGCGCGAGGGCACGAACTCCGAGAGGTAGGGCGCGATGATCGCGCTCTCCGCGCCGGTGCCCATGCCCGCCACGACGCGCGCGACGAACAGCACCGCGAAGTTCGGCGCGACGGCCGCGACGAGGCTCGCGGCCGCGTAGAGGATGAGCGCGCTGACCATGACCGCGCGCCGGCCGATCTTGTCGCCGAGCACCCCGGCGCCGAACGCGCCGAAGAGGAACCCGATCAACAGGCTGCTGCCCAGGATGCCGGTGGCTCCGCTGGACAGGCCCCATTCGGCGGTGACGGAGGGGAGGATGAAGGCGACGATCGCGCCGTCCATCGCGTCGAAGGTGTAGCCGAGGCCGCCCGCGAAGAGCAGCTTGTAGTGGAACCGGGAGATCGGCAGGCGTTCGAGCCGGGCCGCCAGCACGTGCGACGTGAGCTTCGGGGGCGCGCCGGTCGTCTCTGACATGGATCCTCCCACGATGGGGGACGAGGTCAGGACACTGTACAATGTCACATGACACATGGCACGATGAATTTCCGACCGGTTTTCGGGCTCAGCTCCGGCTCACGGCGCTGAGTAACATCGACTTCGTGGAGGGCTTGATGACGGGGCGCGAAAAGCCGTGGCACGGCGTGCTGGTGGCGGCGGCACTCCCCTTGCGGGAGACCGAACCGGGTGCGCTGACGGTCGATTTCGACGCGTACGCCGAGCACGTCGCGTGGCTGGCCGAGAGCGGTTGTGACGGGGTCACGCCCAACGGTTCGCTGGGGGAGTACCAGACGCTGAGCGTCGAAGAGCGCACGCGCGTGGTCCACACGGCGGTCGAAGCGGCGCCCGAGGGTTTCACGGTGATGCCGGGTGTCGCGGCGTACGGCGCGACGGAAGCGCGGCGCTGGGCCGAGAGCGCGGCGGAGGCGGGCTGCCCCGCGGTGATGCTGCTGCCGCCCAACTCCTACCGGGCCGACGAGCGCGCGGTGGTCGAGCACTACCGCGAGGTCGCGAAGGCGGGCGTGCCGATCGTCGCGTACAACAACCCCTTCGACACCAAGGTCGACCTCGTGCCGGAGCTGCTGGCCGAGCTGCACGCCGAGGGCCTGATCGTGGGCGTGAAGGAGTTCTCGGGCGACGTGCGGCGGCCGTACCGGATCGCCGAGCTGGCACCGGAGCTCGACGTGCTGTGCGGCGCCGACGACGTGCTGCTGGAGCTGGCGATCGCCGGTGCGCCCGGGTGGGTCGCGGGTTACCCCAACGCGTTCCCGAAGGCCACCAGCGAGCTGTGGGCCGCGGCGTCGGCCGGCGACCTGGAGAAGGCCGTGCCGCTCTACCGGCTGCTGCACCCGTTGCTGCGCTGGGATTCGCTCACGGAGTTCGTGCAGGCGATCAAGCTGAGCATGGACATCGCGGGCCGCTACGGCGGGCCGTGCCGCCCGCCGCGGGTGCCGCTCACGCCCGAGCAGGAGAAGGCCGTCCGCCAGGCCACCGAACGAGCGCTCGAGGAAGGGCTTTCCTAGACCATGCGCGCCAAGCGGCTGTTCCACGCGGTCGACTCCCACACCGAGGGGATGCCGACCCGCGTGATCACGGGTGGAGTCGGCGTCGTGCCGGGTGCCACGATGTTCGAGCGACGGCAGTACTTCGTCGAGCACCTCGACCACATCCGGCAGCTGCTGATGAACGAGCCGCGCGGGCATTCGGCGATGAGCGGCGCGATCCTGCAGCCGCCGACGCGTCCGGACGCCGATTGGGGCGTGCTGTTCATCGAGGTGTCGGGCTGCCTGCCGATGTGCGGGCACGGCACCATCGGCGTCGCGACGGTGCTGGTCGAGACGGGCATGGTCGAGGTCGTCGAGCCGGTCACCACGATCCGGCTCGACACCCCGGCCGGGCTCGTCATCGCCGAGGTGGCGGTGCGCGACGGCGCGGCGCGGTCGGTGACGATCCGCAACGTGCCGTCGTTCTCGGTGGGTCTCGACCGCAAGGTGGCCGTGCCGGGGCTCGGTCAGGTGCGCTACGACCTGGCCTTCGGCGGCAACTTCTACGCGATCGTCGAGCTCGAGGAGCTCGGGCTTCCCTTCGATCGCGCGGAAAAGCAGAAGCTGCTCGACGCGGGACTGTCCATCATGGACGCGATCAACTCCCAGGATCTGCCCGTGCACCCGGAGAACCCCGAGATTTCCGGGTGCCACCACGTGTACCTGGCCGCGCCGGGTTCCGACGCGCGGGTTTCGCGCCACGCCATGGCCATCCACCCGGGCTGGTTCGACCGGTCACCGTGCGGCACCGGCACGAGCGCGCGGATGGCGCAGCTGCACGCGCGCGGCGAGCTGGCGCTGCACACCGACTTCCGCAACGAGTCGTTCATCGGCACGCACTTCATCGGCCGGCTGGTGGAGGAGAAGATGGTGGGCACGGTGGGCGCCGTCGTCCCGACCATCACCGGTCGCGCGTGGCTGACCGGCACGGCGCAGTATTTCCTCGACCCCGACGACCCGTTCCCGGCAGGGTTCGAACTGTGATCGAGGTGCTGGCCGCGCGGCCGTCGATGTCCGCGGCGATCGCGGCGTTGCGTGCCGCGTTGGCCGACGGTCTCGACCCTTCGGCGGACCCGGCGCGGGCCGTCGTTCCGGTGCCGAGCGGGCAGTTCCTGCTGATGCCGGCGTTCTGGGGTGCGTTCGCCGGGGTGAAGGTGGCGACGGTCGCGCCCGGAAATCCCGCCCGTGACCTGCCGCGGATCCAGGGCGAGTACCTGCTGCTGGACGGGGCGACGTTGACCCCGCTGGCCTTGCTCGACGGGGTCGCGGTGACGTCGGTGCGGACGGCGGCGGTGTCGGCGCTGGCCGTGGACTGCCTGGCGGCGCCGGACGCGTCGCGGCTGGTGGTGTTCGGGACCGGACCGCAGGCGGCGAGCCACCTCGAGGCGCTGCGGGAGGTCCGGCCGGTGCGCGACGTCGTGGTGGTGGGTCGTTCCGCTTCGCGGACCGAGGCTTTCGCGTCGGCCTGGGGCGCCCGGGTCGGCACCGCGGCGGACGTGGCTTCGGCGGACCTGGTGGCGTGCTGCACCACTTCGCCGACGCCGTTGTTCGACGGCGCCCTGGTTCGAGACGGGGCGACGGTGGTGGCGGTCGGTTCGCACGAACCGCACGTGCGTGAGGTCGACTCCTCGTTGGTGGGCCGCGCCACGGTGGTCGTCGAAGCGGTGGACACCGCCCTGCGCGAGGCCGGCGACGTCGTCCTGGCGGTGCAGGAGGGCGCATTGGCGCCGGACGCGCTGGTGCCGCTGTCCGATGTGGTCCGCGGGGCGGCGCTGCCCTGGTCGGGGCCCCGGCTGTTCAAGAGCGTGGGAATGGCGTGGGAGGATCTGGTGGTCGCCGCCACCACCTACGAGGCCGCCCGGGGAGAGTCACGTTGACCAGCCAGGAGCACCTCACGCTGACGCTGCCCACCTTCGGCGTCCAGCGGAACCTGCGCGACCAGATCACGCAGACCCTTCGCGCCGCCGTCATCTCCGGCGAGCTGCGCCCCGGCGTGGTGTACTCGGCGCCCAGCCTCGCCACGCAGTTCGGCGTCTCCGCGACGCCCGTGCGCGAGGCGATGCTCGACCTCGTCAAAGAGGGCTTGATCGACACGGTGCGCAACAAGGGTTTCCGCGTCACCGAACCGTCCGAAAAGGACCTCGACGACCTCAGCGAGCTGCGTGCCCTCATCGAGGTGCCCACCGTCCGCCGCCTCGCCGAGACCGGCGTCGATCCCGCCGTGATCGCCGAGCTGCGCCCGCTGGCCACCGGCATCGAACACGCGGCCGCCGCGCACGACCTCATCGCCCACGTCGCCACGGACATGCAGTTCCACCTGCGCCTGCTCGAACAGGCGGGTAACCCGCACCTCGTCGAGACCGTCCGCTCCCTGCGCTCCCGCTCCCGAATCTACGGCCTTCGCGGCCTCGCCGACCGCGACGAGCTCGTCCCCTCCTCCCACGAACACGCGGAACTCCTGGACCTCATCGAAGCCCGCGACGCGGACGGCGCGGAAGCCTTGATGCGAAGCCACATCCGTCATGTGCGGGGGATCTGGGCCGAGTAGCGCCGGGCTCAGTACCGCCAGGTGATGGCGGCGCCGCAGTTCGGGTAGCCGTGTGGCTCACGGGTTTCGCGCCCGTCGACCGCGAAAACCGGGCCCGGGTCGCCGGGCTCGAGGTGACCGGTACCCACCTGGACACGTTCGACCCCGGCAAGCCTGTTCACCGCACGGAAACCCTGATCACTCTCCGGAAAACCGCTGCTCCAGCTCGTTCACCTCAGGCAGCCCGATCAGCGTCGTGAACTCGTCGAACGTCGGCACGCCCGGCAAGGCGGCCGTGGGGGTGCCGTCGCGGCGGATGACGTCGAGCAGGGAGCGGATGCCGGCCGTCGCGGCGAGCAAAGTGCCGATCGGGTACAGCACCAGGGAAAAGCCGAGGTCCGCGATGCGCGACAGCGGCAGCGGCGGCGTCCGGCCGCCTTCGGCCCAGTTGAACACCAGGGGTGCGACGCCGCGCAGCTCCGTGGCCACGCGCTCGATGCTCTCCTCGCTGGTCGGCGCCTCCACGAACAGCACGTCGGCGCCCGCGTCGGCGTAGGCCTTGGCGCGGCCGACGGCGTCGTCGAGACCGTGGACGGCGGCGGCGTCCGTGCGGGCGATGAGGACGAAGTCCGGGTCGCGCCGGGCGGCGGCGGCCGCGGCGATCTTGCCGACCATCTCCTCGCGCGAGATCACGGCCTTGCCCGACATGTGGCCGCACTTCTTCGGCATCACCTGGTCTTCGAGGTGGATCGCCGCGACGCCGGCCTGTTCGTACGCCCGGACGGTGCGCACCACGTTGATCGCGTTGCCGTAGCCGGTGTCGGCGTCCGCGATCACGGGCACGTCGACCGCCGAGACGATGCGCGTCGCGTTGTCGATCATCTCCGCGGCGGAGAGCAGGCCCACGTCCGGGCGCCCGATGAGCGACGCGGTGGTGCCGAAGCCCGTCATGTACACGACGTCGAACCCGGCCTGCTCCACCAGCCGGGCCGAAAGCGCGTCGTACGCCCCGGGCGCGACCAGCGGCGGGCCCGCGGTCAGCAGCTCGCGCAGGCGCTTGCGCGGGGTTCCGGCGGTACCGAGCAGATTTCCCACGGAATTCCTCCTTGTATACATCCACTGCGAAAATACTCCCCATGCCTTGCGGACGACAAGGCGTCGGCCTAGATTGCACACAATCTGAGAGACGGGGTGACGGGTGACACAGGCGGCGACTTCATCGGGACGCGCGGTAGACGCATTGCGCGAGCTGATCCTGAAGGGCGAGTTCCCGGCGGGCGCCCGGCTCGGCGAGGTCGAGCTGGCCGTCCGGCTCGGCGTGAGCCGGACCCCGGTCCGCGAGGCGCTGACCCGCCTCGCGGCCGAAGGACTCGTGGAGCTGGTTCCCAACCGGGGGGCCCGCGTGAGTCAGTGGAGCGTCGAAGAGCTGGAAGGGATCTTCGACCTGCGCACGCAGCTGGAACCCCAGCTCACCGCACTCGCCGCCCCGAACGCGAGCGACGCGGACCTCACGGCGCTCGACGAGCTCGCCGCGCACATGGTCGAGGTCGGTCACCCTGGACCCGGGCAGGACCTCGACGCGCTGGTGCCCCTCAACCGCGAGTTCCACGCCCGGCTCGTGGAGCTCGCCGGGCACCCGGCGCTCGCGGGAGCGCTCGCGACCGCCGTTCACGCGCCGGTCGTGCTGCGCAACTTCCACACCTACGACGAACAGTCCCTGCGGCGCAGCCTCGCGCACCACGTCGAGATCGTCGCCGCCCTGCGCGCCGGCGACCCCGAGTGGGCGCGGGCCGTGATGACCGCCCACATCCGCAACGCGCGCGCGGTCATGATCCGCGCAGCTGAAGATCAGGAGAACCCGTGACTCATCTCCTCAGCCACACCATCACGGCCGGCTCGTCCCGCCAACAGCAACCACAGCGCGAGATCGCGCCGGCGTCTCGATCAGGCGGTGCGATCGGCCCCCGGCCGATCCGACCGCGTGATCGAGACTCCGGCTCAAAAGCGATCTCGCACGCCCCGGCGGAGCCGAGGCCAACAGCACAGACTTACCGGCTGGGTGTCGATGTCGGTGGCACGTTCACCGACGTGCTGCTGGTCGAGGAGACGACCGGCGGCACCTGGCGGGCGAAGACCCCGTCCACCCCCGCCGACCAGTCGGTCGGCGTCCGCAACGGCATCGCGAAGGTGTGCGCCGACGCCGGCATCGCGCTGAGCGAAGTCGCGCAGGTGCTGCACGGCACGACCGTGGCCACCAACGCCATCCTCGAAGGCAAGGGTGCCCGCGTGGGGCTCGTGACCACGCGCGGGTTCCGCCAGGTGCTGCAGATCGCGCGCTCCTACGTCCCGGGCGGGCTCGCCGGCTGGATCATCTGGCCGAAGCCGGAACCGTTGGCGGCGCTGGAGAACACCGTCGAGGTCGACGAGCGCATCGCCAGCGACGGCGCGGTGATCCGCGAGCTCGACGATGCCGACGTCCGGGCCCAGCTGGAGAAGCTGCGCGGCCGCGGCATCCAGGCGCTCGCCGTGTCGCTGATCAACTCCTTCGCTGACTCCGCGCACGAGCGCCGGCCCGGATCGCCGCAGACGTGCTGCCCGGCGTGCCGGTGTCGCTGTCGTCGGACGTGCTGCCCGAGCTGCGCGAGTACGAGCGCACGGTCACCACCGTCGCCAACGGCTACGTACAGCCGCAGGTCAAGAAGTACGTGGAGACGCTCGCGAGTGAGCTCGCCGGCAGCGGCGTGGCCGGTGAGCTGGCCATCCTGCGCAGCGACGGTGGCCTCTCGGGGGCCGATGCCGCAGTCGCCGCCCCGGTGACGATGCTGCTGTCCGGCCCCGCCGGCGGCGTGACGGGCGCGGTGTGGGTGGCCGAGCAGTGCGGCCACCGCGACCTCATCACGTTCGACATGGGCGGCACGTCCACCGACGTCGCGCTCGTGCAGGACCTCAACCCGCGCATCGGCCGCGAGACGCAGGTCGGTGACCTCACCGTACGGGCGTCCAGTGTGGACGTTCGCACGGTCGGCGCCGGCGGCGGTTCCATCGCCCACGTACCGGAACTGACGAGGGCGCTGCGCGTCGGCCCGCAGTCCGCGGGTGCCGACCCCGGCCCCGCCGCGTACGGCAAGGGCGGCACGGAGCCGACGGTGACCGACGCCAACGTCGTCCTCGGTTACCTGCCCGCACAGCTGGCCGGCGGCGAGATCACGCTCGACGTCGAAGCCGCCCGCACCGCCGTCGCGAAGGTGGCCGACGCGATGGGCCTGCCGAGCGTCGAGGCCGCGGCGGCCGGGATCATCGACATCGTCAACGAGAACATGCTCGGTGGCCTGCGGCTCGTCTCGGTGCAGCAGGGCTTCGACCCGCGCGACTTCGCGCTCGTCGCGTTCGGCGGCGCGGGTCCCTTGCACGCCAACGCCCTCGGCAAGCTGACCGGCGCGTGGCCTGTGATCGTGCCGCCGTCCCCCGGCGTGCTGTGCGCGCTGGGCGACGCGACCACGAGCCTGCGGGATGTGTCGGCCCGCACCGTGCTGCGCCGCTTCGCCGACCTCACCGGCGCCGAGCTCGTGCAGATCCTGCGCGAACTGGGTGACGAGGCCGGTGGCCGGCTCGTGGAGCAGGGGCTCGACCGCGCCGATCAGACGCTCGGTTTCCAGGTCGACGTGCGCTACCACGGCCAGGGCTTCGAGATCCCGGTCGAGGTCGACCCGGCGTCGCTGGACACCCCCGACACCGCGCTCGAACTGCTGGCCAAGCACTTCGACGCCGAGCACGACCGGTTGTTCTCCTTCCTGCTCAACGTGGACCACGAGCTGGTCAACGCCCGCGCCACCGTCACCGGCCCGCGCCCGTCGGTGGCGGCCGTGACGCTGGCCGAGGGCACCGGCGACCCGGCCGCCGCGCTGGTGGACACGCACCCGATCCACGTGTCGGGCAAACAGCTCGACGCGAAGGTCTATGACCGCGCGAAGCTCCTGGCCGGTGACGTCGTCGCCGGGCCCGCGATCGTGACCGAAATGGACTCCACGACCCTCGTGCTGCCCGAGCACGCCGCCACCGTGCACGCGTCGGGCAGCCTGCTGATCACCCCGCTGGAGGGCTGAACCTTGGCTGAGATCATCGAGACCGCCACCGGCGCGATCACCAGGTCCGAAGTGGACCCGGTCACCCTCGACCTCATCGAGAACGGACTGCGCAACGCCCGGTACGAGATGGACGAGGTGCTCTTCCGCACCGCGCTGTCACCCGGCATCCGCGAGCAGCACGACGAGTTCCCGCTCATCGGCGACCCGAGCGGCAAGATGGTGGTCGGCCAGTTCGGACTGTCCATCCCGGACTTCCTCGCCTTCTTCGACGACACCATCGAAGAAGGCGACGTGCTCATGACGTCGGACCCGTACGCGTGCGGCGCGGCGATCAGCCACGCCAACGACTGGCTGATCGTGATGCCGATCTACCACGAGGGCCGGCTCGTCGGCTGGGCGTCAATGTTCGGGCACATGTCCGACGTCGGCGGCAAGACGCCGTCCTCGATGCCCACCGACGCGCGCACGATCTACGAAGAGGGCGTGGTCGTCCCGCCGTTCAAGCTCTACAGCAAGGGAAAGCTGAACGAGGACGCCCTGCGCATCATCCTCAACCAGGTCCGCATGCCGGACTGGAACCGCGCCGACCTCAACGGGCTCGTCGCCGCCTGCCGCACGGCTTCGCGCCGCGTGGTGGAGATGTGCGACCGGTTCGGCACGGCGACCTACCTGTCCGCTTTGGACGCTCTGCTGCAGCGCAACTACGACGCGATGAAGATCCTGCTGCAGACGGTGTTCGAAGACGGCAAGACGATCAGCTTCACCGACTACATCTGCGACGACGGCGTGGGTTTCGGCCCCTACGAACTGAAACTTTCGCTCACCCGCACCGGCGAGAAGGTGCACCTGGACTTCACGGGCAGCTCGCCGCAGGCCGCGGGGCCGATCAACTACTACATCAACGAGAACCTCACCCGGATGTTCTTCGGGATCTACATGATCACCGTGGCCGACCCGCAGATCCTGTGGAACGACGGGTTCTACCCGCTGGTCGACGTGACCATTCCGGACGGATCCTACTGGAAGCCGAAGCACCCGGCTTCGCTCAACGGCCGCAACCACGGCATCGGCCGCGTGTTCGACCTCTTCGGCGGCCTGCTCGGCCAGACGAACCCGGCCCTGCTCAACGCGGCCGGCTTCTCGTCCAGCCCGCACTTCATGTACTCCGGTAACTACTCGAGCGGCGAGCGCAAGGGCGAGTGGTTCCAACTGTACTCGATCGGTTTCGGCGGCATCCCCGGCCGGCCGCTGGGCGACGGGCCCGACGGGCACTCGCTGTGGCCGAGCTTCGTCAACATCCCGTGTGAGTACCTGGAGTCCTACTACCCGCTGCGCATCGAACGCTGGGAGACCGTCGCCGACACCGGTGGCGCGGGCCTGCACCGCGGCGGCAACGGCGTGGACGTGACCTACGTCTTCGAAGAGCCGGGCACGATCGCGATCCACGACGACCGCTGGCTCACCTACCCGTGGGGCGTCAACGGCGGCGCGCCCGGCGCCCGCGGGACCAAGTGGATCGACCGCGCGGATGGCACCAGGGAAGTGCTGCCCAGCAAGTGCCACGACGTCCCGGTGCACACCGGCGACGTGCTTCACTTCGTCACGTGGGGTGGCGGCGGCTGGGGCGACCCGCTGGAGCGCGACCCCGCGCTGGTGGGCCTGGAGGTCGAACGCGGTCTCGTGACGCCGGACGGCGCCCGCGGCTACGGCGTGGTCGTGGCGGCGGACGGCACTGTCGACACCGACGCGACGAACACGTTGCGCGATCAGCTGCGCGCGTCGCGGCCGGCGGAGCTGCCCGTGTTCGACATGGGTCCGCCGATCGAGGAGCTGCTGGCCAACTGCGAGGCGGAGACCGGCCTGCCGGCGCCGCAGCGTCCGGTCTGGTCGGCGTCGTGAGCGGGCCGCACGGGTCCGCGTTCTCCGGCCGGCTCGGCTGGGGAGCGCGGCCCGCGCTGCTCGTGATCGACCTCGTGCGCGCGTACACCGAGGCCGGCGGGCCGTTCGAGCTGCCCAGCCCGGGGCCCGCGATCGAGGCGACCCGCGCGTTGCTCGAAGCCGCGCGCACGGCCGGACACCCGGTCGTGTGGACGTCGGTGGTCTACACGCGCGGCCTCGCCGACGGCGGGTTGTTCGTGCAGAAAGTCCCGGCGCTCAAAGCGTTCGAGGAAGGCGCCGAAGGTGGCTGGGGTGAGATCGGCCCGCTGAAGCCCGAGCCGGGGGAAGTCGTGGTGACCAAGCAGTACGCGTCGGCGTTCTTCGGCACTTCGCTGGCGTCCACTTTGCACGCGTCCGGTGTGGACACTCTGGTCGTCACCGGGGTCTCGACGTCCGGGTGCGTGCGAGCGTCCGCAATGGACGCGCTGAACCACGGGTTCCGGCCCCAAATCGTGCGGCAGGCCTGCGCGGACCGCACGGAAGCCGTGCACGGCAACAACCTGGTGGACCTCGACGCGAAGTACGCCGACGTCGTGGACCTCGACGAAGCGTTGGAAAACCTCAGGAACTAACCACGAGGGGCCTCCCCGGCCGGCTCGGGATACCGGCGGGGAGACCCCTCTTTGGTGCGGCCGCGACTACTTCTGCTGCTCGTCGCCGCCGAAGCGTTCCTTCAGCTTGTCGGCACCCTGGTGGATCTGATCGCCGTGCTTGCCGCCGGTCTTTTCGTCGGCGACGTCGGCGGCCTTGTCGACGCCCTGGTCGACCTTGTCCGGGTGCTGGCCCGCGAACTCCTGCAGCTTCTCCTTGGCCTTGTCGAACATGCCGGCCATCTCTCGCTCCCTTCCGTCGTGCCGAATTCCGGTGGACGTTTCGAGGAGTACCCAGCAGTTCACCGGGTCAGCCTCATTGTCCCCTCATCGGGTGAGGTGGGAACGCGAGGTTTTTCAGTTGAAGCGGCCGGCTCCGTCGATGTAGGACACCTTGTCGACGGTGATCCCGCCCTCGAGCAGCTCGTCGGCCCGCGCGACCAGGCCGCGCAGCGCGTCGTTGCCACTGTGGACCTTCAACGCGTCGAGGTCGGCGAACATCTCGTAGAAGACGAACTCGCCCTCACGCTTGTTCAGCAGGTAGAGCAGGGTGCCCTCTTCCTGCCGAGCCGCGTCGACGAGCCCTCGCAGCAGCTGCTCCACCTCCGCCTCTTTGCCCGCTTTGGGACGGATGTAGGCGATCTGCGCGACTGTCATTCCTGACCTCCAAGACGAGGGTGTTCCCGGCTTCCCCAACTTACTGGGTTCAGGGTGTGACGGTGCTGTGGTGTTGGAAGGGCCATTGCGCCACCGGACGCGCGAGCAGCTCCTCCGGCGGGTCGGGCAGGCGCGGGGGAACGGCGTTCCAGCGCGCGATGACCACGACGCGGTCCTGGCCGCCCAGGTAGACGTCGGCACCGGCGAAGTGCTCCGTGGCCGTGAGTTCCGGCACGGCGGTGGCCTCGACCCACGACAGCAAGTCCTGCTGGCGCCCCGGTGCGGCGCGGACTTCCCACATCAGTGTGTCGCTCATGGCCGAAACTCTACTGTGCCGATCGTTGCCAATCCGACCACAGTCACGGCCGAATGGCTTCGTAGAAGCGGTTACGTGCCGCGTGGGGGTCGGCCTGCTTTTGGCCGGATCAGTAACGGCGGCACCGTGGGCACGTCAGTGGCGGAGGCGATGTCCTGCGCGGTCAGGCGGAACGCTTCGGGGTAGTGCGCACGCTGGGTGCGGCGGGCCGGTTCCGTGCTGCGCCAGGTGTAGCGGCAGCGCGCGCACTGGTGGACGGTCCACACGCCGGCAACGGGGGAGTCGGCGAGCTTCGCGATGTCGGGGTGGTCACAACGGGGGCAGGTCACGGTCGGGGCTCCTTCCAGGGCGGTCATCGTGCGGCCAGCTTGCGCAGTTTGTCCACCCACGCGGCGGTTTCCGGCAGGTCCTTCACCGGCTGGCTGAAGTGGCCGCGCTCGTCCGGGGCGACGGGAGTGGTCGCGTCGATGATCATCTTGTGGGTGATGCCCGCGGGGTCTGCCGCCGGATCGAGGGCCACCACGGGCAGGTTCGGCAGCACCATCACGTCGCCGGCCGGGTTGACCTTCGTGGACACCGCCCACATCACGCGGGGCAGGTCGAACGGGTCCACGTCCTCGTCGACCACGATCACCGTCTTCAGGTACCCGAGGCCGTGCGGGGTGGTCATGGCGCGCATGCCGACGGTTTTCGCGAAGCCGCCGTAGCGCGACTTCGCGGAGATGATCGCCAGCAGGCCGTGGGTGTACATGGCGTTCACCGCCTGCACCTCGGGGAACTCCGCCGTGAGCTGCTGGTGGACCGGCACGCAGGTGTTGGCGGCCATGAGGAAGTCGATCTCGGTCCACGGCATGCCGAGGTAGAGAGACTCGAACACGGGGTGCGTGCGGTAGGAGATCCGGTCGATGCGGATCACGGGCATGCTGCGCCCGCCGGAGTAGTGGCCGGTGAACTCGCCGAACGGGCCCTCCAGCTCGCGGCGCCGGCCGACGATCACGCCCTCCAGTACCACTTCCGCGCCCCACGGCACGTCGAGGCCGGTCAGCGGCGCGGCCGTGACGGGGGCGGGGGCACCACGCAGGGCGCCGGCCAGCTCGTACTCGTTCTGGTCGTAGGCCAGGGGAGTGGCGGCGACGATGGGGATCACCGGGTCGTTGCCCAGCGCGATCGCCACCGGCAGATCCTCGCCCGCGCGCTCGGCCTTGGCCAGCTGCAACGCGATGTCGTGCATCGGCACGGGCTGGATGCCCAGCTCGGCGCGGCCTTTCACCTGCAGGCGGTAGATGCCGACATTCTGCTTGCCGTCGTTGCCGGGGTCCTCGGGATCGCGCGAGACGACGGCGGCCTTGTCCAGGTAGAAGCCGCCGTCGCCGTCGTTGAGGCGGAACAGGGGCAGCACGGAGAACAGATCGACGTCGTCGCCTTCGAGCACGTTTTCCGCCCACGGCGGGTCTTCGCGGCGCTCCACGGGCACCGGGAAGGTCTCCCAGCGGCGGATGAACTCCGCGACCTGGTCCTTCACGCCCGTGGCGGCGGGCAGCCCCAGCGCGAGCGCGTGGTTGGCCCAGGAACCGTGGACGTTGAGGGCGACGCGGGCGTCGGTGAAACCTTCGAGGTTGTCGAAATACAACGCGGGGGCGGCGTCGCCGAGCTTCGGCGCGGCGTTCGCGGCCGCCGCGAGGTCGGGCTCGGGGGAGACCTGCTCGGTCACCCGGACCAGCTGGCCTTCTTTGTCGAGCGTGGTCAGGAACGACCTGAGGTCGTCGTGGGGCATGGGTCCTCCTGCGGGTTCAGCCCGGTCCAGCGGCGGGCCGCGGGCGCGGACAGGCCGAACTGGTCGAGCACGCGCGCGACGACGTGGTCGAGCACGTCGTCGAGCGACTGCGGGTGGTTGTAGAAGGCGGGCATCGGCGGCACCATGACCGCGCCCATGCGGGTGAGCGCGAGCATGTTCTCCAGGTGGATCTCCGAAAGCGGTGTCTCGCGCGGCACCAGCACGAGCTTGCGCCGCTCCTTGAGCACCACGTCGGCGGCGCGGCCCAGCAGGCCGTCGGCGTAGCCGGTGCGGATGCCGGCGAGGGTTTTCATGCTGCACGGCACCACGATCATGCCGTCGGTGCGGAACGAGCCCGACGAGATCGCGGCCGCCTGGTCCTCGGGCGAGTGCACGACGTCGGCCAGTTCGCCGACTTCGCGCGCGGACAGCGAGGTCTCCAGGTGGATGGTGGTGCGGGCCCAGCGGCTCAGCACCAGGTGCGTCTCCACGTCCGGCATCGCGCGCAGCACCTCGAGCAGCCGGATGCCGAACGGGGCACCGGTCGCGCCCGTCATGCCGACGATCAGCCGCACGGCGGCACCTCCTCCTGCGTGTCGTTCACCGAACAAGTTCGTATACGAACCGTTCGCATTCATACTAACATGGCGATCATGACGAGCCGGATGGACGAGTCGGTCTTCCACGCGCTGCGGCGCGCGATGCAGGAGCACGGCGCCCGTTGGCAGGCGACGCTGCCGGGGCTCACGAAGCCGCAGTACGCCGTGCTGGTGGCGATCTCGGAGACGCCGGGGCTCGATCAGGGCGCGGCGGGGCAGCGGGCCGCGACGGACAAGGCGACGCTCGCGAACCTGCTGCTGCGCCTGGAAGAACGCGGGTTGATCACCCGCACGGTGGGCACCGACCGGCGCCGCCGCGAGCTGCGGCTCACGCAGGCGGGGGAGGAGCTGCTCGCCACGGCGACGCCCGTCGTCGATCGGGTGAACGAGTCGATGCTCGCGCCGCTCGACGACGACGAACGGCGCCAGCTCGTGGCGCTGCTCACCAAATTGGCGCTCTGAGGCCCGGTAGGGTCGGGCGATCGGCATCGGAGCTGAGGAGGGCACGTGGCGGGACCGCTGAGCGGACTGAAGGTCGTGGAGCTGGCCGGGATCGGCCCGGGCCCGCACGCGTGCATGGTGCTCGCCGACCTGGGGGCCGACGTCGTGCGCGTGGAGCGTCCCTCGGGCTCGCTCGACCTCACCGGCGGCAAGGCGGACCCGCTGCTGCGCGGCCGGCGTTCCGTGGCGGCCGACCTGAAGACGCCCGAAGGCCGCGACCTCGTGCTGCGGCTGGCCGCGAAGGCCGACGTGCTCGTGGAGGGCCTGCGTCCCGGCGTGACCGAACGCCTCGGCGTCGGCCCGGCCGACTGCCACGCGCTCAACCCGCGGCTGGTCTACGGCCGGATGACCGGCTGGGGCCAGGAGGGCCCGCTGGCGCAGCGCGCCGGGCACGACATCAACTACATCGGGCTCGTCGGCGTGCTCAACGCGATCGGCCGCGCGGGCGAGCGGCCGGTGCCGCCGCTCAACCTCGTGGGCGACTTCGGCGGCGGGTCGATGTTCCTGCTCGTCGGCGTGCTTTCCGCGCTGTGGGAACGGGAGCGCACGGGCCTGGGCCAGGTCGTGGACGCCGCGATGGTCGACGGCACGGGCGTGCTCGCGCTGATGGTGTGGTCGTTGCGCGGCCTCGGCGTGTGGTCCGACGAGCGCGGCGTGAACTTGCTCGACGGCGGCGCGCCCTTCTACGACACCTACGTGTGCGCGGACGGCCGCTACGTCGCCGTCGGCGCGCTGGAGCCGCAGTTCTACGCGGCGCTGCTCGCCGGGCTCGGCCTGGAGTCAGCGGATTTGCCGCCGCAGATGGAGAAAACGAGCTGGCCGACGCTGCGGGCCGAGTTCACCAAGGCGTTCCTTTCGCGCACGCGCGACGAGTGGGCCGAGGTGTTCGGTGGCGTCGACGCGTGTGTCACCCCGGTGCTGGAGCCGGACGAGGTCGCGGCGCACCCGCACATCGCGGCGCGCGCCGGCCTGGTCGAGCTCGACGGGGTGCTGCAGCCCGCTCCCGCGCCGCGGTTTTCGCGGACGGCACCGGATCTGCCGTCTGCGCCGCCGAAGCCGGGCGCCGACACGGAAGCGGTCATCGCCGACTGGTGCGCGTGACGGGCACCGGTTCCTCACTGCGACGTGGGGCGAGCGTCAGCACGGCCACCGCGACCACCGCGCCGCACGCGCCGACGAAAACGAACACCGCCGGGTAGCCCAGCGACAGGGAGATCTGGCCGACCAGCAGCGGACCGAACGCGTTGGCGAGGTGCCCGGCGCCGTAGCAGAGGCCGGTGGCCGTGGCGCGGATCTCCGCGGGGAACAGCCGCGGCGTGTGGGAGTAGAGGAGCGCGACGAGCGTCTGGTTCAGCGCGGCCACTAGGAAGCCGAAGATCACGATCGCGGCGGGGGTGAACGTCAGTCCATACGCGACACCCGCGCAGGCGAAGAGCAGGCTGAACACCGTGACGGGGCCGCGCAGGCCGAAGCGGTCGGCGACGGGCCAGGCCAGCAGCGCGCCGGGGACCGCGCCGAGGGTGGTCAGCGCGGTGTAGCCGACGCTGTGGGTGAGGGTGAAACCGTGCTCCTGCAACAGGGTCGGCGCGAACGAGGCGAACCCGTAGTAGCTGATGGTGAGGAAGATCCAGACGGTCGCCGGCATGGTGGTGCGGCGGGCGAAGCTGCCGCGGAAGAGCTGGAGTGGTGTCCCTGCGTCGGGAGTGCGCCGCCAGGCCGGTGATTCCGGTAGCCATCCGCTGATCACCAACGGGAAGACGCCGAGCGCGCCGAAGACGAAAACGAGCCGCCAGCTCTGCGGACCCAACCCGATCACGGCTCTCCCGAAGAACGCCATGGCCGGAATGCCGAGCAGTCCGACGGCGAGCGTGCCGGCCTGGACTCGGCCGCGCTGGTTCGCGGGGATGAGCTCCGCCAGGTAGGTGACCGCGACGACGGTCATCGCGCCGAGCCCGCAGCCGGTGAGGAAGCGGGTGGCCAGCAGGCTGATCGTGTCGAAGGCGCCCGCGGTGGCCAGGGAGCAGACGGAGAACCACAGCACGGAGCCGCGCAGCGCGCGCTTGCGTCCGGTTCGTTCGGCCACCCGGCCGCCGGCCGTGGCGCCGGCGAACATGCCGAGGAACCCCGCCGCCGTCACGACGGAGATCTCGCGCAGCCCGAGGTGCAACGTGTGGTGGACGGCCGGGGCGACGTAGGCGAAGGAGTTGATGTCGGCCAGCTCGAAGGCGAAGCACAGCGCGAGAGTGCCGGCCACTTTCCGGTGGTGGCGCGTCCAGGGGAGGCAGCCGGGCCGGGCGGGCAGCGTCACGCCAGTCCCTTTCGGACATCAGTGCGAAGCGGCCGCGGGTGGTGCCGCTTCGGTTACAGCGGTACCGCCCCGCCGAGGGTGGTGGCGGGGCGGTACCTGATCGGGCGCGGTGGGGTCACCAATCGGCGCCGGAGACCACCTCGGCGGACGGCGCGGTCTCGGCACCGAGCGCGCACGCCAGGGCGGCGAGCTCGGCGGTCTGGACGGCCGGCGGGTTCACCAGTCGGCCTTGCGGGCGAGGGAAACAGAGTTCGTCACGGGACAGGCTCCTTTTGCTCGATCGTCGGAAGGGGCACGAGCGGGGAGAGGGGAAGTCTCGAGGCGGCAGGGTCGGAGGCTCGGATGGGGAGGGCTCGGAGCGGGAGGTGTCGCGAGGCGCGGTTTCGGCGTGGGAGGGCTCGGAGCCGGAGTTCTCGCCGGGCACGGTTTCGCAGCGGCAGGTTCCGGAGCCGGAATCTCCCCAGGGAGATTCCGCATCCGGGAATCCCGGAGCGGGAGGTGGAGACAGTGGAACGGCCACGGCACACGCCCCTGGTGCTGCCCGCGGTCACCGGTCGGCCCCCTCGGCCGGCCGGGTCCGCCACGAGCAGCACCCCGGGCTCGGGCACCGCGCCCAGGCCCCCCACGGCGGCGCCCCGCCACCGTGCTGCCCCGAGACCGAGAACGAGGACGTCGCGAACTCCCTTGCGGAGCCCGCCGTCGGAACGCGGCCCGCCCAGTCTGCGGCCGGGGTGCGCCATTCGCTCTGGCGTCGCGGCCGCATGCGGGTGGCCGATTTCCCGGCGGCGCGGGCCCACCTTCCGAGCTGCCGGCGCGCCCTGGCTGTTGCCGCTGCTTTCGTGCGCGGCGGCCGATGGCGAGTTGTTCGGCGTGCCCGGGCGGGTCGGCAAGCTGCCCCGGAGGTCCGCCCTGCGGCCGGACCGCACAGCCGGCGCCGTCGGACCCGGCAGCCCGCCCAGGCTGCGCAGGGTTGCCGCGGAAGGGGTCGCGCACACCCACGCGGAGGACTCGGGAGTCCTCGGGTGAACGAAGGTGGCGGCCATGATCACGAAGCGTAGGGAGCCGGGTGGTGGTGAACAACTCCATCGCGCGGCGAGATCATTGCGCGCGGCGCAACGGTCGGGACATGCGTTTGCCGTGGGCGCGGGCGATGCGCGCGAGGGTTTGCACGCTGTCGGCGACGGTGGAGCTGCGGTGCCATGCCAGGAAGATCGTGCGGCCCGAGAACGACGGGTCGTCGATCGGGATGCGGGTGATGCGGGGGTGCTGGTGATCGTTCATGCCCTCCGGCACCACCGACACCCCGATCCCCGCGCCGACCATGGACTCGACGACGAACAGGTCGTTGCCCTCCACCGTGATCCGCGGGACGAAGCCGGCCCGCGCGCACGCGTTGACCATGTGCGTGCGGCTGCTCGACCCCGGTTCCATGGCGACGAACGGCCGCTCGCTGACCGCTCGCAGCGACACGCGTTCGCGCCCGGCGAGGTCGTCGCCGACGGGGACGGCCAGCAGCAGCGACTCGGTGAACAGCGGCTCCACCACGAGGTCCGACTCGGTCGGCGCCACCGACGAGAAGGCGGCGTCGGCGTCGCCGCGCAGCAGCGTCTCGACGACGCCGGTGGCCGGGCTTTGCGTGCAGCGCAGGCGCAGCTCCGGCCGTTCGGCGAGCAGGTCGGCCAGCACGCAGGGCACGAACCCCAGCCCCAGCGAGTACGTGTGCGCGATCCGCAGGAGCCGTTGCGGCTCGCCGGCGTCGGCGAGCGCCGCGCCGACCGCGTCGGATCGCGCGCGCAGCACGGCGTGCGCCTCGCGCACCAGCACGTGCCCCGCCGGCAGCATCCGCACGCGGCGGCCGTCCTGCTCCACGAGTCGGATCTCCAGCTTCCGCTCCAGCGCGCGGATTCCGCGCTGGACCGTCGCCACGCTCACGCCGAGCTCCGCGGCGGTCTGCCCGAAGTGCTCGGTGTCGGCGAAGCTCAGGAGCAGCTCCAGGTCCGCGAAAGTGACCTTGCCGGCGCGTCCGTCGTCCACCCGTCCGATTATCCGCCCAGGGCCGAGGTGGCGGATGTCGCTGCGAATGTCACCTTTCCGGCCTGGTCGTGCGGGATGTCGTTCCACCAGCCGCGATGGAAGTGCCGGGCGGCGTGAGAGACGGGTCCGAAAGTACCGCTGCGGCTGCCCCGATGGTCATTTCGGCGGCCCTGCCCCGTTATCGTCATCCGGATGCGGGGGCTGGGGGCGGATTTCCGGAGGCTGTGGTGGGCGTTCACCGCGAGCGAGACGGGCTCGGCCATCGGCTACGGCGCGATCCCCCTCGTGGCGGTGCTGATCCTGCACGCGTCCGCCGCCGAGGTGTCCCTGCTCGCCGCGATCCCCGGCCTCGCCGGCGCGCTGATCTCCCTGCCGATCGGCGGGTTCGTGGAGTTCCGGCGCAAACGGCCGGTGATGATCACCGCCGACGTCGTGCGGTTCGTCGCCCTCGCGAGCGTGCCGGTGGCGATCGGGCTGGGCGTGGTGTCGCTGGCTCAGCTGTACGTGGTCGGTGCCGTGCAGACGGTCGCGCTCGTCGCCTTCACCGCCGCCAGCGGAGCGCACCTTCGGGCACTGGTCACCGCGCGCCAGCGTGCCGAAGCCGCCAGCCGCTTCGAAGCCGCGAGCTGGACGGTGAACTCCGCCGGGCCACCCGTCGGCGGAGTGCTGGTCTCGCTGACCGGCCCGGCCGTGACGATGCTGGTCGACGCCGTCTCCTACCTCGCGTCCGCCCTCGGCGTGCGCTCGCTCCGCAGCCCGGAGCCACCGCCACCCGCGCGCACCACGCCGGCGCACGTCGGCCGTGACCTGCTCGAAGGCTGGCGCTACCTGCTGCACAGGCGCGAACTCGCGCTGCTGTTCGCCAACGCGCTGCTCTTCGGCTCCGCCGTGCTCGCCATCTCGCCGCTGGAGACCGTGTTCATGCTCGACGACCTGGGTTTCCGCCCGTGGCAGTACGGCCTGGTCATCGGCCTGCCCTGCCTCGGCGGCGTCCTGGGCGCCCGTCTCGCACCCCGCCTGGCGGCGCGCTTCGGCACGCGCCGGGTGCTGATCTGGGCCGGAATCGCCCGCACGCCATGGGTGCTGGCCATTCCGTTCGTGGGGCCCGGCCTCGGGGGCGTGCTCGCGTTCCTGGCGATCGACACCCTGCTGCTGCTCGCCGCCGGGGTGTTCAACCCGCTGTTCAGCGCCCACCGCATGACGTTGACGCGCGAGGACATGATGGCGCGAGTCCTCGCCGGCTGGTCCGCCGGCAGCCGCCTGGTCCGGCCGCTGTTCATCGTCGCCGCGGGCCTCCTCGCGAGCGCCACGGACGTCCGGGTCGCGATCGCCGCCGCGGGTGTCCTTTGTGTCCTCAGTGTCCCGTTGCTCCTGGTCCCCGGAACCCGGGAATCCAGCCCGGAACCTGACTCGATTACCCCCGCATCCGGTGGCTAGCGTGAGACCCATGGATCTCCCCGACGGTCTTCTCGCTCTGCTGGAACAGCCGAGCCTCTGCTTCATCGCCACGACCATGCCCGACGGCTCGCCGCAGCTGACGCAGACGTGGGTGGACACCGACGGCAAGCACATCCTCGTCAACACGGTCGAGGGTTTCCGCAAGGTGCGCAACATCGAGCGCGACCCGCGAGTGGCGCTGAACATCGCGGACGCGACGCATCCGTTCCGCTACTTCACCGTCCGCGGGCGCGTGCTGGAGGCGACCACCGAGGGCGCCGCCGAGCACATCGACAAGCTCGCCCTCCGCTACACCGGGCAGCCCTACGCGTGGTACGGCGGGCGCGACCAGGTGCGGCTGATGCTGCGCATCGAGGCCGAGCACATCGGGTCGATGGGCTGAAGCTCACAACAGCCGCACCGGCAAAGACTCGTGCCCGTTGGTGATGAACGACGCCAGCGGGCGCAAGTCCTCGGCGGGAACGGCCAGTGCCAGCTGCGGGAACCGGGCGAACAGCGCGGGCAGCGCGATCTCGGCCTCCATCCGGGCCAGCGGCGCGCCCAGGCAGTAGTGCGCGCCGTGGCCGAAGGCCAGTGACGACTTGTTCGCCCGCGTCACGTCGAAAACCCCGGCGTCGGGCCCGTGGCACGCCTCGTCGCGCCCGGACGGGCCGAACGAGGCCAGGATCGGGTCCCCGGCGTGGATCGTGGTGCCGGCGACGTCGATGTCGGCCAGGGCGTAGCGCAGGGGCAGGTGGGAGACGGGCGACTGCCAGCGCAGGCTTTTGTCGATCACGTCGGACCAGCCGCGGTCGCCGTCGAGCACGAGGGCAGCTGCGCGGGGTGCGTGAGCAGCGCGGCCACGGATTGGTCGAGGAGATTGACCGTGGTTTCGTGCCCGGCCGTGATCACCAGCATCAGCGAATCGAGCAGTTCCGCGTCCGTCAGGGCGGAGCCGTCGTCGTCGCGCGCGGCGATGAGCACGGTGGCCAGGTCGTCGCCGGGCTCGGCGCGGCGGGTCTCGGCGAGGCCGCCCAGCAGTTCGTACAGCCGCGCGACGTTGGCGGTCGCCTCCTCCGCCGTGGCCGACGTCGCGAACAGTCCCGCCACGCCCTCGCGCAACCCCGGCCGTGACTCCTCCGGCACGCCCACGAGCCGGCAGATCACCTCGATCGGCAGCGAGTAGCAGTAGTTCTCGCGCAGGTCGGTGTGCGCGGGCCCGGCGGCGAGACCGTCGAGCAGGTCCGCGGTGAGCTCCTCGACCCGCGGCCGCATGCCCTCGATGCGCCGGGGAGTGAACGCCTGCGACACCAGCGAACGCAGCCGGCGGTGCTCGCTGCCGTAGGCGGTGAACATGTTCTGCACGGAAACCCAGATGTGCAGCGGCCAGTCTTCGGGGATCTCGCCGGCGCGGTAGGCGGGCCAGTGCCGTCGCGGATCCCTTCGACACGGCGGGTCGGTGAGCAGCTGCTTCAACGCCGCGGGGCTCGTGACCACCCACGCCGGCACACCACCCGGCAGCTCGACCGGCGTCAGCGGCCCCCGTTCGCGCAGCCGCGCGCCTTCGCCGTGCACGTCGCGCGCGGCGGGGTCGAGCACGAAGGGGGTCGCGGTGTGGTCCATCGGCGGGTGCTCCTCGCTGGCCGGTGTGTCCACAGAGGACGGTTGTCCTCGCCGGGCACCGGTGCTGGGAACCGTAGCGCGCGACCGACCCGAACCGTCCCCCCGAAAGGGGTCCGATGATCATTCGGGGTGAAGGCCGTCAAGAGGGGTTGACGAGCGCCGAACGCGCGCCCCGAACAGTCCCCGAACGCGGAAAAGGGCGCCATCCCGGCCCACCCGGATGGCGCCCCGCCCTCGGAGATTCCGCTCAGCCGTCGGAGCGGCGGCGGTGCAGCGAGAACTTCTCGAACACCGAAAGCTCGCCGTGCGGCTTGTTCACGTTGTAGTAGGTCACGTGCATGGTCGTCGTGTCGCCGCGGTGGCGGCCCGGGTCCACGGTGAAGGACGCGAAGCCGTAGGGGTGCTCCTCGTCGCGGACCGCGCTCCACACGGCCTGCTCCTCGACGTAGGTCGACACGCGCTTGCCCGTGCCCGGGTCTGCTTTGGCGGAGACGGCGGTGATGACCTTGCCCGTGCCGTCCTTGAAGAAGCTGCCGTTGGTCGTGCCGGAGACCCCGCCGCCGCCGAGGATCATGTGCACGGTGCCGTGCGAGGCGTCGATGTTGTCGGTCGCCGTCGAGACCGGGTTCGGCGTGAGCGTCTCGCTGCCGGAGACGACCCCGTGCACGGCCAGCGAACGCTCGTAGTCGTGCTCGTGCCCGCACAGCACCAGGTCCACGCCGTACTGGTCGAACAGCGGCCCGTACTTCTCGCGCAGGCCGAGGTCGGCACCGTTGGCGTCCGACGTGCTGATCATGACCTGGTGCATCGCGACGACGATCCAGTCGATGTCGTTCGACGCGCGGGCCGCGGCCAGCTCCTTCTTCAGCCACGCGAGCTGGCGGCCGCCGGAGTAGCCGTTGATGTAGACGTCGCCGCCGTCCTGCAGGGCGTTGTCGTCGTTCTGCAGCACGATCACGCGCACCGAGCCGACGGTGAAGCCGTACCACAGGCCGGCCAGCTCGCGGTCGGTCTCGGTGGAGGGCAGCTGGAAGTAGGCCTGGTATGCGCCGAGGCCGATCTCGCCGTTGAGCTTCTCGATCTCGTGGTTGCCCGCGGCGGGCATCCACGGCCGGTAGCGCGCGGAGCGGGTGTTGTTGGTGAAGAAGTTGTTCCACGTGCGCACGCGGTCGACGTCGAGGTTCGCGTAGCAGAGGTCGCCGTTGAGCAGGTGGAACAGCGGCGCGACCGTCTCGATGCCGGTGACGATGTCCTTGGTCGCCGGCGTGGAGTTCGCGTCGAGGCCCACGGCGCCCGCGGCGTTCCAGGTGACCTGCGGCGCCGACTGGTCGCCGAAGCTGGTGAACGTGAAGGCCGAGCGGCCGCTCGGGGCGGTGCGGAAGGTGGCCGCGTCGGGCGTCGCGCCGTCGTGCTGCGCGGCGTAGATGTACTCGGTGCCGGGACGCAGCCGGTCGAGCATCGCGTGGTGCACCCACACGGTGCGGCCGGACGTGCCGTCGACGTACGTGCGCGTGTCGGCCTGCGCCACCGCGCCGAAGCCGCCGTCGAGCGTCCCGTACAGCACGCGCGGCTTGCGCACGGAGGCTTCGGTGATCCACGAGACCACCATCTGGCGCGCGGGGTCACGGCCGAAGGTGAGGTGCAGGCCCTGCACCGGTGTGGTGCCGGAGCCGACCTGCGGCACGAACGCGGCGCTCTGCGGCGCGGCGGCGGCCACTCCGGTGCCCAGCAGGGGCACTGCGGCGCCCGCGCCCAGCAGGCCCAGAGCCCCCCGGCGGCTTACGGTGTGTTTGCTGGTCTCGGACATGACCCTCCTCGGCTTCGGCCAGGAGAACCTAGGCGCGCAGGCCGACGCGGTGATGAACGAGACCTGTCAGCCGCGTGAAGTGTCTCCGAGCGCGGGTGTCCGCTTTGGGCCGGACGGTCCAATCAGGACACCCGCGCACCGGAACTTTTCGGGCATAGGCGGCGAAACCGCGTCAGCGGCTCGCGAGGAACCGGTCGTACGCGGCGACCACGTCGGCGGTCGCCAGCACCGGGCCGTTCGGGTCCTTGGCGTCGTCGTCCCAGCGGCGGACGAGCACGGCCTCCTCGGCGTTCGGGTGGGACGCGAACTCGACGACCTCCGGGGCCGTCATCGGGCCGCCCTGGACCTTCAGCGACGCGACGGACGCGGGGCTGAGGTGGTCGTGGTACTCGGCGTCGGTGGCGACGAGGTAGCGCTTGGCCGGCACGTGCTGCGCGATGATCCACGCGGCGCGCTCGCCGAGGTGGCGGCGCGCGAACTCGGCGCCGGACAGCTCGTGCGGCAGGCCCGGCCACTCCTCGCGGACGGCCCGGGCGCGGCCGATGTCGTGCAGCGTCGCGGCCAGGACGAGCTCGTCGTCGCCGCCGTGCCGCGCGGCGAACCAGCCGGCCTGCAGCGCGTGGGTGCGCTGGTCCACGGCCTCGCCGCCGTAGGGCAGTCCGGCAAGACCGTCGACGAGCTCGGCCAGCGCTTCTCGGGTGAGGGTCACGGCTTCTCCTCCAGCGTGCTGACGAGCTCTTCCGCGAGCTCGCGGGTGGCGGCGACGACACCGGACCAGCGGCGCGTCAGGTCGGGGTCGATCTCCAGCGGACGGCCGTTCACGTCGAGCACGGCGCCGCCGGCGGCGGGGACCATCACCATCGCCGCGGCGAGGTCCATGATCCGGTGGGTGTCGGAGCCCGCGTCGGCGAACGCGTCGGTGGAGCCCTCGGCGACCAGGGCCGCCTCGAGGCAGCTGGTGGACAGGATCCGCACGCGCGAGGCGCGCTTGGCCACGCGCCACCACGCGTCGTCGTCGGAGCCGTGCGGGCGCAGCAGGCTCACGGCCGCGCCGTCGAGCTCACGCCGGCCCGTGGTGCGATACGGCGTCGGCCGGCCGGCGACGGCGTGCCAGCAGCGGCCGGTGTCGAGCCAGCAGGTCAGGGCCTCGGTCGCGACCCCGTCCACGGCCACGACGCCGGCGAACGCCGAGAGCGGCACGCCGGCCGCCGCGTTGGCGGTGCCGTCGACCGGGTCGACGACGAGCGTCACCGACGAACCGTGGTCGATCACGCCGATCTCTTCGCTCAGCAGGTTCACGCGGTGGGAGTCCACGACCTCGGCGACGGCGGTGTCGACGAGGATGTCCAGCCGCATCGTCGGCGTCCCGTCGGCGCCGATCTGCACCTTCTCCGCCAGTTCCGCGCGGGTGTGCTTCGCCCGGGCCGCGGCGAACGCGGCGACGGCCGCGCGGGTGGCGTCGGCGAGGGCGGGGTGCGTGCCCTCGGGGATCACGGGCTCGGGCACGGGCCATCCGATGAAACTCATGCGCGCACCTCGCTGCGCTCGGCGCCGCGGCTGAGCCGCGAAGCGCTGTGTCGATTCGATTCCCTCGCGAGCCCGGTCATGCCTTGCTCACCAGGGTGGTGTGGACGACCGGCCACCGCGGGCCCGCCGCGATGAGGGCGAGGTCGGCGCGCCGGCCGGCTTCGAGCCGGCCGCGGTCGTCGAGCCCCGCGACGGCCGCGGGACCGCTCGTGACGAGCGCGATGGCTTCGGGCAGGGTCACGAGGCCGTCGTCGACGAGCGCGAACGCCGCCGCGAGCAAGCCCGAGGGCAGGTAGTCCGACGCGAGCGCCGTCACCAGGCCCAGAGCGACGAGGTCCCGGCCCGACGCGTTGCCGTTGTGGGAACCGCCGCGCAGCACGTTCGGCGCGCCCATCACCACGGGCAGGCCGTGTTCGCGAGCCTCTCGCGCCGCCTCGACGGTGGTCGGGAACTCGGCGACGGAACCGCCGCGTTCCACCAGCTCGCCGATTTCCTGCGCCGACGCCGGATCGTGGCCCAGCAGGCGGATCCGGCCCGCGCGGGCCTGCTCGCCGAGCCACCCCATCGCGTCCTCGCGCACGCCGAGCCGGCCGTCGCGCTCGGAGATCAGCTTGGTCACGTGGTCCGCCGCTTCCTGCTCCGACAGCCCGCGCACGCCCATGAGGTAGCGCTCGTAATAGCTGCGGTCGGCGTACTGGCCCTGACCGGGCGTGTGGTCCTCATGCGACACGAGCGGCGCGACACCGGTGTCCGGCGCCTCGGCGATCCGGCTCTGCAGCGCCTGAAGGCCTTCGGGGGAGCGGACGTCGAGCCGGTAGAGGATCCGGTGGTCCACC
This sequence comes from Amycolatopsis sp. NPDC051372, assembly GCF_040682095.1. NCBI lineage: Bacteria > Bacillati > Actinomycetota > Actinomycetes > Pseudonocardiales > Pseudonocardiaceae > Amycolatopsis > Amycolatopsis sp. NPDC051372. The sequence continues at coordinate 59,153 of NZ_JBFBAF010000008.1, forward strand.
AGGTTCGCCGAGCGCTCGTCCACCGCGTGGCACACGTCGTGGGCGCGCTCGACCGTGCGGGCCAGCCCGCGGCTCTGCTCGAACCCGGCGCCGTGGAACGCGGTCGTCACCGCCGCCGCGCGCAGCTTGCCCTCGAACGACAGCAGCGCGAACTCCATCGGCAGCTCGGCGCCGGGCCGGGGCAGCCGCTCCTTCTCCAGCCCGTCGCTGTGCACGTCGACGAGACCGGGGACGCACAACAGGCCCTGACCGTCCACATCGGCCTCGACGCCGGGCGCGTGCGGCTCAACGGTGGCGACCACGCCGTCGCGCACCGCCACCAGCGCGTCGTCGAGCACGCGGTCCGGCAGCACCGCGCGCACGTGCCCGAGCACGTAGTCCGCGGGCGGCGCGCCGAGCGTCCACTGATCGGTTCGGGACTCGAACACTTCGGCAGTCATGCCGCCTCCGCGGTGGTGAGAACGTCGGCAGTCGTCATGCCACTTCCTCCAGGATTTCTTCAGGCGCGCCGTCGCGAGCGATGCGGCCGTCGCTCATCAGCACGACGCGGGAAGCCAGGCGCCGCATGGCGTCGAGGTCGTGGAACACAGCCAGCACGGCCACGCCCCGCGCGGTGAGCGAGGCGATGAGCTCCAGGGCGGACTCGCGGTTGGCCGGGTCCAGAGCGGACACCGGCTCGTCGAGCAGCAGCAGCCGCGGCGGCCGGACGGTGCCCGCGGCGAGGTTCACGCGCTGGCGCTCGCCACCCGAGAGCACCGAGCAGTCGACGTCCCACAGCGCCTCGTCGAGGTTGAGCCGCTTCAGCGCTTCGGCGGCGGCTTCCCGCGCCTCGGCACGATCCACGCCCCGCCGCCGGGCCGTCGCGGCCACGACTTCGAGCGGTCCGGTACGCGGGGGAGCGGCCAGGAACTGGGACACGTAACCGAATTCGCGGCCGCGCACCCGGGCCATCGCACGGTCGGGCAGCTCCGTCAGCTCGAGCTCGGTGCCGTCGGCGGTGCGCAGCCCGACCGAGCCGGAGTCGGGCAGGTAGGTGCGGTTCACGCAGCGCAGCAGCGACGACTTGCCGGCCCCGCTGGGCCCGGCGAGCGCCACGTGCTCGCCGGCGCGCACGTCGAGGTCGACGCCGTGCAGCGAGTGCACCGTGCGGCCGTCGATCGTGTGCAGCGTGAACGACTTGCGCAGGCCGCGCAAGGACAGGACGGGGGACACGGGGGTCACCTCCGGGCCGCGGCGACGAGCCGCTGGGTGTAGGGGTGGTGGGGGTCGTGGAAGAGCTGGTCGGTCAGGCCGCGCTCGACCACGCGGCCGAGCTGCATCACGATCGTGCGGTCGGTGAGCGCGTCGATCACGGAGAAGTCGTGGCTCACGACCACGGCCGCGATGTCGCGTTCGGACAGCAGGCCGCGCAGCAGGTCGAGCACGCCGGCGGCCACCGACGCGTCGAGCCCGGTGGTCGGCTCGTCGAGCAGCACCACCGGCGGCTCGGTGGCCAGGGCCTTGGCGATCTGCACGCGCTGGCGCATGCCGCCCGAGAACGTCCCCACGGGATCGTCCATCCGCGACAGCGGCACCTCCACGCGGTCGAGCAGCTCGGCCGCGCGCCGGCGGATGTCGTGGTAGCCGCGCCAGCCCGCCGCCGTGAGGCGCTCGGCGATGTTGCCGCCCGCGCTGACCCGCAGGTCCAGCCCGTCGGCGGGGTTCTGGTGCACCACGGCCATCGAGTCCACGCGCAGGCCGCGCCGCTGCGCGTCCGGCAGCGTCATCAGGTCCGTGCGGCCACCGTCCACAGTGGCCAGCCGGACCTCGCCGGCGGTGGCGCGCTCGTCGCCGATCACGCACGCCAGCACGGTCGACTTGCCCGAGCCCGACTCGCCGATCACGCCCAGCGCCTCGCCCGGCGCGACGTCGAAGGACACGTCCCAGGCCGCCACGATCGCGCCCGTCGCGGGGCTGACCGCCGTGCCGTGCTCGGGTCCGGTGCCGGACACCGCGTCCGCGCCGCCCGCGCCGTGCACCTTGCCGATGCCGGTGACCTTCAGCGCCCACTCCGGGGCGTCCGCGGCGATCTCGCGCCGCGGCATCTCCCGGTGCTCCGCAGTCACGGTGGCGCGGGCCCGCCGGTTCGGATCCGGCAGCAGGTTCAGCGGCGCGCGGTGGTAGTGGGCGTCGGCGTCGGCGTCGCCCGCGCGCACCCGGGCGCACCACTCCGTGTCGCTGCAGGCGTAGGCGCCGCTCGTGCCGGCGGCGACGAGGAACGTGTCGTCGCGTCCGCACAGCTTGCACACCGCGCCCGGCGTGTACTCGACCTCGAACGGCACGTCGTCGAAGGTCAGGGGTCTCACGTCGGTGTTCGGCGGCACGGCGTAGATGCGCTTCTCGCGGCCCGCGCCGAAGAGGTTCAGTTGCGGCGACTGGTGCAGCCTCGGCACGTCCCACCGCGGGATCGGCGTCGTGGCCATCACGTACCGGCCGCCGACGAGCACGGGGTAGCCGGTGGTACGGGTGATCATGCCGTTGCGGACGATGTCCTCGTACAGGCTCACCCACATCGCCGAGTAGTCGCCCTCGGCGTGCATCCGGCCGCATTCGGCCATGGACTTCTCGACGCCGCGCAACGGTTCCGGCACCGGCACCTGGTACACGAGCACGTCGCCTTCCGACAACGCCTCCTCGGGCACGCGGTGTCGCGTTTGGACGATCGTCGCCTCGCGCGTGTCGGCCGTCTCGGTCGCCCCGGTGGTGGCGGCGATCATCCGGCGCAGGTTGGTGGCGTTCACGCCGGCGTCGTCACCCTGGTCGATCACCTTCACGGTGTCGGCCGTGCCGACGACGGCGAGCGTCACCTGCAGGCCGCCCGAGCCCCAGCCGCGGGCCACCGGCATCTCGCGGGAGCCGAAGGGCACCTGGTAGCCGGGCACGCACACCGCGGTGAGTGCCGCGCGGCGCACCTCGCGTTTGCCGCCCTCGTCGAGGATGCCCGCCGGTTCGGCGACGGCTTCCAGTTCGGTGAGCAGTTGTTCGGTCGTGCTCATCAGCATTCCCCTCCGAAAGGCTCGGTCTGCCGGGGCGCCGGCCCTTCACCGGTGCCCGCCGCGGCCTGCAGAGCCCGCTTGCGTTCCACCATCGAGCGGAACGTGACGTAGTGCGGGAGCTTGAGGTGCTCCAGGAAACCGCCGGAGTCGAGCCCGTCGGTGGTCAGCAGCAGCAGCTGCTCGAGCGGGCCGGACTTGCCGAAGCGGCGGTTGGCGATGTCGAGGTTCGCCATCGCGATGGCCTTGCGCTCGTTGTGGCCGAAGCACAGTCCGTAGCCCACGTCGAAGCGGCTGCGGTCCTCTTCGGCGCCGTTGAGATCCTCGATGGCCTCGGCCTCGGTCACCCGGAAGTCGCCGACGGACACGGGGTTCCCGGTGTGCGGGTGCTTCACGCGCAGCGGCAGCCGGCCGTGGCGGACCTCGCCGAGCGTGACCTCGTGGAGGTTGCCGTCGGGTCCCAGGATCGAGCGGTACCACAACGACACCAGCGCGCCCGTCTCCGCGCGCGCCATGGCGGCCAGCGCGGCCGAGCGCGGGGCCGGCGGCCGGGCGGGCTTGCGGGTGAGGTCGAACGGCTCGGCGTCCTCGGCCTCGCCGCGGTGATCCACGGCCAGGTCGAGCTCGCGCAGCAGGTCGAGGAACCGCCGCGGCCGGCGCTGCTCGTCGGTGCGCGGCTTCGGAGTGCCCGCCACGTGCTCGCCGGCTTCCGGTGCATCGACCGGCTTTTCGAGCAGCCGCCCGGTGTAGTCGGTGGTGCGGCCCAGCAACTGCGGGCCGTCCGGCTCGCGGAAGGCCGGCACGATCCGGCGCAGGATCAGCATTTCGTCCGGGTCCACCGGCTCGCCCACGGCCAGGCGCGGCAGCGTGGAGCGGTAGGCGCGCAACAGGTGCGACGCCTCCAGCGGGTCGCCTTCGGCCTGGCGGAACGCCGCGGCGGCGGTGTCCTCGTCGAACAGGCCGGCCTCGCCCATCACACGGTCGACCGCGAGCCGGAACCGCGCGACGATCTGCCCGGTGTCGGCCCACGCCACCGGCGCGTGGTCGCGGGCGCGGCGCACCAGGTCTTCGGCCGCGAGGATGGCTTCGAGCCCGCCCCGGGCTCCCGAGTACCCCATCAGTCCTCCTCGACAATCGTGGTGGTGCGCGGCAGGCCGACGACGCGGCCGTCGTCCGTCACCAGCAGCACGTCGATCCCCGCCGGGTAGCCCGCCACGGCTTCGGCGCGCGCGGCGGCGAAGCCCTCCGGCAGGCCGCGCGGGGCTAGGGTCAGTTCGCCGGGCACACCCGGGCCGGAGATTCGCCAGCGGCGCTCGCCGCCGTCCACATCGGACACTGCGAGGGCGGCCAGCGCGGCGTCCTCCGGGGCCGGCGCGGTGCCGCGGCACAAGCGCGTGATCTCGTCGGCGGTCACCGGGCGCACGGCCGCGACGAGGCGGGCCAGCTCGAGCGGCCGGATCGGCGCGGACGTCGCCAGCGCGACGGCGTCGGCCCACTTCGTGCTCTCCTCCAGCACGCAGACGCTGGTGCCGAGGTCGGCGAGCGCGAGCACCGGCAGGACCGCGGGATCCGTGCTGCGCACCAGATCCTGGGGAAGGTCCTGCGGTGCACCCGGACGGGAAAGCGCTTCCAGCAGCGTGCGGAACACCTGCTGCGACCCCGCGGGGCGCAGGACGGCGGTGGGCGTGGTGGCGGTCATGGCGATCACGTCAGCTCCTCGAACTCGACCACGGTCGGGGCCAGCTCGGCCCATTCGCGTTCTTCCCGCTCGACGAGGCGGCGCGCGACCTCCCGGCACAGCTCGTCCACTTCGGCCGCGTGCGCGCGGCCGGCCTCGACCTCGGCGTCGAGCACCGCGGCGGCGAGCACAGCCGCGCGGTCGTCGCCCAGGCGCATCGCCCAGCCGCGATGCCCGGCGAGCTCCACCTCGGCGCGGCACGCGAGCACGTCGCCGAGCAGGAACCGTTCACCGGCAACGGGTTCACGCACCTGGGTCTGCACGCAGCCGACCTCCGGCGCGAGCAGCACCCGCACGTCGGCGCCGTCGGCGAGACAGGCGTCGGCAAGCGCCCGCAGTTCGCCGGGTTCGGCTTCGGCCAGCAGGCCGCAGCGCTCCTCCCGGCTCAAGGGATCAGTCACCCTGTTCTCCTTCACGTTTCGCGGGGAAAGCCGGGTCTTCCAGCTCCACCACCACGCGGACGGCGTCCATGCGCGTCCACGCGCTGCTGGTCATGAGGACCCGGCCGGATTCGGCGTCCCGGTTGACGCTTTCGATGCACCACACCGGGACCCTGGCCTCGATCTGCAGGCCGCGCAGCACCTCGGCCGGCGGGATGTCCACACTCGCCCGGAACCACGCGCGCACCGGCTGCACGCCGCCCAGCTGCCGCAGCACCAGGTCCACCGACTCCACGCTGTGCAGCGCGAGGTCGAGGTTCGGGGCCACGTCGACCGGGATCAGCTCCTCGGTCCAGGAGGCGAGCAGGTCGTCGATGTAGAAGTGGCGGATCACCCGGTGCACGGGTGAGCCCACCGGCCGCTCGAGCTGCCGGGCGGCCGCCTCGCAGGCCTCGACGCGTTCCACACCCTTGATCTGCGACCGCGGCGTCGCCCCGGCCGCCGCCACCGTGGCGTGCCAGGACGGCGGCCGGCTGTGCGAGATCACGTAGTCGATGCGCCGGCTCACGAACGTGCCGGCGCCCTGCACGCGGCGCACGAGCAGCCGGCGCTCCAGCTCCTGCAGCGCCGAACGGGCGGCCGCCCGGCCGACCCCGAAGCGGGTGGCGAGCTCCGGCTCGCTCGCCACCCGCGTCCCGGGTGCGTAGGCCACCAGCTCGGTGGCCAGCTGGTCGGCGATGTCGAGGTACCTCGTCGAGGTCATGTCACCCACAGTGCTCGCCGGGCTTGTCCGGACAACTGCGCCGTGGCCAACGCCCGCACGCCCGAAGGTGAACATCAGCGACACTTGTTGCCGGCGGCTCAGCGCACGACGTGCCGGAGCCAGACCGCGAGCAGTTCCACGAGCAGCACCGTGGCGAACACCAGCAGCAGGACGGTCGTGACCACACCGAACTCGATCACCCGGGAAGCGCTGAGCAGGTCGAAGCCGATCCCGCCCGCCCCCACGATGCCCAGCAGCGTCGCCGAGCGGATGTTCGTGTCGAGCTGGTAGAGCACGTGGGCCACGAACGCGGGGGCCGCCTGCGGCAGCGTGCCCGTGAAGAACACCTGCCACGGCCCCGCCCCGGTCGCCCGGATCGCCTGCTCGACGCCCGGGTCGACCTCCTCGAGCGAGTCGGCCACGAGCTTGCCCAGCAGCCCGACCGCGCCCACGGCGAGCGCCAGCGTGCCTGCCACCGCGCCGAGCCCGGTGATCACCACGAACACGATCGCCAGCACCAGCTCCGGGATGCCGCGGATCAGCACCACGATCAGCCGGAACGTGCGCGCGACCCATGCGGCCGGCGCGACGTTGCGCGCGGCCAGCGACCCGATCGGCACCGCCAGCACCGCCCCGAGCACCGTGGCGCCCAGCGCGATCTGCACGGTGACCCACAGGTCGTCGAGCAGCTGCCCGAAGATCCCGGCCGTCTCGGGCGGCCAGAACAGCCCGGCCGTCTGCCCGAGATTGCCCAGCGCGCCGAAGAACTGCGCGGGGTCGAGGTCGGCACCCCACGCGGACGCCGCGATCACCAGCACGGTCACCAGCGCGTAGGCGGCCTGGCCGACCCGGCGGAACGTCCACCCGGGACTGACCTGGTTCCCCCGTTGCACGGGGATCGCCACGATCTTGCGGGTGTCCTGCCCGCGCAGCAGCGCGCGGCGGATGGCGCCCGAGAGCAGCTCCACCGCCACGCACAGCAGCAGCACCACCAGGGCGAGAGCCATTCCGCGCGGGTAGTCGAGCTGCTGGAACGCCGTGGCGATCGCGTACCCGAGTCCGTCGACGCCGACGAACCCGAGCACCACCGAGACCCGCAGGTTGATGTCCAGCCGGTGCAATGCGGTCGCCACGAACGCAGGCAGCACTTGCGGGAGCACGCCGGTCACGAGCTCCTGGAACGTCCCGGCGCCGCCCGCCCGTACGGCTGAGCGGGCGCCTTCGTCGATCTGCTCGACCGCGTCGGCGTACAACTTGGCGACCATGCCGACCGAGTGCAGGCCCATGGCCAGCACCCCGGTCATGGCGCCGAGGCCGAAGATGCGGAAGAACACGATGGCGAGCACCACGTCGGGCACGGCCCGGGCCAGCACGATGAGCGTGCGGGCCCCGACGCGCATCGTGCGGTGCGGCGTCGTGTTCACGGCCGCGAGGATCGCCAGCGGCACGCTGATGATCACCGACAGCAACGTCGCGGACACCACGATCGCCAGCGTTTTCCCGCACAGCTCCAGCAGCTCGCCCACGGGCGGGAAGTCGAGCGGGAACATCCGGCCGGCGAAGTCGACGGCGTTGTCGGCGCTGTCGACGAATGTGGCGACGTTGATCTTCAGGTCGGCCACCGCCCACACGCCGACGGCGACGATCGCGGCGAGGACCAGCCACGCCGCCGTGCCACCGGCGCGGGGCCGCGCGAGGGACCGCTGCGCCACGCGGGCGGTGGACAGCGGCGGCGCGGCGGTCATCCGACGGCCGCGGGCACGGGCAGCGGGGCCGCGGCCACCTTGGCGTACAGGCCCATGGCCGCGTCGCGGTCCAGCCCGGCCACCGGGGTGTCGAGCACCGCCTGGCCGCCGCGCAGGCCGACCACCCGGTCGCCCCAGCTCAGCGCCAGATCGACCTGGTGCAGGCTGCACAGCACCGTGAGCTTCTGCTCGGCCCCGATCTCCCGGATCAGGGCCATGACCTGAGCCGACGACTCAGGGTCGAGCGAGGCCACCGGCTCGTCGGCGAGCAGGATCTCCGGCCGCTGCATCAGCGCCCGCGCCACGGCGACGCGCTGCTGCTGGCCTCCTGAAAGCGTGTCGGCCCGCTGGAACGCGCGGTCGAGCAGCCCCACGCGCTCGAGGTGGCCGAGTGCCTCGATCCGGACGGACTTCGGGTAGGTGAACAGGCCCAGCCGCGGCCCGCGCAGGCGTCCGAGGGCGCCCGCGCAGACGTTCTCCAGCACCGTGAGGCTGCCGATGAGGTGGAACTGCTGGAACACGAACCCGATCCGCCGGCGCAGGCGCCGCAGCTCACTGCCGTGGGCCTTGCCGACATCGGTGCCGAGCACCGTGACCGAGCCGCCGGTGGGCCGCTGCAACCCGTCGACGTGGCGCAGCAGCGTGGACTTGCCGGAGCCCGAGAGCCCGAGCAGCACCACGACCTCACCCGGGTGGACCTTCAGCGACACCTCGTCCAGCGCCCGGACTTCAGGCCCGAAGTGCTTGCTGACGCTGTCGAAGACGATGACCGGTTCGTCGGTCACGACGCGGTGCACTGCTTGTCCTTGGTGGTCGCGCAGACCTTGCGGACACCGGCGTAGAACGCGTCGTCGACCTTCGCGTAGCCCCAGTCGCCGGCGTCGTCGACCGCCTTGCAGGCGGTGGAGCAGAAGCCGTTGGCGGTGAGGTAGTCGACGTTGGCCTTGTTCTGGAACACGTCGGTGATCTTCGCCTTGAGGTCGGCGGAGAGGTCGTCGTCCACCGCGACCGGCGAGCCGGCGATGATGTCGGACTTCCAGACGGTGTTGATGTCGCCCTGCTTCAGCTGGCCCTTGTCGATCAGGATCTTGTCGACCATGACGTCCTCGGCGAAGCCGGCATCGCACTGGCCGCTATTGACGGCGAGCACGGACGCGTCGTGGCCGCCGGTCATCACCGGGGTGATGTCCTTGACCGGGTCGATGCCGGCCTGCAGCAGCGCGGCCTTCGGGTACAGGTAGCCCGAGGTCGAAGCCGGGTCGACGAAGCAGATCTTCTTGCCCTTGAAGTCGGCGATGCTCTTGATCGGCGAGCCCGCCTTGGTGATGCCGTAGGACTTGTAGCCGGGCGTTTCACCCTTGGTCGTGATCCCGGCGGCGATCGGGCTGGCCTTCACGCCGCTGTTCTTGGCGAGCACGTAGGAGAGCGGGCCGTAGTTGGCGATGTCGACCTTGCCGCTGCGCTGCGCCTCGATCACCGCGGCGTAGTCGGTGGCCGGCTGGAACTTGATCTTCTTGCCGGTCTCCTTCTCGAGGAGGTTGATCACCGGCTGGAAGGACTGCTGCAGGCTCTGCGCGTTTTCGGACGGAACCGCCGAGAAGACGAGCTCATCGGGGTTGCGACCGCCACCATCGGCTGCGTTGCCGGTGTTCGTCGCCGCGCTCTGGCCGCACGCGGCCAGGAGGAAGGCGGCGGCCACGCCGAGGACGGCCGCGGCCGTGCGTCGGGGGAGACGGGACATCGGGGACTCTCCTTTTTTTCGCCCGGGTAGGGCGGCAGGTGTTGACGTCCCGAGAGTCGTTCGGGCCGATGCAGGTGAGGAGAAGCCGTGGTTACGCTTCGCAGAACTCCGCACGTCCCTTGTCACAACCCGGGCGGAGGAGTGCCGTACCGGTGACCGGGATCGCCGACCGTGTGCGATCGCCTGCGATGGGTCATGACGCTCGGGCCGCGGTTCGTGATTCGATCGTGATCCTGAATCCGGGGAACGAGCGGTACGCGGCCGGGATCGTCGCGCAGCCGGCGGTTCGCGCGGGACGTGACCGGCGCGATCGTCCCCGGGAACTCCGGATCGATTCAGTGGATTTCTGCTAGCCTCCCCGTGATTCGCGGCTCACCGTGGTGCCGCCTGCCGCCGCAGTGCCCACGGTCTCGTCGACGAGCGCTCCGGCTTGAACCTCCGAGGAGCGACATGACAAGCATCGTCCGGGTCAAGGGCCGCGAGGTGCTGGACAGCCGCGGGAACCCGACGGTCGAGGTCGATGTGGAGCTGGCCGACGGGTCGCGCGGGCGCGCGGCCGTGCCGTCGGGGGCGTCCACGGGCACGCGCGAGGCCGTGGAGCTGCGTGACGGCGACAAGTCCCGCTACCACGGCAAGGGCGTGCGCAAGGCCGTCGACGCGGTGAACGGCGAGATCGCCGAGGCCGTGACCGGGCTCGACGCCGAGGCGCAGGCCGACGTCGACCGCGCGCTGATCGCGCTCGACGGCACCGCGAACAAGGCCCGTCTCGGCGCCAACGCGACGCTCGGGGTGTCGCTGGCCGTGGTGAAGGCCGCTGCGGCCGCCAGCCACCTGCCGCTCTACCGCTACGTCGGCGGGGTCTACGCGCACCTGCTGCCGATGCCGATGATGAACATCATCAACGGCGGCGCCCACGCCGACAACCCGATCGACTTCCAGGAGTTCATGATCGGCCCGGTCGGCGCCGAGACGTTCGCCGACGCCGTGCGCATGGGCTCCGAGGTGTTCCACACGCTGCGCAAGTCGCTGCACGAGGCCGGCCACAACACCAACGTCGGCGACGAAGGCGGCTTCGCGCCGCAGCTCGGCTCGGCCGACGAGGCGCTCGAGTTCGTGGTGCGCGCGATCGAGCAGACCGGCTATACGCCGGGCGAGGACATCGCGCTGCTGCTCGACCCGGCCGCGTCGGAGTTCTACACCGGCGAGGTCTACGACTACACCGGCGAGGGCCGCAAGCGCAGCATCGAAGAACACGTGGCCTACCTCGAAGACCTCACGCGGCGCTTCCCCATCGTGTCCATCGAGGACGGTCTGGCGCAGGACGACTACACCGGCTGGAAGCAGCTCACCGACACCATCGGCGACCGCGTGCAGCTCGTGGGCGACGACCTGTTCTGCACCAACGTGGAGATCCTGTCCGACGGCATCGAGCGCGGCATCGCGAACTCGATCCTCATCAAGGTCAACCAGATCGGCACGCTCACCGAGACGCTCGCCGCCGTCGAGACCGCGCACAAGGCCGGCTACTCCGCGGTCATGTCGCACCGCTCGGGCGAGACCGAGGACACCACGATCGCCGACCTCGCCGTGGCCACCAACTGCGGCCAGATCAAGACCGGCTCGCTCTCGCGCTCCGACCGCACCGCGAAGTACAACCAGCTCCTGCGCATCGAGGAGGAGCTCGGCACCGAGGCCCGGTACGCGGGGCGCGCCACGCTGCGGGGCTGAGCGCGGCCCGGCAGCGCTCGACGACAACGAGCGGCGGCCCGGCCCGATCTTCCACGACTAGTATCACCGAGACTACTCACGGGCTACAGTGTCGGACGTGGGAAAGTCGGACGGGGAAGACGGAGCCGGGTTGTCCGCTGGGTTGTCACTGAGCGAGTGGATCGTGCTCTGCCTGGTGGCGGAGTCCCCGACGCACGGTTTCGCGCTCGTGCGGCTCACGTCGGAGGCCGGCGAGGTCGGCCGTGTCTGGCGGCTGCCGAAACCCGTCGTCTACCGCGCTGTGGACCGCTTGCTGGCCCGCGGGTTCGTGGTGGGCGCGGGCACCGAACCCGGCGACTCCGGCCCGCCGCGCGCGCTCGTGCAGGCCACACCCGAAGGCCACGCGGCCGTGGCGGAGTGGCTCGCCCGGCCGGCCCGGCACGTGCGTGACGTGCGCTCGGAGCTGCTGGTGAAGCTCGCGTTGCTGGAACGGCGCGGGGCCGACCCGGCGCCGTTGCTCGGCGAGCAGCGGCGGGTGCTGGATCGGATCGTCGACGGGCTCGAGAAGCAGCAGAGCTCCTCCGACGGGTTCGACACCGTGCTGCTCACCTTCCGGTTCGAGAACGCGCGGGCCGCCGTCGCGTTCGTGGACGCGACCCTCGGCGGGCGGGCACCGCAGTACGCCGTCACGGGCGAGTAGGCGCCTGTGCTGGACGTCAGGCGCCTGCGGATCCTCGTCGCGGTGGTCGAAGGGGGTTCGTTCACCGCGGCCGCGCACCGGCTGCAGCTCACGCAGTCGGCGGTCTCGCAGCAGATGTCGGTGATCGAGTGCGAGGTCGGCATGTCGCTGCTCAAACGACTGCCGCGCGGGGTCGAGCTGACCCCGGCGGGCGAGGTGCTCGCCGCGCACGCGAAGAGCCTGGTCGGCGAGCTCTCGGCCATCGAGCAGGAGGTGCGCTCGTTCGGCACCGACCCGGCGGAGCTGCGGATCGAGGCGTTCGCGACCGCCGGGGTCGAGCTGCTGCCGCCGGTGGTGAAGGCGTTCCGCGAACAGCACCCCGGCGTGCGCCTGCGCCTGTCGGCCACTCACGGCGACGACGCGTTCAGCCGGCTGCGCGAGGGCGCCGCGCACGTGGTCCTCGTGTGGGGCTACGACTTCGCGCCGCAGCCCGTGGACCGCGCGTTGCACCACGTGGCCCTGCCAGACGACCCGCTGCACGTCGTGCTGCCGCTGGACCACCCGCTCGTCGACGCGGAAGAGGTGGCGCTGGCCGACCTGCCCGGGGAGCAGTGGGTGACGCGCACGCACCGCGCGCCGTACGAGCAGGCGTACGAGACGATCTGCCGCATCGCCGGGTTCGAACCCCAGATCACCTTCCGCGCGGCGGATTACCAGTCGCTGCAAGGGCTCGTGGCCGCGGGCATGGGTGTGAGCCTCGTGCCGCGGCTGTCGCTGGCGGCGCACCGCAAGGATCTCGCCGACCGTCCGCCGGCGGGTCGCGGGTTCGCCCGGCGCGTCACCGCGGTCACGCTGCCCGAGGCGCCGCGGTCGAAGCCGGTCGCGGATTTCCTCGAGGTGCTGCGCTCGTCGGTCGGCGCCGAGTAAGTCTAGTGTGGACCGTCAGTGGCCGCGGGTCTGCTGGGCGATCGCGCCGGCGAACGTGGTCACGCGCGTGTAGACGCCGGGCTTGCCGGGTTTCGCACAGCCGTCGCCGAAGGACACGATCCCGACGAGTGTGTCGCCGATGACGAGCGGGCCGCCGGAGTCGCCCTTGCACGCGTCGATGCCGCCCTGCCGGTACCCCGCGCACACCATGCTCGCCGGATCGTAGGAGTCGTAGGCCTGCTCGCACGTCGAGTCGCCGACCATCGGCACCACGGCGCTGCGCAGGTAGTCGGAGCGTTCGCCGCCGTCGGCGACGCGGCCCCAGCCGAGCACGGTGGCCTTCGTGCCCGGGGCGTAGCCGTCGGTGTCGCGGGCCACCGACGCCGCGCGGCCCGGCAGGAGGCCGCGCACGGTCAGCACCGCGATGTCGTCGCCCTCTTCGGCCTTCTCGAAGTCCGGGTGCACCCAGGCCTTCGTGACGGCGAACGTGCTGCCCTCGTTCGTTCGCTTGTCCTCCCGGCCGACGACGACGCGGATGTCCTTCGTGGCCACCGCTTCGGCGCAGTGGGCCGCGGTCGCGACCGCCGAGCTGCCCACGATCACGCCGCCGCAGAACTGCGTGCCCGCATCGTCCACGAGGTACACCGCGTACGGGTAGTCGGCCAGCGATGCCTTTTCCCCGCCCACGATCGCGCCTTGCGCGGCCGCTTCCGGGCCGGCGACCACAGTGGTCACCGCCGCCGCACCGAACACCGCGGCACTGAACAGTGAAGTATTGAGCACGGCCGCGGCCAGCACCGCGTTCGGACCTCTTCCGAACAGTCGTGTCCACGGCATGAAAACCCCCTCGGCGCAAAGAAAACGATGGCAGAAACGATAGCCGGGCCGAGGGGAAACCGGTGTCGCTGAACCGGGTGGAAAAAAGCGTTGCGGGTCAAGGTGAACGGTCCGGCGGAGTGTCCCCGCCGGACCGGTCACCGCCGAACTCAGGAGCAGAGCGGGGCGACGGGGAGGTCGGACCCGGTCTTCACGTAGGCATCGGAGATGAAGTTGTCCGCGCCGATGCGGTCCCAGATCGTGCTGGTGCCGAACGTTCCGGTCACCGAAGAACCGTTGACGTAGCATTCGATGCTGACCTTGGCGTAGTTCGCCGCGAGACCCTTGACGGCGGCCGTGGTGCTGGCGCTGGCGCGCACGTTCATCGGGTCGCCGGCGGTGCTCACGACGCCGGTGGCGGCGGCCGAACCGGTCCACAGGTAGGTCACCTTCACGTTGCCGTTGTCGGCGAGCCCGAGCCCGGAGTTGAACACGCCGTCGGCGAGGTCGATGCCGGCCGGGTTGCCCACGGTGTAGCCGAGGTCGTCCTTACCGCCGTTGTAGTGGTTGTGGTAGGCGGCATACGCCTCCGGCTGGCCCTGCGGCAGGTCCTTGTACTCCGAGCGGATCGAGGCCGGGTTCCAGTAGTCGTCCTTGGTGTTCCACGGGCCGACGTCCCATACCGGCGCGTACTCGCAGCGGCTGCCGTCGGTGCGGCACACCTTCACCGTGTAGTTCCCGGTGCCCTTGGGCGAGGTCGCCTTCCCCGAGGGCAGCGCGACGAAGTGGTCGTTGGCCGTGATCACGTGGCCGTTGGCGGTGGTGTGGCCGGTGAGGCCCTCCCGCGTGGCGTAGATCGTGTAGGTCAGCGGGGTCGTGACCGCGAGCGCGTTGGCCTGCGGGGCGAGCGTGCCGTCGAGGTCGACCTCGCGCACGGTCGGGCGCACGCCGTCGGTGGTGCTCGACAGCGAGATCCGCGCCTGCACCACGCTCACCGCGCGGCCGAAGGTCGCGGCCTGCCCGCCGGCCGGCGTCCACTCGGTCCAGTCGTCGGCGCCGGTGCGGCCGCGCACGTCGATCTGCACGTCGGTGCCCTTCGGCAGGTCCGCGGCGACCTTCGTCGTCACGCGGTTCACCGGCGAGGCGAGCTGCCGCGCGGCGGAGACCAGGTAACCCTGGCTGCCGGCGGTGAGCAGATCCGTTCTGTGCCAGGCGGAATCCTTCAGCGTCAGCGCTCCGTCCGCCGCCTCGACGTTGACGTCGTCACCGTCGACGTGGGACAGATCGGCGCGCCACGACCTGGCCGGCGCGGCATTCGCGGGCGCTGCCAGCGCCACCCCGCTCGTGGTGACCGCGCCCGCGGCCAGCACTGCCGCGACCACGCGGCGGGCAGTTGTCTTCCCGACTGTCTTCCCCAGCACGACACTCAGCTCCTTCACTCGTCCGTCGCGAACGGTGAGGAGTCTGTGCCCGTTCCGTACACGATCCGTACAACGCGGGGCAGGGTCGTGTATCACGGTGTGCCCCGGATTGTCCGGTTTGCCGATCATCTACATCGGACACTTCGGGAGCGCTAGCGCCGAAAGTAGGAAGATCACCAGGTGGGACAACAGCACGTCAGTTTCCGTGGACGCCGTGGACAGGTGAGCCGTTGCCGGTGTAGGTGTATGCACCAGGCAAGTACTGGAACGATCACGGGGACGGTTGATGGCGGGGTACCTGGGGCGCCGCGTCCTGCAGTCGGTCGTGGTGGTCGTGCTGGTCGCGGTGCTCACCTTCGTGCTGCTGCAGCTGCTGCCCGGTGGGCCCGCCCGGGCGATCCTGGGGCCGAAGGCCACGCAGCTGCAGATCCGGACCTTCCTCCACGACAACGGATACGACCGTCCGTTGGTCGCGCAGTTCCTCACCTGGGCCGGGCGCGTGCTGCACGGTGACCTCGGCTACTCGTACAAGCTCAACCAGCCGGTGACCGACGTGATCGCCGATCACCTGCCCAAGACGATCCTGCTCATGACACTGTCCACTTTGGTCGCTCTTGTGGTGGCGGTGCCGCTGGGCGTGTACCAGGCGCGCAAGCGCAACACGTTGGGCGACTACGTGGCCACGGGCCTGTCGTTCGCGTTCTACTCGATGCCGAGCTTCTTCCTCGGCGAGATCCTCGTGCTGTTGTTCGCGGTGCAGTTGCAGTGGTTCTCCCCGCTCGGGCCGAGCGGGGACTCACTGGGCGAGATCCTGTCGCAGGCGCCCGCGCTCGTGCTGCCCGTGGTCACACTGGCGCTGATCACCATCGCGTCGTTCAGCCGGTACGCGCGCTCGTCGGTGATGGAGAACCTGAGCCAGGACTACGTGCGCACCGCGCTCGCGGGCGGGGCGAGCGAGGGCAAGGTGCTCACGCGGCACGTGCTGCGCAACTCCCTCATCCCGATCGTCACGCTGCTGGGGCTGTCGCTGCCGCAGCTGTTCGCGGGCGCGCTCATCACCGAGCAGGTGTTCAACTACCCGGGCATGGGCTTCACGTTCATCCAGGGTGCCCAGGTGCACGACTACCCGGTGCTGCTGGGGATCGGGCTCGTCGTCGCGCTCGCGACGGTGGCCGGCTCCCTGCTCGCGGACATCGGCTACGCCGTGCTCGACCCGAGGGTGAACTACTGATGACCCACCAAGCGGCACCCCCGAGATCGGCGGCGCGGGCGACCCTGCGAGCCTTCCTGGAGAACCGCCTGGCGGTCGCGGGGCTCGTGCTGATCGTTCTGTTCGTGCTGTTCTGCTTCTTCGGCCCGCTCGTGTACCACACCGAGCAGATCGCGACGAACCTCGCGGGCGCCAACCAGCCGCCCGGCGCGGGCCACCCGCTGGGCACCGACGACGTGGGCTATGACGAGCTCGGCCGGCTCATGGTCGGCGGCCGGTCGTCGCTCGAGATCGGCGTCGCGGCCGCGGTGCTCGCAACCCTGTTCGGCACGTTCTGGGGCGCCATCGCGGGTTACGTCGGCGGGTTCGTCGACGCGGTGATGATGCGGATCGTCGACACGCTGCTGGCCATCCCCACGCTGTTCCTGCTGCTGATCCTCGCCGCGATCTTCACGCCGACGCTGGGGCTGCTGATCCTGGTGGTGTCGTTCGGCGCGTGGCTCAGTCCTGCCCGGCTCGTGCGCGGCGAGACACTTTCCCTGCGCACCCGCGAGTATGTGCAGGCAGTGCGGATGATGGGCGGCGGCGGGAAACGCGTGGTGCTGCGCCACATCATGCCCAACGCGATCGGCACCATCGTGGTCAACGCGACCTTCCAGGTGGCCGACGCGATCCTGCTCGTGGCGGCGCTGAGCTACCTCGGCCTCGGCATCGCGCCGCCGCACGCCGACTGGGGCAACATGCTGTCCAACGGCACCGAATTCGTGCAGAACGGCTACTGGTGGATGATCGTGGGCCCCGGCATCGCGATCATGCTCGTGGTCGTGGCGTTCAACCTGCTCGGCGACGCCCTGCGCGACGCGCTCGAAGTGCGGCTGCGGAGGCGCTGAACCCCATGAACCCCGTCTTGCGCCTGGAAGACCTGCACACCACCATCGACGTCCGCGACGGCGTCGTCCACCCGGTCGACGGCGTGACGCTCGAAGTCGGGCGCGGCGAGCTGCTCGGGCTCGTCGGCGAGTCCGGCTGCGGCAAGACGATGACGGCCCTGTCGATCCTGCGGCTGCTCCCGTCCGGCGGGCACATCGCGTCGGGGCGGATCCTGCTCGGCGGCGACGACGTCGCGGCCATGACCCCCGCCGAGCTGCGGGAGGTCCGCGGCAAGCGCATCGGCACGGTGTTCCAGGACCCGATGACCTCGCTCAACCCGTCGCTGCCCATCGGGCGCCAGGTGAGCGAACCGCTGGAGCTGCACTCGACGCTCTCTCGACGGGAACTGCACGAGCGCGCCGTCGCGATGCTGGAGCTGGTCGGGCTGCCGGACGCGCGCAAGCGGGCCGAGGACTACCCGCACCAGCTCTCCGGCGGCATGCGCCAGCGCGTGATGATCGCCCGCGCGCTGGTGTGCGAGCCGGAGCTGCTCATCGCCGACGAGCCGACCACCGCGCTCGACGTGACCGTGCAGCACCAGATCCTGGAGCTGATCGACGACCTGCGCCGGCGCCTCGGCATGGCCGTGATCCTGGTGACGCACGACCTCGGTGTGGTCGCGGGCCGCGCCGATCGCGTCGCCGTGATGTACGCGGGGAAGATCGCGGAGCTCACCGACACGCGCCGGCTGTTCGGCAATCCGCGTCACCCGTACACCGAGGCGTTGTTCGAGGCGCTGCCGGAGAATTCGGCGGAGTCGGGGGAGAAGCTCTACAGCATCCCCGGCCTGCCGCCGGATCTGCGCGAGCCGCCGGCCGGGTGCCGCTTCGCGCCGCGCTGCCGCTACGCGACCGATGAGTGCGTCGAGAAGGAGCCGGAGCTGCGCGCCGACGTGGCCGGGCACGAGTACGCGTGTTTCCACCCGGTCGGTTCGGCCGGCGTCGAGGAGCCGTCGGCCGTGGTCCGCGTGCACGAACGGGCGGGCGCGCCGGCCTCGGAGCCGACAGCGGGCGCGCCGCTCCTGGAAGTCGAGAACCTGGTGAAGGACTTCCCCGTCACCAAGGGCGCGGTGCTGCGGCGGCGCACGGGCACGGTGTCCGCGGTGGCCGGCGTGAGCTTCTCCGTGGCGGCGGGGGAGACCTTCGGCCTGGTCGGGGAATCGGGCTGCGGCAAGACGACCGTCGGCCGGGCCGTGGTCGGGCTCGACGAACCGACGGCGGGCCACATCCGGATCGGCGGCACGGAGCTGACTTCCTTGCGCGGGGCCGAGTTGCGACAGCGCCACCGCGACACACACCTGGTGTTCCAGGACCCGTACGCCTCGCTCGACCCGCGCATGCGCGTCGGCGCGATCCTGGCCGAACCGCTGGAGATCCACGGCGCCGGCACGCGGGCGCAGCGCAGCCGGCGCGTCCGCGAGCTGCTGGGCGAGGTGGGCCTGCCCGCCGACGCCGCGCAGCGGTACCCGCACGAGTTCTCCGGCGGGCAGCGTCAGCGCGTCGGGCTCGCGCGGGCACTGGCGCTGGAGCCGAAGCTGATCGTGGCCGACGAGCCGGTGTCGGCGCTGGACGTGTCCGTGCAGGCGCAGATCCTGAACCTGATGAACGACCTGCGCGAGCGCCACGGGCTCACGTATGTGTTCATCTCGCACGACCTGTCCGTGGTGCGGTACCTGGCGCAGCGCATCGGCGTGATGTATCTCGGCAAGCTCGTGGAGACCGGCCCGGCCGCCGAGGTGCACGGTAACCCGCGGCACCCGTACACCCGCGGGCTGATCGACACGGTCCCGGTCGCGGACCCGTGGGCCGCGCGCCACGGCGCCGGGGTGTCGGGGGAGCTGCCGTCGGCCATGTCGCCGCCGTCGGGCTGCCGGTTCCGCACCCGCTGCCCGTTCGCGCAGGAGATCTGCGCCGCCGAGGAGCCCGTGCTGCGGCCGTTCGGCGCCGGGCACGAGGCGGCCTGTCACTTCCCGCTCGACGCCGCTCGTGAGCACGACGCGACGAAGGTCTACCAAGGAGAGAACGGATGAGACTGCGCAAGGCACTCGTGGCGCCGGTGGTGGTGCTGGCCGCGGCCGCGCTCGCCACCGCGTGCAGCGGCGGGAGCTCGTCTTCCGGCGGCGGTACCCCGACCGAAGGCGGCACGGCCGTGTTCGCCGAACCGCCGGGCACTCAGCCGAACTGGATCTTCCCGTTCGTGGACTCGGCCCACAACAGCGGTTACGCCACCGGTGACCTGCAGCAGCTGATGTACCGCGAGCTGTACTGGTTCGGCGACGCCAACGGCAGCACCGGGGTCAACACGCGCAAGAGCCTCGCCGACCCGCCCGTGTTCAGCGACAACAACACGAAGGTGGTGATCAACGTCAAGCCGTACAAGTGGTCCAACGGCGAGACGGTGAACGCTCGCGACGTGGTGTTCTGGATGAACATGATGTTCGCGGAGAAGGCCAACTGGTACGGCTACGTGCCGGGCCAGTTCCCCGACAACGTGAAGTCGGCGACGGCGACCGGGCCGCAGCAGGTGACGCTGCAGCTCACGGACTCGTACTCGCCGACGTGGTTCACCGGCCAGGAGCTCGCGCAGATCGCGCCGCTGCCGATGGCGTGGGACAAAACCTCCGACTCCGCGGCGGCGGGCAGCGGCGGCTGCGCGGACGACCGCGCGAAGTGCGACGCGGTGTACAAGTACTTGTTCACCAAGAGCAAGGACCTCTCGACCTACGCGACGGATCCGTTGTGGCAGGTCGTGGACGGCCCGTGGCACCTCACGTCGTTCGATGCCGAGGGGAACATCAGCTACGACCCGAACCCGAAGTACAGCGGGCCGGACAAGCCGCACCTCGCGCACTACAAGATGCAGCCGTTCACGAGCACCAGCGCGGAGTTCAACACCCTGCGCAGCGGCCGGACCATCTCCGTCGGCGGCGTGCAGGGCGCGGACCTGCCGCAGAAGAAGGCGAACGAGAAGCTGCCGGCGACGAACCCGTTGCAGGCCAACTACAACCTCGTGCCCGCCGCGGCGTGGGGCTGGAGCTCGACGATCCTGAACATGGACAACCCGAAGTTCGGGGCCGTGTTCAAGCAGCTCTATGTGCGGCAGGCGTTCCAGCAGACCCTGGACCAGGTAACGGACGTGAACGTCGCCTACCGCGGCTACGCCACCGTGACCACCGGCCCGGTGCCGATCAACCCGGACAATTCCTACGTGACCGCCGCCGAACGGGGCGCGGGCCCGTACCCGTTCGACAAGGCGAAGGCGAAAGCCTTGCTGACGTCGCACGGCTGGACCCTGCAGAACGGCGCCATGACGTGCACCGCGCCCGGCACCGCTCCGAACCAGTGCGGCGCCGGCGTCGCGGCCGGCACGCGGTTGCAGCTCACTTTGCAGTACTCCACCGGCAATCCGGCGTACGGGCGGATCATGCAGCAGTGGAAGTCGGACGCCGCCGAGGCGGGCATCGTGTTCGACCTGAAGGGCCAGGAGTTCAACGCGGTGCTGAGCGACGTCAGCGACTGTCACGGCTCCGGCCCCGCGTGCGACTGGCAGATGGGCTACTTCGGGTACCAGCAGTACAACGCCGTGCCCACCGGTGACCAGCTGCTGCTCCCCGGCTCCACCGGCAACATCGGCAACTACGACGACCCGCAGCTGGACAAGCTCATCGAGGCCACGCTGCACAGCGACGACAAGAACGCCTTCGCCGCCTACGAGGACTACGCGACGAAGACCCTGCCGGGCCAGATCAACATGCCCCTGCGCGGCACGACGGAGGTCGTCGCGAAAGACCTCGGCGGCGTCTCGTTCCCGGCCGTGCAGACGGCGCGCAGCCCTGAGGATTGGTACTTCACGAAGTAGGGCCTTCTTTTCCGGGGCCGCCCTTGTCCCTGGGGCGGCCCCGTTCTTGTGCCGTTGGGCCCTGGTTGCCCGGGATGGTTCAGTCGTCGTCTCTTCGCCCCAGCCGCAGCAGCTCGAACACGAAGATCCACGTCAGCAGCCCCACCAGCAAGCTCCCGCCCAGCCAGCTCCACCACGTGGCCGCCGACCACCACAGGCTCGCCACCAGGAACCCCAGCCCGGCGACGATGCCCAGGCCCGCCATCTGGACCGTGCGAATCCCGGTCCTTCGGTCGTTCATGGCGGAGAAGATTACTGAGACCCACGGTAGAGCGACGCCGCCGAACGAAGGACACGATCCCGGCTCGCTGCTCCGTTCGAGCGCTACCCATCGTGACCACTGCCCGGAACTACCACCGAGGGTGGCCCTTGGCCTCTTGGCAGGTGATTTTTGCGGCCCATGGCCCGTTTCGGCGCCGCGAATCCCGGCGCAGGCCCGCGTGGTCGGGCGGCCCCGGTGGAAAACCGTCCGGCACCACCACGCGGCGCTGCTACCGTGCGCGCCGTGGGGAGTCCTGAGGCCAACAGAGTGGCGCCACCGGTCGAGCGGTGGCGTTGCGGGGTCTGTGTTCTTTAGCGGCCGTGTTCTTTAGCGGCTGTGTTCCCTGGTGGCCGTGTTCCCCGGGGCTGTGTTCCCTAGGGCTGACGCCACGCGCTCCGATCGATCGTGCCTTTTTCCACCGTCCGAACAGGACGGTCACGTCGATCTCAGGAGTGTCTGTCTTGCGTGTTTTGCCGTATCTGCTCGCCCTGGCCGTGTTCGCCCAGGGGACGTCGGAGTTCATGGTGTCGGGCCTGGTGCCCGAGGTCGCGCGGGACCTGGGGGTTTCCGTGGCCGCGGCGGGGTCGCTGACTGCCGTGTTCGCCGTGGGGATGGTGATCGGGGCGCCGGTGCTGGCGGTCGCGGGCCGGGGGTGGCCGCGGCGGGTGGCGTTGCTGGGATACCTCGGGGTGTTCGTCGCGGTGCACGTGGCGGGGGCGCTGGCGCCCGGGTTCGGGGTCCTGCTCGTCACGCGGCTGGTGGCCGCGCTGGCGACGGCCGGGTTTCTCGCCGTCGCGCTGACGGTGGCGGCCGATACCGCGCCCGGAGCCGAGGGGAGGGCAACCGCCGTCGTCCTGACCGGGACCACGCTGGCGTGCATCGCCGGGGTGCCGGCGGGCGCCGTGCTCGGGCAGGCGTGGGGGTGGCGCTCGGCGTTCTGGGCGGTCGCGCTGGTGTCCGTGCCCGCGTTCGCCGCCATTGCGCGGTGGGCGCCCGAGACGGAGATCGCGAGCGTGCCCGTCAAAGTCGAGTTCGCGGTGGTGAAGCGGCCGCGGGTGCTGGCCGCGCTCGGCAGGGGCGCGCTCGTGAACGGCGCCACCTTCGCCGTCTTCACCTACCTCGCCCCGCTTGCGACCTCGCAAGGCGAAGGCCGGCTGCCCGTCCTCCTCGCGTTGTTCGGCATCGGCGCCGCCGCCGGGGTCGCGCTCGCCGGTCGGCGTCCGGCTACGCGAAAAGCGCAGGTGGCGCTCGCCGTCGGCTGGCTCGCCCTCGCGCTCGGCGCGGGGAATACGACAGTGCTGTTCGTCCTGGTCCCGCTGCAAGCGCTGCTGTCTTTCGCCGTCGGGTCCACCGCCGTCGCGCAGGTGCTCCGCGCCGCCCCGGACGCGCCGGCGCTCCGGGGCGCGTTCGCCACTGCCGCGCTAAACGTCGGCGCTGCCGCCGGGCCGTGGCTCGCCGCCGCCCTCATCGGCACCGGTTACCGCGCGCCGGTGTGGCTCGCTGCCGTCCTCGCGGCCGCCGCCCTGGCCATCCGAGAGCAGTGCTCTTGACAACGCCAACACGACGGGTGAACACTGCTCCCAACAGAGAGCACTGCTCTCACGTCAAGGAGGCGACCGTGATCGAGTCCGTGTGGCGCTGGGGAAACCTGGGCCTGGCTTTCCTGCTGGAGCTGGCCGCGATCGTCGCGCTGGGGTACTGGGGCTTCCACGCGGGGGAGTCCACCGCGGGCAAGCTGCTGCTCGGCCTGGGCGCGCCCGCCGTGGGCATCGGCCTGTGGGCCCTGTTCGCCGCGCCGACCGCGAAACTGCACACGCCGCTGCTCTACGCGCTCACCGTCGTGGTGGTGGTCGGCGGCGCCGGCATGGGCCTGTGGTTCTCGGGACTGCGGACGCTCGGGCTCCTGCTGCCCGCCCTGTTCGTCGCGAACCTCGCCGTGGTGAAGCTGATGCACCTCGACGTGGCGACGGCCTAGGGCAGCTTCCAGGCGACGCACTCCGGCCGGACCCGGGTCTGG
The DNA here is from genome assembly GCF_040682095.1 of Amycolatopsis sp. NPDC051372. NCBI lineage: Bacteria > Bacillati > Actinomycetota > Actinomycetes > Pseudonocardiales > Pseudonocardiaceae > Amycolatopsis > Amycolatopsis sp. NPDC051372. Next base: position 82,418 of record NZ_JBFBAF010000008.1, read on the forward strand.
GCGAACTCCCGCACCGCGCGGAGCACGAGCTCGGCCGGCACCTCGCTGCCCGCGGGCTGCGGGAAGTGGCCGCCCTGCAGGCTGTAGTAGTCGGCGGCCGCGGCGCCGGCGCCGTCGGCGGGCAGGTGCGCGGCGCCGTTCTCCTGCCACACCAGGGCGCCGCGCTCACCGCGCAGGCCGACGACGAGGTGGGGCGTGCCAGGGCCCCGACCGGCGTAGATCCACCAGACGACCCCCGTGGTGGCCGACGGCGGCACGGCAGCCTGCAGCGCGGCGAGCACCGTCTCGGCGGGCACGCTCGAGATGTCGTACCCCGTCCGCCGATCACCCGTGGTGGCCATGGTCCGCTCCGCTTCCAGTGAGGATCGGTGCTGATCCTAACGGGCCACAGTGTGAGAGCGAAGTGTGGAACATCAACTGAGTGTCCGAAGAGGACAGTCAGGGGTGGTCCGCCCGCAGCCGCGCGGCGCGAACCGTGAGGTAGCGGCGTTCCGGGGCGTTGGTGGTGCGCGCCGCGGCGGCCTCGTAGCAACCGATCGCGGCCGTGGTTTCGCCCGCGCGCTCCAGCAGGTGAGCGCGTACGGCGTCGAGGCGGTAGTGGCCGGCGAGCTGCTCGTCGAGCGTCGCGAGCAGGTCCAGACCGGTGGTGGGCCCGTGGACCATCGCGGTCGCGATCGCGCGGTTCAGCGTGACCATCGGGTTGTCCCCCAGTGTTTCAAGCCGCAGGTAGAGCGCCAGGATCCGCGGCCAGTCCGTGTCCTGCGCGCGCAACGCGATGTCGTAGCTCGCCGCGATCGCCGCCTGCAGCCCGTACTCACCGGCTGGCCCGTCGGAAAGCGCCGCAGTGGCAAGCGAGACGCCTTCCCTGATCAACGACCGGTCCCACAACGAACGGTCCTGGTCCTCCAGCGGCACCAGGTCTCCGTCGGGCCCGGTCCGCGCGGGGCGCCGCGCATCGGTGAGCAGCATGAGGGCCAGCAGGCCTGTGACCTCGCCGTCCTCGGGCAGCACCCGGTGCAACAGGCGCGCGAGCCGGATCGCCTCGCCCGAGAGTTCCGCGCGGTGCAGGCTGGCCCCGGCGCTGCTGGTGTAGCCCTCGTTGAACACCAGGTAGAGCACGTGCAGCACCGATTTCAGCCGCGTCGCGCGTTCGTCGCCGGCCGGCAGCCGGAACGGCACACCCGACGTCTTGATCTTCCCCTTTGCCCGGCTGATCCGCTGCGCCATCGTCGCCTCGGGCACGAGGAACGCGCCCGCGATCTCCGCCGTCGTCAGGCCGCCGACGGCCCGGAGCGTGAGCGCGATGGCCGAAGCCGACGTCAAAGACGGGTGACAGCACAGGAACAGCAGCGTGAGCGTGTCGTCCTCGTCCGGCACCTCGGCGCCCGCCGGCTCGGCGAACACCGCCAGCTCACGCCGCGCGCGGGCTTCGTCACTGCGGTACGCGTCGGTCAGCCGCCGCGCCGCCGCCTGGATCAACCAGCCGCGCGGGTTGTCCGGCACGCCGTCGTCGGGCCAGTGCAGCGCCGCGGCGAGCAGCGCCTCCTGCACGGCGTCCTCGGCGGCGTCGAAGTCGCCGAACCGCCGGGCCAGCACGCCGAGGACCTGCGGCGCGAGCGTGCGCAGCAGGTCCTCGATGCGGTCGGCCGTCATCAGGCCGGCGCGCTCATCACCTGGCGGACCTCGATCGGCTGGCGGATCGGCGTGCCCCCGAGCCCGGGGGCCGCCGAGAGCCGCGCCGCGATCTCGAGCGCCCGCTCTTCCGAGTCGACGTCGATGATCCGGTACCCCGCGAGCAGCTCCTTGCTCTCGGTGAACGGCCCGTCGGTCACCACGGTCCCGCCCGCCCCGCCGGACACGACCTTCTTCGCCGCCTCCGGCCCGGCCAGCCCCTGCGCGTCCACCAGCTCGCCCTTGTCGGCGAGCTCCTCGTTGAGCGCCCGCTGGAACGCGACGTGCGCGCGGATGTCGTCGGGGGACCACTCGGTCATCGGCACGTCGCAGGCCTCGCCGCCCGAGTACGTCTGCATCACCATGTACTTCGTCATCGTGGCTCCTCCGCCCTTCCGGCGTGCCGCGCGTCGGCACGCTCACTGTAAGGACGGAGCCGCCCTCGTGTCCTCTACACAGCCTTCTACACAGTTTTCTCCACGCGTCCGAGCAGCACGTCGCGGGTGAGGTCGAGATGGCCGCGGTGCTGGGCCAGCTCCTCGTACACGTGCAGCAGCGCCGCGCCCTGAGCCGCGCCGATCGGGGTGTCGCGGTACTTCGGCGGGACCTCGCCCTTCGGCGGCGCCTCCGGGGCGCACCCGGCGACATCGGCGCCGAATCGCTCCCGGACGGCCCGCATCCGCTCCACCAGCGGCGCGACGGGTCCCGCCGCCTCGAACTCCGCCGCCCGGTCGCGCGTCACGTCGCGGCCCGCCACGACCTGGCCACCCCAGAACGCCATCACCCCGAGGCAGTGCGTGACGATCGCGTACGGCGAGTTCGTCCCGGCCGCCCCGGGGCGCGCGTTCGCGAGCTCGTCGCCGAGTTCGGTGAGCGTGGCCGCCATCCCGTCGAGTGCGCGGTCGACGAGGTACAGGTATCCGTCCGTGGTGATCACGCGGGTGAGCGTAGCCCCGCGATCGCGGCTGGGTCCACTGTGGACCGTCGCTCGTCGCCGTCCTGAAGAACGGCAGCGCGGGCAGCTTCACCCTGACCGCCCTCGGTGAGGTCATCACCGCGGAGAACGTGGCGCACCTCAGCAAGGTCGACTTCTGGACATGGACCTGTTCGCGGCCGCCATGAGGGAACGCAACGCACCGGCGGCCGTGGTGACGGCCCGGGCGGTTGCGGGGGCCGGCGGGTTGGTGGAGTTGATGAGGACGCTCACGAAGTAGCGGTCAGCGTCTCCCGCAGCAGCCCGGCGTCACGTACCTCGACCGGCGGCTCGACGCGCAACGGCCCGGAGGCCGAGGGCACCAGGGGTTGGCGAATCGGCGCGGAAGGCGCGCCGATTCGCACGAGCCACAGTGTGAGCTTCACAGCGCCCACCTCGGCCGTCTCCGCATCGAGCGTCCGGGCCGTCGCGGGCGCCAGAGGGAACCGAACCCCGAAGCCAAGATGTCGAGCATGGCCGGGCAAGGTCCGCCGAGGCGCGCGAAAACTGCGGACCGTTCACCGGATCGAGGGAAGCCGCGGCGGCCGGAACTGTCGGTGCCGGGTCCTACCGTTCTCGGCTACGGGACCCACCCGGATCGAGAACAGGACAGCCCCATGACCGTGGAACACCTCGAAGACTTCGCCGCCCTCGACCCGTTTTTCGGTGTCGTCCAACGAGGCCTCGCCGGCCTCGCTGAGGGCGAGCACTTCTTCGACCTGCTCGCCGAAGATCTCGTCACCGAGTTCGTCGTCACCGTCCCCGGCTACCCGAAAAGAGTCGAAGGCCGCGCGGCGCTGGCCGAGCTCTACCGTGGCTACGGCGACGCCATCGTGCTCGACGGGGCCGGCGACCTGGCCGTGCACCACGACCGCGAGAAGTCCGTGATCACCCTCGAGTACTCGGTGCGCGGCCGGATCGTCAAAACCGGCCGGCCGTACGAGAACCGCTTCGTCTCCATCGTCACCGTCGCGAACAGCAAGGTCGTGCACTGGCGCGACTACCTCGACTCGCTGGCCGTGGTGCAGGCGTTGGGCGAAGCGGTTCCCGTGCGGGACTGAAACTAGCCCGCGGCCAGGCGGGGGCCGATGACGTCGGCGAACGCGGCGACGTCGGCCTCCGGCAGGTCGTAGCCGCTCTCGGCCGTGTGCGACGGGAAGAAGAACACGTGCTCCACGCCCGATTCCTCGCGCGCCTGCAGGAGCCGCTCCGCGCAGTACTCGGCGGGCCCGAAGAGCCCGAACGCGTCACTGATCTCCTTGGCCTGCGCGGAGGTGAACGCGGTGGGGTCGTGGTCTTCGGGGATGTCGAGGCCGGCCGCGCGCAGCCAGCGCAGGTTCGCCGTGCTCGGGTAGTTGAGGAACGGCTTGTCCGGCCGGAAGTAGCGCCGCACCCACTCGCGCGCGGTGTCGAACGGCTCGATCGCCGTCGGCACGATGAGGATCTCCTGCACGGACTCCGGCGCGCGACCGGCCCGCTGGGCACCCGCACGCACGTGCGAGCGCGCCGCCTCGATGCTGTCCGGGTGCAGGCCCGCGAGCATCACCACGCCGTCCGCGACCTCGCCGGCCAGCTCCAGCATCTTCGGCCCGGCGGCGAGCACGAAGATCCCGGGCGCGGGCTTGGCCACGTTGTTCATCTTGATCTCGTGACCGTCCACAGTGGCCGTTTCGCCGGCCACGAGCTTGCGGATGGCCGTGACCGCCTCGCCGAGCTGCTCGCGCCGCCCCTGCGGGCGGCCCGCCTTCTCGACGGAGAGGAACCCCGGTGCGAGGGTGAGCAGCACACGGCCCGGGCCGATCTCGGCGAGCGAGTTCGCGATCGCCGCGAGCACGAGCGGGTGGCGCGTCACCGTGTTGGTGGTGGCCGGGTACAGCTGCAGCTTCGACGTCGCCGCCGCGGCCAGCGTCAGGGCGGAGTAGACGTCGCGGCCCGAGTGGTGGTGGTCGTGCACGCCGACGCCGTTGAACCCGGCCTCTTCACACGACACGATGAACTTCGTCAGCTCGGGCAGCGGGCGGCCGACGGGAACCCGGATGTCGACCTTCACGGTCATGGGTGGTCCTTTCTTCCAGCGAGAAGCACTCAGTCCGGCGAGAAACACTCAGTCCGGCAAGGGTTTGCCCTTGGTCTCGGGCAGGAACAGCACGGCGAGCATGCCGAGCAGGTAGATCGGGGCGAAGATCGCGGCGGCGTGGCCGAACCCGCCCACGGCCGAGGCCAGCGGACCGATCAGCACGGCGCCGGCCATGGCCAGGTACCGCGAACCGCTGAACACCACGCTGATCGCCGTCGCGCGGATCGACGTGGAGAACAGCTCCGGCGTGTGCACGGTGTACCAGCTGTACACGCCGCCGGTGAGGAACCCGGCGACGAGCTGCAGCCACGTGGCGGTCGCCGCGTCGTGCACCAGCAGGAACACGATGGGCACGATCGCCACGCACCCGGCGAAGTACACCTGGATCGAGAGCTTGCGGCCCCAGCTCTCGGCGAGGAACCCGAGCAGGACGCAGCCCGCGATCTCGCCGAGGTTGTACAGCGCCCCGGCCCAGCCCGTGTAGAACGCGACGCGCTTCGGATCGTCGACGAGCCCGCCGACGAAGCTGGGCAGGAACGAGCTCACCGCCCACCAGCCGCCGGTGATCGCGATCGAAACCGCCAGCGCGCCCAGGAAATTGCGTCGCACGCCGGGCGCCAGCAGCTCGCCCAGCCCGACTTTTCGCTTGCGTTGCGCCGCCCAGCGCGGGGATTCGGGGATGCTGCGGCGCACCAGCAGCACCACCACGAGCGGAATCACCCCGAACAGGTACATCCAGCGCCACGACAGCCCGAGCGTCGAGCCGAGCAGCACCCACAGGCCCGACACGAGCACGCCGCCGACGGAGAACCCCGCCTGCAGCAGGCCGGCGCCGCGGGCGCGCCACCGCTCCGGCCACACCTCCTGCAGCAGCGAAGTGCCCACACCCCACTCGGCGCCGATCCCGAGCCCGGTGAGGAACCGCGTGAGCCCGAAGATCCACCAGTTCCCGGACAACGCCGAGCACGCCGTGAAGACGCTGTACACGGCGACGGCCACGATCATGGTCCGCCGCCGGCCCAGCCGGTCGCCGAGCACGCCGCCGACGATCCCGCCCGTGGCCCAGCCCGCGAGCGTGATGGCGACCAGGTAACCCTGGTACGTCGTGAGGTGCGGCAGCTGGTCGTGCGGCAGCAGCTCGGTGAGCGTCGGCCGCGCGGTGATCAGCAGCACGAACGTGTCGTAGCCGTCGGCGACCCAGAACACCAGGGTCAGCGCCAGCACGCCCCACGCCTTGCGGTCGAGCCGCGATGGGTTGGCCAGTGTGGTCATCTCTCACTCATCGAGGTAGGTCCGGATCACGGAGAACCGCAGGTACTCGTCGTTGACGTGCGCGATGGTGACGGCCACGGGCTGCTCGTCGGCCCGGATGTGGGTGTGGCGCAACCGAAGCAACGGCTGCGTCGCCGGGATCTTCAGCGCCGCGGCCACGTCCGGCGGTGGCAGCACCGGCCGGACCTCGGCCACGGAGTAGCACACCGGCGGGCCGAGGTGGCGCTCCACGAACTCGAACGTCGACTGCGCGGGTTCCGGCGCCCGCGGGTCCTCGCCGAGCAGTCGCACCGGGAAGTGGTCGACGCTGTGCACCGCGGGCTGACCCGAGGCGGCGAAGACGCGCTCGATCCGCAGCGCCTGCTCGCCGGCCGGGATCTCCAGCGACGCCGCCATATCCGCCTCGAGCGCCGCCACCCGCTGGTCGGCCGTGCTCACCGACGCCTCGTGACCGGCCTTGGCGAGCAGGTCCAGGAACGCGCCCGCCTCGGCCAGGTTGGCGCCGAGGCCCAGCGCGTGGCGGTTGATGAACGTGCCGTGGCCGTGCAGCCGGCGGATCCGCCCCTCTTTCTGCAGCGACTGCAGCGCCGAACGCAGCGTCGCCCGGCTCACGCCGAGCGCGGCCGAGAGCTCCGCCTCCGACGGCAGCCGCAGCCGGCCCGCCTCGCCGAGGCGGGTGATCACCTCGCGCAGCCGGTCCTTGACCTGCCGGTACGCGTCGGACGTGATCGCCGTGAGGTCGGCCGGCAGAGCGGGTTCGGGGTGGATCCGCGTGACCACGGGTCAGTCCTCGCGGCGGCCGATGGGGCCGTCGTACGTGCGCAGCCAGTCGACCAGCTCGCCCAGGCGCCCGACGATGTGGTCGTGGTAGCGCTTGCCCTTGTCCTCCGAGAGGCCCTTCGACGAGCTGAAGGAGCCGGTCGGGGTGAACGCGCGCTGCTCGTCGCCGGACCAGATGATCTCGACGCCGTCGGGCGCCGGGCCGAACAGGTCGTTGCCGACGAAGCCGCCGAAGACCTTGTCGAAGTCGACGGAGGCGTCGGTGAGCCGGTCGGTGCGGATCTTGCCCGGGTAGCGGTAGTGCACGTGGGAGAGTTCGAGCTCACCGGCGTGGTGCTCGTTGGTCTCCTTGATCGTCGGCGACGCCGACCGCGCGAGGTGCAGCGGGTCCGCGACGGCGAAGAGCACCTCGGGCAGCTCCTCGTCGTGCAGCACGCGCACGGCGCTGTTGAGCGCGGGCAGGTTCGAGCCCTTGTGCCCGTTGAGCAGGATGATGCGGGTGAAGCCGTGGCGCGCGAGGCTGCGGGCGACGTCGCGGATCAGCAGCGTCAGCGTGTCCGGGCGCACCGTGATGGTGCCGGGGAACGCGCCGTGGTGCGACGAGTCGCCGTACCAGATGGGGGGCGCGACCAGCACGCCCTTGCGCTCGGCCACGTCCTCGGCCAACGTGATGGCCACGTACGAGTCGACTCCCAGCACACCGGCCGGGCCGTGCTGCTCGGTGCTGCCGATCGGCACGATCACAATCCGCTCGTGCTCCAGGTACGAGCTCACTTCTTCCCAGGTCAGGTCCTGGATCCAGACCGAAGGCAGGGTGTCCGCCACGGGTACCTCCCAGATGGTGAAACAGGTCGTAAGACGTCAGACGTCTAACTTAAGCTGCGCGGCAACCCCCGCCAATCGGGACCAAGGAGTGGGATGGAAAGCGTGACCAGGACCGACGGCCGGCCTGCCCGGCCGGGCAGGCTGCGCGTGCCGCCGTTGTTCGGCGCGGCGCTGCTGATGGCCATGAGCGCGGCGGGACCGGGGTTCATCACCCAGACCGCCTCGTTCACCGTGCTCTACGGGGCCTCGTTCGCGTGCGCGGTGGTGGTCTCGATGATCATCGACGTCGCCGTGCAGCTCAACGTCTGGCGCATCCTCGGCATCTCGGGGCAGCGCGCGCAGGACATCGCGAGCAAGGTGTTCCCGGGCGCCGGCCAGGTGCTCACGGTGTTCGTGGTGCTGGGCGCGGTCGTGTTCAACATCGGCAACATCGCCGGCACCGGCCTCGGCCTGCACAACCTGCTGGGCATCGACCCGCGGATCGGCGCGGCCATCAGCGGCATCCTCACCATCGCGATCTTCCTGGTCCGCTCGGTGCTCACGGCCGTGGACCGCGTGATGGTGGTGCTCGGGTTCGTGAAGATCGCGCTGATCATCGCGCTGGTCGTGGCCACGGCGCCGCCGGTGGGCCAGGCCGCCGTGGGCACCGTCGACCCGAAGGGCCTGCCGTTCCTGCCCATCCTCACGCTGATCGGCGGCACCGTCGGCGGGTTCATCACCTACTCCGGCGCGCACCGGCTGATCGACGCCGGCATCACCGGGGTGGCGAACCTCAAGCGCATCAACCGCGGCGCGTGGACCGGCATCCTCGTGGCCTGCGTGCTGCGGATCGTGCTGTTCCTCGGCTTCTTCGGGGTGGTCGCGACCGGCGCGACGCTGGCGAACAAGAACGACGCCGCCGGCTCGGCGTTCCTCTCCGCGTTCGGCACGGTGGGGCTGCACCTGTTCGGCCTGGTGTTCTGGGCCGCCGGGATGACGAGCGTGATCGGCAACTCCTACACCACCGCCACGTTCCTGCAGTCCTACGTCAAGCCCGTGCGGACGCACTTCAACCGCGCCGTGATCGTGCTGATCGGCCTCGCGACGATCATCTTCATCGCCGCTGGACAGACGCCGCAGTCGATGCTGGTGTTCGCGGGCGCGATCAACGGGCTGGTGCTGCCCATCGGCCTGGCCATCATCCTGTGGGTGGCGCTGCGCCGCCGCGACCTGATCGCGGGCTACCGCTACCCGAAGGTGCTGCTCGGCGTCGGCATCGCCGCCTGGCTGTTCACCGCGTACGCCGCCGTGGAATCCCTGACCTCACTCGGTTCGATCTTCTCCTGAGGAGTTGCTGATGACTGTCACCCCCGCTCTGAGCCCGGCCGAATCCCGCGAAGCCTTCCGCGGCGGCCTGCGCGTGCCGACCGCCGGCTGGGCGCCGGGCTACGCCCAGGCCAACATGATCATCGTGCCGCGCGAGTACGCCTACGACGCGCTCCTGTTCGGCCAGCGCAACCCCAAGCCGTGCCCGATCATCGGCGTCACCGACACCGGCAGCCCCCACACCGACCTCGCGCCCGGCGCCGACCTGCGCACCGACCTCGGCGCCTACCGCGTCTGGCGCGACGGCGAGCTGGTCGACGAGCCGGACGACGTGCTGGAGTACTGGAACGACGACCTCGTCACGTTCCTCATCGGCTGCAGCTACACGTTCGAGACGCCCATGGTCGCCGCGGGCATCGAGGTTCGCCACATCAGCAAGGGCCAGAACGTCTCGATGTACAAGACTTCCCGCGAGTGCGCCCCCGCGGGCCGCCTGAGCGGCCCCATGGTCGTCTCGATGCGCCCGATCGCCGCCGACCGCGTCGCCGACGCCGTGCGCATCTCCGGCCAGTTCCCGTCCGTACACGGCGCGCCGGTCCACATCGGAGCACCCGAAGCCCTCGGTATCGAGGACCTGTCGAAGCCGGACTTCGGTGACCCGGTGGAGATCCGCGAGGGTGAGGTGCCGGTGTTCTGGGCGTGCGGCGTGACCCCGCAGGCCGCGATCATGCGGTCGAAGCCGCCGTTCGCAATCACGCACGCGCCGGGGTACATGTTCGTCACCGACGTGCCGGACTACACGTACGCCGTGTGAGACTTCGCCGTGCTCGACCTCGAGACGGTGACCGTCGCGCAGCTGACGGAGTTGCTCCATACCCGGCAGCTGTCCGCCGTGGCCCTCGCCCGCGCGTGCCTCGACCGCATCGCGGCACTCGACGAGCGGGGCCCGGCGCTGCACGCGCTGCGCGCGCTGAACCCCGGCGCGCTGGCCGACGCGCAGGCGGCCGAACCAGCGGTTGCTCGCGGGTGAGGGCGGCCGCTTGACCGGGATCCCGGTGCTGCTGAAGGACAACATCGACGTCCTCGGGATGCCGACCACCGCGGGCTCCCTCGCGCTGGAGCACTCGTACCCGGCGGCCGACGCGCCGCTGGTGACCGCGCTGCGCCGGGCGGGCGCCGTGGTCCTCGGCAAGGTCAACCTGACCGAGCTGGCGAACTTCCTCACCGTCGGCATGCCCGGCGGCTACAGCTCGCTCGGTGGCCAGGTGCTCAACCCGTACGACGTGACGCAGACGCCGAGCGGGTCGAGTTCCGGGTCGGCCGTCGCGGTGGCGGCGGGGTTCGCACCGCTGAGCGTCGGATCGGAGACGTCGGGCTCGATCCTCGGGCCGGCCTGCGCGAACTCCGTGGTGGGGCTCAAGCCGACGGTCGGGCTGGTGCCGCGCACGGGGCTCGTGCCGATCGCCGCCAGCCAGGACACCGCGGGCCCGCTCGCCCGCACGGTCGCCGACGTGGCCGCGCTGCTGACCGTCCTCGCCACGCGCGACGAGCGCGACCCCGCGACGGCCGCGAACCCCTTGGTGGACCACGACTTCACCGTCGACCTCGACCCCCAGGCCCTGCGGGGCCGGCGGATCGGCGTCGTGCTGGGCAGTGCTCCCGCGGGCGACAATCGGACCCTCTGGGACAACGCCACGCAGGCGATGCGCGACCTGGGTGCGACCCTGGTGCCCGTCGAACTCGACACGCGAAGCGGCATCGAGGACGGCTCATCGGTGCTGACCTACGAGTTCCGGCGCGACCTCGACACCTATCTGTCCGGTTTGCCCGACGACGCGCCGTGCCGCTCGCTCGCCGACCTGATCGGCTTCAACGAAGCGCACTCCGCGGCCACCCTCAAGTTCGGCCAGACCCGCGCACTCGCCGCGCAGGCCAAGGACCACGCACCCGGCAGCGCCGACACCCGCAAGTACCTCGCCGACCGCGCGCAGGACCTCGCCGAGAGCAAGGACCGCCTCGATTCGCTGCTGCAGTCGGAAACCCTCGCGGCCCTGCTGTTCGCCGGCTACCCGGGCGCGAGCCTCGGCGCCCGGGCGGGATACCCCTCGCTGGCCCTGCCCGCCGGCTACCGCGCGGCGGACCGCCGGCCGTTCAGCATCACCCTGCTCGGCCCGGCGTGGAGCGAACCGCTGCTCCTCGCCCTCGGCTACGCGTTCGAACGGGCCACCCAGCTGCGGCGCGCGCCGTCGGTGGTCAATCCGGCATTGTCGCGCGGCCGTCGGTGCAGTACGGCCGACGAGACACGCGAGATCGGCTAGCGTGGCGCCGTGCAGATCTCCGAGTTCGGTTCCTGGGCCACACCGTTCACCGCCGACCTGATCACGCAGAGCGCCGTGCGCGTCACGGATGTGCGCGCCGATGGGCGGGCCGTGGTGTGGTCGGAGGCGAGGCCGGCGGAGGGTGGGCGGGTGCAGCTCGTGCGGCGGGAAGCCGACGGGAGCACCGCCGACCTGCTGCCGGAGGGGTTCGGGGCGCGGACGTCGGTGCACGAGTACGGCGGGGCCGACTGGTGGGTGCGCGACGGCGTGGTGTGGTTCGCCAACTGGGCCGATCAGCGGCTGTACCGCCTCGGCCGCGACGGTGAGCCGGAAGCCGTCACCCCCGAGCCCGAGGTCCCGCGCGGCGATCGGTACGCCGACGGCGACCTGACCGCCGACGGGACGCGCCTGGCCGTGGTGCGTGAGCACCACCCGAAAACGAGCCGGGGCGCGGCCGACGTGCGCAACGAGATCGTGCTGCTGACCGGGAACACGGAGCCCGAGGTGCTCGTGTCCGGCCCGGACTTCGTCGCGAGCCCGCGCTTCTCGCCCGACGCGGGGAAGCTCGCGTGGGTCGCGTGGGACCACCCGAACATGCCGTGGGACTCGACCGAGCTGCGCGTGCGCGACCTGGCCACCGGCGAGGAGACCGTGGTCGCGGGCGGGCCGGGGGAGTCGGTGTCCGAGCCGCGCTGGCACGCCGACGGCACGCTGTACTTCCTGTCCGACCGCACCGGCTGGTGGAACCTCTACCGGCTCGGCGAGAGCGGCACCGTCGAGCCGGTGGTCGTGCTCGACGCCGAGATCGGCGTGCCGGCCTGGGGCCTGGGCACGGGCCGGTACGTGGTGCTGGCCGACCACCGGGTGGTGTTCGCCCGCTGGTCCGGCGGCATCGACGGGCTCGCCCTCGCGAGCCCGGACGGCACCGTGACCGACCTCGACACCCCGTTCACCGCGATCAGCGCGCTGCGCCCGGCCGGCGGCGACGAGCTGCTCCTCATCGCCGGCTCGCCCACCGCCGAGCCGAGCGTGTACACGCTGACCGCCGAGGGCAAGGTCGCCACCGTGCGCGAACCCCGCGACACCGGGATCGGCGCCGAGTACGTGTCCGCGCCCGAGGCGATCGACTTCCCGTCGGGCGAGCGCGTGTCCCACGCGTTGTTCTACCCGCCCGTGAACCCGGACTTCGAGGGTCCCGCGGGGTCGAAGCCGCCGGTCGTCGTGGTCGTCCACGGTGGACCGACGTCGCACGCGGTTCCCGTGCTGTCGGCGGGTATCCAGTACTGGACCAGTCGCGGGTTCGGTGTCGTGGACGTGAACTACGCGGGCTCCACCGGCTTCGGCCGCGCCTACCGCGAGGAACTCCACGGCACGTGGGGAATCCTCGACGTCGCCGACTGCATCGCGGCCGTCCGCTGGCTCGCCGCCGAAGGCCGCGTCGACGGCGACAAGCTCCTCATCCGGGGCGGCTCGGCCGGCGGGTACACGGTGCTGGCTGCCCTTTCGCGTGCTGACACGCCCTTCGCCGCCGGCACCGATCTCTTCGGCGTCGCCGACCTCCAGGCGTTGGCTGCCGACACGCACAAGTTCGAGAGCCGCTACCTCGACCGCCTGATCGGCCCGTACCCCGAGCTGCGCGATGTCTACCTCGACCGCTCGCCGATCCAGCACGTCGACGCCTTCACGCGGCCTCTGCTCGTGCTGCAGGGCGCCGACGACCCCGTCGTGCCGCCCAACCAGTCGGAGCTCATCGTCGACGCCCTGCGCTCGCGCAAGGTGCCCGTCGCCTACCTCCTCTTCGAAGGCGAGCAGCACGGCTTCCGCCGCGCCGAGAACATCCGCCGGGCCCTCGACGCGGAGCTGAGCTTCTACAGCCAGATCCTCGGCTTCGACCTCCCCGAAGGTGAGGCCATCGAGCTGGTCGAGGTGGAGAACCTCCGGCCGTAGCGCTCCCGGCCCGCCGGAAACCACTGGCCATCACGGGTTTCCGGTGCGTTTCGCGCACCCTCCACAAAGGATCACTCCGCGGTCCGTCGCGCCCGGACGGAGTCGATCTTGTGTCGAAACTCGTCCTTGACAACCTCGGGTGCGCCCTTCACTCTCTCTAATTAACCGCACGGTACATTAGCCGTCGGGCGAGGCAACGGTGCACCGCAGAGGAGACAAACGTGAACGGTCGAGCAGATCGAGCGGCGCCCGCCGCGGGCCGGCCCGCGAAAGCGGCGCTCGCCGCCTGGATCGGCAGCGCGCTCGAGTACTACGACTTCTTCATCTACGGCACCGCGGCCGCGCTGGTCTTCGGCAAGATCTTCTTCCCGGCGTCCTCACCGGCCGCGGGCACGCTGCTCGCACTCTCCACGTTCGGCGTCGGCTACGTCACGCGTCCCCTCGGCGCGCTGCTGCTCGGCCACCTCGGCGACCGGTTCGGCCGCAAACGCGTGCTCATCGCGACATTGCTGCTCATGGGCCTGTCCACTGTGCTCGTCGGCTGCCTGCCAAGCTACGAGGCGATCGGTGTCGCGTCGCCGGTGCTGCTCGTCGTTCTGCGGCTGCTGCAAGGGCTTTCCGCCGGCGGCGAGCAGGCCAGCGCCAACTCGATGAGCCTCGAACACGCGCCGGAACACCGCCGCGCGTACTACACGAGCTTCACCCTCAGCGGCACCCAGGCCGGCCAGATCGTGGCCACGGCGGTGTTCCTGCCCGTCGCCGCGCTGCCGCAGGACGCGCTGCTGTCGTGGGGCTGGCGCGTGCCGTTCTGGCTCAGCGCCGTGATGGTCGCGGTCGGGTACTTCATCCGCCGCTCGGTGGAGGAGACGCCGGTGTTCCGCGAGGAGGTCGCGGCCGGCGAGGTCGTCCGGCTGCCGCTCGCCGTGCTGCTGCGCGACCACTGGGCCGACGTTTTGCGCGTGATCGTCGCCGCGCTCATCGCGTCGGTCAGCACGATTTTCACCGTCTACGCGTTGAGCTACGCAGTGAACACGGTGGGGCTGAGCAAAACGCCGATGCTGTGGGTCGGCGTGCTCGCCAACGTCGCGGCGGTGATCTCGATCCCGCTGTGGGCCAAGCTGTCCGACCGCAAGGGCCGCAAGAAGATCTTCATCGCGGGCTCGCTGGGTTGCGCGGTACTCATCTTCGGCTACCTCGGCGCGATCGCCGCCGGCAGCTACTTGTGGATCTTCGTCCTCGGCATCGGCATGTTCGGCATCGTCTACACCGCGACGAGCGCCATCTGGCCCTCGTTCTACGGCGAGATGTTCCCGGCCCGCGTGCGCCTGTCGGGTACCGCGATCGGCACGCAGATCGGCTTTGCCATCAGCGGTTTCCTGCCGAGCGTGGCGGCGGCCGTCGCCGGTGACGGGCGGGGCGCGTGGCTCGGCGTCGCGATCTTCACCGCGGGCCTGTGCGTGGTCAACGCGATCGCCGTGGCCACCGGCCGCGAGACCTACCGCGTCCCGACCGCGTTGCTCGGCCTGAAGAACGCGCCGGCGCGGCAGGCGAGTGAGGTCGGCGTCCAGCAGTGAGCACGTTCGAGGTTCACGCTCTGTGCTACGCCCGGCGCGACGGCGTCCGCGGAGACCACTTCCTGGGCTACCGCACCGATTCCACCGAGCCGCACCCGACGGCGTACTACGTGTGGCTCGCCGTCTCACCGGAGCACACGGTGCTCGTCGACGCCGGGATGCGCCCGCAGCGCGCGGCGCGAGTGCCCGGACTGGAGTACACCGACCCGGTGGAGTTGCTCGCGGAGTTCGGCGTCGAGCCCGAAGGCGTGGACCACGTGGTGCTCACCCACCTGCACTACGACCACGCCGGCCGGGCGAGCGCCTTCCCGGACGCGGCCCACGTCGTGCAGCAGTCCGAAATGGACTACTGGACCGGGCCGTGGGCCAAGCGCATCACGCGGGAACACTGGCTGCTGGACGAGGTCGAGCTGCACCGGCTCCGGGCCCACGACCGGCTGCGGCTCGTCGACGGTGACGCCGACGTCGTGCCCGGCCTCAGCGTCCACCTCGTCGGCGGGCACACCGCCGGCACGCAGGTGGTGCGGATCGCCACCGCGGCCGGCCCGGTCGTGGTCGCTTCCGATGCCAGCCACTTCTACGAGAACCTCGAGGCCGACCTCCCCGCGCCGTTGCTGCATTCGACCACCGGGGTGTACAGCGGCTTCGACCGCATCCGGGAGCTGGCCGGGCCTTCGGGGATCTTCCTGCCGGGCCACGACCCCCGCGTGCTCGACCGCTACCCGACACACCCGTCGGGCCGGATCGCGAGGATCGCGTGAAGGCCTCAGCTCGCGGTCAGGTAGCTCACGAGCAGGTCGCCGAGCATGCGCCGGTGGTGCTCGCGCGTGGCCGGGTCGAGCAGGTCGCGGCCGAAGATCGCGTTGAACGTGTAGCGGTTCGCGGTGCGGAACACGCAGAACGCGCTGATGGCCATGTGCACGTCGAGCGCGTCCACGTCCTCGCGGAAGAGCCCGGCCGCGCGGCCGCGTTCGAGGATGCGGGTGAGTACGTCGAGCGCCGGGTTGGCGAGCGTCGACAGCGTGGTGGAACGCGCGATGTGCTCGGCGCGGTGGATGTTCTCGATGCTCACCAGCCGCACGAAGCCGGGGTGGGACTCGTGGTGGTCGAAGGTGAGCTCGGCGAGCTGGCGGATCGCGTCGACCGGGTCGAGGTGGTCGACGTCGAGCTCCTGCTCCAGCGACCGGATCACCGTGTAGGCCCGCTCCAGCACGGTGACGAAGAGCTGGTCCTTGCTGGTGAAGTAGTAGTAGATCATCCGCTTGGTGGTGCGGGTCTTCGCCGCGATCTCCTCCACGCGGGCGCCGTCGTAGCCCTTCTCGGCGAACTCCGCGGCGGCGACGTCGAGGATCTCGGCCTTGGTCCGCTCGGCGTCGCGGGTGCGGTCTTTCCCGGCGGCGTCTTCCGGCGACGGTGCGGCCACGGACGTCCCTTCTCCCTCCCGACGGATCTCGTCCCACTGTAGGCCGCTTCACCGCGAACCCGCCCGGCACCACCGGCCTGTCGAAAGGAAACCTGTGTACCCAGCCACGGTCGTGGACGCGGTCCGCGAGCACGCCCGCCGCTCCGGCCCGGGCACCGTGCTCGCCGGGCTCGTCGGTTCGGGCATCGGCCCGTCGCTGAGCCCGCCGCTGCACGAGGCCGAGGCGCGCCGGCTCGGCGTGCGCCTGGCCTACGGCCGCTTCGACCTCGACGACTGGGGCCTGCCCGCGAGCGCTGCGGGCGACGTGGTGGCGGCCGCGCGCGCCGCGGGCTACGCCGGCCTCAACGTGACGCACCCGTGCAAGCAGGTCGTGCTGGACCACCTCGACGAGCTGTCGGCCGACGCCGCCGCGCTCGCCGCCGTGAACACCGTGGTGTTCCGGGAAGGCACGGCGGCCGGGCACAACACCGACTGGTCCGGTTTCGCGCGCGGCCTCGAAACGGGACTGCCGGGCGTGCCGCTGGGCTCCGTCGTGCTGCTGGGCGCAGGCGGCGCCGGCGCGGCCGTGGCCCACGGCCTGCTGACACTCGGCGCGGGCCGCGTGCGGGTGCTCGACCTGGACCCCACGCGGGCCGAGGCGCTCGCCGTGGCACTGCAAGCGCGCTTCGGTACTGAGCGGGCTTCGGTCGGCGGCTCGGTGGCGTCGGCGCTGGCCACCGCCGACGGTCTGGTCCACGCCACTCCCGTCGGCATGGCCGCGCACCCGGGCCTGCCGCTGCCCGCCGAGCTGCTGGACCCGCGGCTGTGGGTCGCCGAGGTCGTGTACCGGCCGCTGGAGACGGAGCTCGTGCGCGTCGCCTCCGACCGCGGCTGCCGCGTGCTCGACGGCGGCCGGATGGCCGTGTTCCAAGCCGCCGACGCGCTCGCGTTGTTCACCGGCGCCGAACCCGACGCCGCCCGCATGCGACGGCACTTCGACCGCCTCGCCGCCCCAGGGGAAAGGGAACCTGCCGATGTCCTCGACTGAAGCGCGGACTGAGTTCCGTCGCGCGATCGCCACCGTCTGCCTGTCCGGAACGCTGGAGGACAAGCTGACCGCCGCCGCGGCCGCCCGGTTCGACGGCGTGGAGATCTTCGAGAACGACCTCCTCGCCTCGCCGTGGTCGCCGAAGCAGGTGCGTGAGCACTGCGCGGACCTCGGCCTGTCGGTGGACCTCTACCAGCCGTTCCGTGACTTCGAGGCCGTGGCTCCCGCCGTGCTCGCGGCGAACCTGCGCCGCGCGGAGCTCAAGTTCGACGTGATGGAGCAGCTCGGCGCGGACACGATGCTCGTGTGCTCCTCGGTGTCCCCGGACGCGGTCGACGACGACGATCTCGCCGCCGAACAACTGCACACGCTGGCCGAGCGCGCCGCCGCGCGCGGGTTGCGGATCGCGTACGAAGCCCTGGCGTGGGGCCGGTTCGTGAACACCTACGAGCACTCGTGGCGGATCGTGCGCCGCGCCGCGCACCCCGCGCTCGGGCTGTGCCTCGACAGTTTCCACATCCTGTCCAGGGGCAGTGATCCCGCCGCGATCCGGACGATCCCGGGGGAGAAGCTGTTCTTCCTCCAGCTGGCCGACGCGCCGCGGCTGGAGATGGACGTGCTGCAGTGGAGCCGCCACCACCGGCTCTTCCCGGGCCAGGGCGCGTTCGACCTCACGGCCTTCACCGGCCATGTGCTTGCGGCCGGTTACGACGGGCCGCTGTCGCTGGAGGTGTTCAACGACGTGTTCCGCCAGGCCGACCCCGGCCCGGCGGCCGTCGACGCCATGCGATCGCTGCTGGCGCTGGAGGAATCGCTCGGCGCGACGACGTTGCCGGCCGCACCGGCGCTGAGCGGGCACGCGTTCACGGAGATCGCCACTGCCGGTGCCGAGGTCGGGCAGGCGTTGGCGGCACTCGGTTTCGCGCACGTCGGGCAGCACCGGACGAAACCCGTGGCGCTGTGGCAGCAGGGCGAAGCGCGGATTCTCGTGAACTCCGCTTCGCCCACCACAGTTTCCGACACTGCCTCGGGCAAAGCGGCCGGCGAAAGCGCCTCGGTGGCCGCGCTGGGAGTGGAGAGCGCGGACCCGGTGACCTCGGCGGACCGTGCGCAGCGGCTGCTCGCGCCGGTGCTGCCGCGCACGCACAGCGTGGGGGAGGCCGACCTGTCCGCGGTCGCCGCGCCCGACGGCACCTCGGTGTTTTTCTGCCGCACCGGTCCCGGCGACAGCTGGCTCGACGATTTCGCCGCCGTGGCGGGAAAAACCGTCGATGCCGGAGTGACGGGTGTGGACCACGTGTCGCTGACGCAGCCGTTCGACCACTTCGACGAGGCCGCGCTGTTCTACCGCGCGGTGCTCGGCCTCGAACCGGATCCGGTCACGGAGTTCGCCGCGCCGTTCGGCCTGGTGCGCAGCCGCACGGTCAGCGGCGGCACCGTGCGCATTGCCCTGGACTCCGCCCTGCTGCGCCGCGGCGACTGGGCCCCGGGCGTGCGCGAACCGCAGCACATCGCCTTCACCACGGCCGACGCGCTCGCCAGCGCCCGCGCGATGCGCGACCTCGGCGCCCCGCTCCTGCCGATCCCCGGTAACTACTACGACGACCTCGACGCCCGCTTGGCCCCGCCGCCGGACCTGCTCGAAGCCCTGCGTGCCCACTCGATCCTCTACGACCGCGACGAACACGGCGTCCTGCTGCACTTCTTCACCGAGATCCTGGGCGGGCGCGTGTTCTTCGAGGTCCTGCAACGCCTCGACGGCTATGCCGGCTACGGCGCCGTCAACGCGCCCGTCCGCATGGCCGCCCACCGCCGCAGCCGGCTCGCCTGAGGCGTCCTCACCGGACGGTGTAGGTCTCCAGCGAGTGCGCGATCCACCCCGCCGTGCGCGCGATCACGAACACTGCCTCACCGGCGCCCTCGGCCATGCCGTGCACGAAACACAACGCGCCCAACGCGAACTCGACGTTCGGCTCGAGATCGCGCCGGCGGCGGACGAGGTCTATGGCGGCCCCGACGATCGCGAGCCGTTCGGGGTCCGCGGGCGCTTGGGCGAGCAGGCGCAGCAGCTCCGACGCGCGTGGATCGGCACTGCGGTACCTAGGCTGCCCGAACCCGGACAGCCGGTCGCCGCGCAGGAGGCGTTGTTCGAGCACCCGCGAAACGGAGGCGGGCGAGGCGATATCACCCAGCCACGCCTGCACAGCGAGTGAGGAACCACCGCCCAACAACAGTCCACTCGCGACACTCATGCCCGCGAGCACGGCCGAATACGGGTCCGCCGCCTTGGCCGCGGCCTCGCGCACGGCACGCGTCGACGGGCCGAGGCCGTGGTCGGCCAGCAGGACCAGCGCGGCCGAGAGCACCGCGATCCGTTCCGGCGTCGCGGGTTCCGCCGTCAGCCGGCCCCACAGCCGCTCCGCGATGGGCCGGCCGCGCTCGCACACCGCGCCCGGCTGCGGCAGCGACTCCACGAACGCGGGCGCCATCGTGCGCGCCGCCGAGAGCACCGACGGCACGGACAGGTCGTAGCGGAACGAGTCGCGCGCGCCGAGCAGCGTCGCGGTGACTTTGAGCCGGTCGAGCGGCAGGCTGTCGGCCGGCATCGTGTCCTGCAGCCGGCGGATGGCGGAGACGAGCTCCGGTTCGAGGTCCCGCGCGGGCGCCACGTCGGGCTGCTCCCACAGCAGCTCGGCCACCTCTTCGTACGACGCCGTTCGTGCGAGCTCCACGGCGTCACGCTCGCGGTAGAGCAGCGTGTCACCGTCGAGGCGCGCGACCTGGCTGGTGTCGGACGAGACCGCCGGCTCGTCGTCGTGCAGGAGCGTGCGCGTGCCCTTGCGCTGCCCGAAGCCCTCGACCTCGCTGCGCGAGAGCCAGCTGCGCCGGTCGCGGGGGAGCCGGTGGCGCTTCAGCAGGCCACGGCTGATGTAGGCGTACACCGTGCTCTGCTTGACCCCGAGGACGTCGGCTGCCTCGGCGATCGACAGCACCTCAGTGTCGGTGCTCACGACTGATGACCCCTCCTCTTCCGGCGATCTCGTGTCGCGTTGACGATTCGCGGCGAGTCTAGTGACCACTGATGCTTGTCACGGAACAGAAACATCGGGTTGACAACGGATTCCGGACAGGCCTACGGTCTCGTCGTTCTCGTCAATGTTGACTCTCAATGTTGATTGTATTGATTTTCCGAGGTGGAGCGCCAGTGCAGGTTCACGACATTGCCGTCATCCGCGGGGACGGGATCGGTCCCGAGCTGGTCGACGCCGCGCTCACCGTGCTGGGTACGGTCACGGCCAAGAGCGGCTTCGAACTGCGCTACACCGACGTCGACGCCGGCGCCGACACCTACCGCCGCACCGGCGTGGCCTGCTCACCCGAAGACCTCGACTACCTGCGCACGGCCGTCGCGGCCACGCTCAAGGGCCCGGTCGGCCTGCCCGACGTGCGGTTCCCGGACGGCACCGAGGCCGGCCTGCTCGGCGGCATCCTGCGGATCGGGCTCGACGCGTACGCCAACGTCCGCCCCGCGCTGCTGCTGCCCGGCGTCACGTCGGCGCTGGGCGGAGTGAAGGCCGGCGGCATCGACTACGTCATCGTCCGCGAGAACACCGAAGGCCTCTACGCCTCACGCGGCAAGGGCGTCGGCAACCGCTGGGCCGTGTCCGACACGCTCATGACCACCCGCGAGGGCACGCTGCGAATCTGCCGTCGCGCGTTCGAGCTCGCGGCGGCCCGCGGCGGCGCGCCCAGCGATGGCAAACACCGCGTGACCTGCGTGGACAAGAGCAATGTGCTGCGCAGCCACGCGCTGTTCCGGGAGATCTTCTTCGAGGTCGCCGCCGGCTTCCCGGACATCGAGACCGAGGTCCTCTACGCCGACGCCGCGGCCCAGGCCCTGGTGCTGCGCCCCGGCGACTTCGACGTGCTGGTGATGGAGAACTTCCTCGGCGACGTGCTCAGCGACCTCGGTGGCGCGACCGTCGGCGGTATCTCGCTGTGCGGCTCCGGCAACATCGGCGACGTCAGCGCGTACTTCGAGCCCATCCACGGCAGCGCGCCCTCGATCGCCGGCAAGGGTCTCGCGAACCCGATCGGGCAGATCCTCGCCGCCGCGATGATGCTCGACCACCTGCACCACGCCGCCGAGGGGGACCTCGTGCGCGCGGCCGTCGCCGGCGCGCTCGAGGCCGGCGACATCGGCATCCGCCCCGACGGCTCGGCGACGGGCGGTCCCGAGGCCGTCGCGGAAGCCGTCGCGGCGCGACTCACCTGACTCCTTTCCCGATGAAGAGAACGGAAACACCCGTCATGAACACGGAGCTCGAGTTCACCGGCGCCCGCCGGCGCCGCATCATCATCGCGGCGTCGGCAGGCAACTTCGCCGAGTGGTACGACTGGGGCGTCTACGGCGTGGTCGCCACGATCATCGCCGCGAAGTTCTTCCCCGGCAACGATCCCGCCGTGGCGCTGCTCAACACCTACGCCGTGTTCGCGCTCGGCTACATCGCCCGCCCCATCGGCGGCATCTTCTTCGGCTGGATCGGCGACAAGTACGGCCGCCGCCGCGCGCTGTCGATCTCGATCCTGTTCACGTGCTTCGGCACCGCGCTCATGGGTGTGCTGCCCACCTACGCGCAGATCGGCCTCCTGGCACCCGTGCTGCTGCTCGTCTGCCGCCTCGCGCAGTCGATGGGTGCGGGCGGCGAGTACGCGAGTGCGATCAGCTTCGTGTTCGAGCACAGCCCGGCCGCGAGGCGCGCCCGCAACGTGAGCACGCTGATCGCCACCACGTTCATCGGGATCCTCTGTGGATCGCTGCTCGCGCGGGTGTTCTCGAGCATCCTCACGAAGGACGAGTACCAGACGTTCGGCTGGCGCATCCTGTTCCTCGTCGGCCTGCCGCTGGCCGCGTTCGGCGTGTACCTGCGCTCGAAGGTCGAGGAGAGCCCGGAGTTCGAGCTGCTGGTCAAGGCGCGCGAGAAGGCGAAGGCCGCCGCCACTCCGCTGCGCGACGCCCTGCGGCTGCACTGGGTGCCGATCGTCATCTTCATCGTCTGCACCGCGAGCTACGCGCTGCTGAGCACCACGATCACGTCGTTCCTCACCACGTTCCTCATCAACGTCGGCAAGCTCGACAGCACCGAGGCCTACAACGCGACGATCGTGAGCAACGTGCTCGTCATCGCCGGCACGCTCGTGATGGGCCCGGTGGCGGACAAGATCGGGCTGCGCAAGGCGCTGAGCCTGACCGGGCTCGTGGTCGCGATCCTCGCGGTGCCGTCGCTGGCGCTCGCCGCGGGTGGCGGGGTCGGCGCGTTCACCGGCGGCGCGCTCATCGGTGCCTGCAAGGGTCTGCTCGCGCTGCCGGCGCTGCTCGCGATCAGCCAGATCTTCCCGACGGCCGTGCGCGTCACGGCGGGGGCGCTCGCCTACAACGTGGCGCAGGCCGTGTTCGGCGGCACGGGCCCGATCATCGGCGTGTGGCTCAACGACGTGACCGGCGGCCCGTACGGCCTCGGTGTGTACCTGGCCGTGCTCGGCCTGGTGACGGCGATCGTCGCGTTCCGCGCGCGGCGTACGTTCGACCACGACGAGGTTGTCGTCCCCGCCACCGACACGGTGTCCCCGGAGGCGCGGTGAACATCCTTCCGTTGACCCAGGGTTATCCCGGCAAGAGCACCCAGCACGGCGGGCTCGGCTGGAGCAGCGTCACGCTCGTGCGCCACGGCGAGCGGCTGATCCTGGCCGACACGGGCTCGTTCGGAATGCGCTCTCTGCTCGCGCAGCGGCTGGCCGGCCACGGCGTGGATCCGCGCGAGGTCACCGACATCCTGCTCACGCACGCGCACTACGACCACGCCGCGAACTACCTGCTCTTCCCCTCGGCCACCGTGTGGGTGGGCGCGGCGGAGCTGGAGTGGGCGGCGGGGCGCGAGCCGGGGTTCGACCCGTTGCCCGAGCTGTACGCCGCCGATCTGGCGAGCAACCCGCGGACGCGGCGGGTGAGCGAAGACGGTGAGCTCTTCCCCGGCGTCGAGGCGTTCGCCGCGGCCGGGCACACGCCGGGCTCGCTCGTGTTCCGGGTGGCAGGTTCCGTGCTGTTCAGTGGCGATGCCGCGAAGAACCGCGCGGAGCTGCTGGGCGGCGATGTCGACATGACGCTCGACCGCGACGCGAGCCGCGCGTCTTTGCGCAAGATCCTCACCCTGTGGCGGGAACACCCGGACACGCTGCTCGTGCCGGGCCACGACGTGCCGATGCTGTGGCACGACCGTCCTGTTTACACGGACACCCGGCGAGCCGGGATCCGTTCGTGGTTCGGCGAAGACCTCGTCGCGACCACCGAGTTTGACCTCACCGAAGGAGAAGAGCACCGATGACCGGCGACACCCAGATCACCGCCGAGGACCTGCGCGGGCTGGCGGCCCGCGCGCTGGCGGGGAACGGGATGTCCGAAGAGGACTCCGCGCGCGTCGCCGACGTGCTGGTGCTCGCCGACCTCTTCGGCATCCGCACGCACGGCGTCGCGCGGATCCCGCAGTACCTCGACCGCGCGCGCCTCGGCGGCGTCGACCTGCACGCGAAGGTGGCGGTGGACCAGGTCGCGCCGGCGTTGTCCCGAGTGGACGGTGCCAACGGCATCGGGCCGCTGGTCGGCTCGCGCGCGCTGGACGCGGCGCTGGATTCGGCCCGGGCAACCGGCCTGGGGGCGGCTTTTGTGCGTGGCAGCAACCACTTCGGGCCCGTGATGCCGTACCTGTTCCGCGCGGCGGAGCAGGGGTTCGCGGCGATCATCGCGAGCAACGCGACCACCACGATCGCCCCGTGGGGCGGCCGTGAGGCGCGGCTGGGCAACAACCCGCTCGGCATCGGCGTGCCCACGCCCGGCGGTGACCCGGTGCTGCTGGACATCGCGATGAGCGTGGCGGCGCGCGCGAAGATCCGCGCGGCCGCGGCGGCGGGGGAGTCCATTCCGGACACCTGGGCCACCGACCGCGACGGCAAACCGACGACGGATCCGGCAGCCGCGTTGGACGGGTTCCTGCAGCCGCTGGGCGGGCACAAGGGTTACGGCCTGTCGGTGATGGTCGACCTGTTCGCCGGCGTACTCTCCGGTGCCGGGTACCTCACGCGCATCAGCTCGTGGAGCGTCGACCCGGAGCGGCCGCAGAATCTGGGCCACGTGTTCTTCCTGATCGACGCGTCGAAGCTCGTGCCCGGCGCCGAGCTGGCGTCCCGGATGGACGATTTCGCCGGGATCCTGCGCACCACGCCGCCCGCGGACCCGGCGCAGCCCGTGCGGCTGCCGGGTGAGTTCGAGCTCGCGCGCTACCACCGGCAGCTGCGCGACGGTGTGCCGGTCGAGGACGGCGTGCTGGCCCGGCTGTCCGAGTTCGCGGGCGCCGTGCGGTGACGGTGGTGCCCTCGGGTTCGTGCGACTGTCACGTGCACGTCTTCGACCCGCGGTTCCCCTACGCCGGGGACCGGGCCTACACGCCCGGCCCGGCGAGCGGCGAGCAGCTGGACGAGCTGCACTGGCGGCTCGGCGTGAGCCGGGCGGTGCTCGTGCAGCCGAGCCCGTACGGCACGGACAATTCGTGCCTGCTCGCGCAGCTGCGCGTCCGGGGCGACCGGGCGCGGGGTGTGGTGGTGTTCGACCCCGCCGCTCCGGCGCCGCTGGGGGAGTGGCATGCCCTTGGGGTGCGCGGGGCGCGGGTGAACCTGGCGACGTTCGCGGTCGACGACCCGGCCGTGGCCCTGGCGCCGCTGCGCGCGACCGCGGCGGCCATCGCGGACCTCGGCTGGCACCTGCAGGTGTTCACGGAGCTGTCCGTGGTCGCGGCGCTCGCCGACGACCTCGCGCGGCTGCCGGTGCCGGTCGTCCTCGACCACTTCGCGCTCGCTTCTCCCGACCTCGGTCAGCCCGAGTTGCCCGAGCTGACCGACCTCCTGCGATCCGGTGCGGCGTACGTCAAGCTCTCTGCGCCGCACCGGATTTCCACTGCTTTCGACCACGCGGACGTCGCGCCGCTGGTTCGCGCGTTGGCGGCCGCCGCCCCGGACCGGTTGTTGTGGGGCACCGACTGGCCCCACACCGGGGGCCGGCCGCGCACTTCGGGCAACCGCCTGAGCGTCGAGCCGTTCGAGCCGATCGACGACGCGCGGGCCCTGGCCCGCCTGCTCGAATGGACCGGCCCGGACGTGGGCCGGCGGATCCTGGTCGACAACCCGGTCGGGTTGTACGGGTTCTGACCGGGGTGGTTTCCGTCTCACTCGACGGGCACGCAGGAGCCGGGCGAGCTAAGTTGCGCGGAACAACCCTCTGCCCGGCGAGGAGGCGGTCCCGGTGAGCACGACGACCTTCGCCGCGGTGTCCGCCGTCAAACGGCGGTCGCCCGGTGGTTTCGACGCGGACATCAGCCCGCAGTGGACGATCGGCGGCAAGCCCAACGGCGGCTACCTGCTGTCGCTGCTCGCGCGCGCCGCCGTCGTCGAGCGCGAGCACTCCGACGTGCTCGCCGCCAGCGCCCACTACCTGCGCTCACCCGACCCGGGCCCGGCCGAGGTCGAGATCGAGACGCTGCGCACCGGCCGCGGCTCCAGCCAGGTGCGTGGCCGCCTCGTCCAGAACGGCAAGACGGCCGTCGAGGCCCTGTTCACCGTCGGCCCCCTCACCGAAGGCGAGGTGTACTGGCAGGACGGCCGGCCCGACCCGCGCCCGGACATCGAATCGACGTTCCGCGTCCCGGGCACCACGCCGCTCGGCCTGCCGGTGGCCATCATGGACGAGATCGAGGTCCGCCTCGACCCCGACAGCGCCCGCGTCTTCACCGACGGACCGTCCGGCCGCGGCGAACTCCTGGGCCGCCTCGCCCTCCCCGGCGGCGAACCCTTCGACCCGATCAGCCTCCTGTTCGCCGTCGACGCCTTCCCGCCCGCGACGTTCGACATCTCGGCCAGCGGCTGGGTGCCGACCCTCGAGCTCACCGCCTACGTCCGTGCCCGCCCGGCCCCCGGCCCGCTCCGCGTGCTGCACCGCGCCCACCTGATCACCGACGGCCGCGTCGACGAGTCCTGCCACGTCTGGGACAGCACCGGCACATTGGTCGCCCAGGGCACCCAGCTCGCCGGTATCCGCCTCGGCTGACGCTCGTTTCACCTCACGCTGGGACGTTCGGCCGCCGAAGTGCCGCCGTCCGGACCACCGGCAGACGCCTTCCCCTGTGATCGGATGAAAGGTCTGGACCAGGGGAGGGCGCGGTGCACATCAGAGGAAGACGCCGTTCGATCGACTTCGACGGCCGGAAGATCACGCTGAAGATCGCGGTCAAGTACGGCGTGTCGGGCTCGGATCGCAAGTACGAGTTCCCGGTGCGCAGTCTCACCGGGTTCCATCACCAGCAGGCCACGGCGTGGAAGCGCGGCCGGCTGGAGTTCACGGCACCGGCCCTTTCCTCCGCGATCGTCACGGACGTGCCGCTGTTCGCGGACAAGTTGCCTGGCAATGTCTTCGAATACGGCTACGGCGACGAAAAGCGCGTGAGCGCTTTCGTCGCCGCAGTGAACAAAGCCCGAGGTTGAGCCTCAGCCGAGCGACTCGGCCCGTGCCACGCTGTTGAGCAACGACGAGTTCATCAGGAACTTCAACTCCAACTCGGCATCGTCGCCCAGCGCCGCGAGTTCCGCCAGCCGTTCCTTCCGCCGCACCGGGTCCTTCTCCTCCAGTCGGCGCTTGTTCGTCACCGTCTGCTGCTGCACGAACTCGATGTTCACCGTGCGGCGGCGCAGGTCGTAGCGATCGAGCACGGATTCGTCGCCCGAGGAGGCGAACGCGTGCAGCGAGGAGGCCAGCTCGACGGCGTCGTGGATGCCGCAGTTGAGGCCGAGGCCGCCGATCGGATTGTTGACGTGGGCGGCGTCGCCGGCCAGGAAGACGCGGCCGGAGCGGAAGCTGGCCGCCACGCGCTGGTGGACGTTGTACAGCTTGCGGTGCACGAGCTGGTCCGCCGGGTTCGCTGAGAGGGCCAGGCCCGAAAGCCGGGCTCGCGCGCCCTCGTCACCGACGGCTTCCTCGTCGGTTTCGCCCACGGTGGTGGGGAAGACGGCGCGCCAGCGGCCCTTGCCATCGTCGCCGGCGACCTTGAAGAGGTTGACCCACTCGCGCGGGTCGGCCCAGTAGTTGCGGTAGCTGCAGTCCAGTTCGGACTGGAAGTCGAACAGCGTGGTGAGCACCAGGAACCGCTCGGGCCACGTGTAGCCCTCGAACTCGATCCCCAGCGCCTTGCGCACGGTGCTGCGCCCGCCGTCGGCGCCGATCACGTAGTCGGCGGTCACCGGGCCCTCGGACGTGTGCACGGTGGCGGAATCCCCGTCCTGCGTCACGCCCGTCACCGCGGCGCCGAAGCGGACGTCCACTCCGGACAGCCGCTCCAGCACCATGTTCACGATCTTGTGCTGTTCGATCTGGACCACGAACGGGTAAGGCGTCACGTCGCGCAGCACATCGTGGTCGAGCCGAGCGATGAGCGAGCGCTCCGGCCGGTCCCAGAAATCGAAGTACCGCGCGACGAGCCCGCGGGCGACCACGTCGTCCATCAGGCCCAGCTCGCCGAGCATCGCCAGGGTGGAGGGGTGCACTGTCGCGGCTCGCGGGGCGTCCTCGACGGCCTGCTCCGCTTCCAGCAGCGTCACGTCGAACCCCCGCCGAGCGGCCGCGAGCGCGAACACCGCGCCCACCGGACCCGCGCCCACGACCACCACGCTCTGTCCCATGTCTTCGTCAGTTCCTTTCAGCCGAGTTTCGCGAGCCAGCCGGCCACGGTGTCCACCAGCGACTCGCCCGAGCCGTCGAAGCGGTGCCCTTCCGTGCCTTCCGGCGAGGGCAGCGACACCGATGTGACCGACGGCGAGATGCCCTGCTCCAGGGCCGCCTCCAGCCAGCCGGGCTCGAAGTCGTGGATCACGGTGTCGTGCTGGTCGCGCACCATGAGGATCGGGTTCGGCACGCGGGCGATCCACTCGATGCTGCGCGCGCCCGCGGTGCCCGTGCGCCGGTAGGTGAGGAAGTGCTGCGCCGTCACGGACATCGACCGCCCGCCGAGCCACGACATCTTCGTCGCCAGCGTGCGGCCGAAGTCGCCGGCCTGCACGGCCGCCACGGCTTCCTCGGTGAGCGCGCGGTAGGTGGCCTCGTCGTTGATCAGCAAGTGCCGCGACTTCCACGGCAGATCGGCGAACATGCCGGTCAGCGCGATGCCCGCGATCTCGCGGTGGAAGTGCGTGGCAGCGAAGTACGTGACCTGCGAGGTGCCCAGGCTGTGGCCGTGCAGCACGATCTTCGAGTATCCGAGCGAGCGCGCTGTCCAGAACGCCGCCTCGATGTCGCGCACCGTCGCGTAGAAGCTGTCGGTGTTCACGGCGTCGCCCGACTGGCGGGTGTTGATCGCGAGCACCGGCACGCCGCG
This sequence comes from Amycolatopsis sp. NPDC051372, assembly GCF_040682095.1. NCBI lineage: Bacteria > Bacillati > Actinomycetota > Actinomycetes > Pseudonocardiales > Pseudonocardiaceae > Amycolatopsis > Amycolatopsis sp. NPDC051372. The sequence goes on from NZ_JBFBAF010000008.1 coordinate 111,078, forward strand.
GCCGCTGAGGCCCAGCGCGAGCGTGCGCACCGGCAGGCTGCCGATGCTGCCGCCGCTGCCGTGCACGCTCAGCACGAGCGGCGCGTCGGGCAGCGGCTCGGCCGGCACGAGGTGCGCGGCCGGGCCGGAGCGGCCGTCGAGCGAGGTGATCTCGTAGTACTGCAGCGACACGCCGTCGGGAGCGTGGAAGTCGAGCAGGGACTCCGGGGTCTCCGCGGGGCGGTACGTGACCGCCGCCGCTGTTCTGTCCTCAGTGGACACTTGTGGTGCTCCCGTCACTTCGAGCCGGTGTAGACGAGCTTGCTGTAGTCGACCGTGCCGCCGAAGCCGCCGAACTGCTTCATGGCGTCGCCCCAGATCTTCAGGTCGTCCTGCGAGACCTCGGTGGTGAACTCGCCCAGCGGCGACTTCTTCGCCTGCTCGGCCGTGACCTTCGTGTAGGCGGCCAGCGCGGTGTAGGCCTTGTCGTTGTTGGCCTTGATCCACTGCGCCGCGTCCTGCAGCGCCGCCTTGAACCCGTCGGCGAGCTTGGGGTTCGCCGAGGTCCAGTCCTTCGATGCGATCCAGTACGTGCCGCCGAGGTAGTTCGGGCTCAGCGCCCGCTCCGGGTCGCCGAGGCTGCGCATCCCGGCTTGCTTGCCGACGGTGATGAAGGGGTTGATCACCTCGACGGCGTCGACCTGGCCGGCCTTCAGCTCGTCGATCATGTTCGGCGTGGGTACCTGCACGAACTGCTCGGCCGCGGGGTCCACGCCGTTCTTCGACAGCCACGCCTTCGTGGCGATGTTGATGTTGCCGGTGAGCGTCGGCGAGCCGATGCGCTTGCCCTGCAACTGTTTGACGTCCGTGATGTCCGGGCGCACGAAGATCTGCACGCTCTGGTCCTCTGGCGAGTCGCCGTTGTTGCCCGACACGGCCACGAGCGGGACGCCGGACGAAGACGCGCGCAGCATGATCGGCGCGACGCTGAACCCGAGGTCGTACTGCTTGTTCAGCAGTGAGGGCACCAGCGTGATGTCGTTGAGGGTCGTCGTCTTGACGTCCTTGATGCCGTGCTTGGTGAAGAAGCCCTGTTGCTGGGCGACGACGACCGCGAGCGAGTCGTTGGTGTTGTTCAGTGCCACGCGGATCGTGCCGTCGCTCGACGAGGTGGAGCCGCTCGAACCGCTGCAGCCGGACACGGCGAGCGCGCCCGCGAGCAGTGCGGTGGCCAGGGCGGTGATGCGGGTGCCCCTCATGACGCCTCCGTGGGAGTTTGGGGGAACGGGTGGGGGATCGGGGAGAAGTTCACTATCCGAAGTAGTTGAGCAGAGACAGTAACTCAGGTTAGCTAATCTCTCAACTGTCCAGCTCAGGACACTGGTAACAGACTTGTTAAGGCTGGATCGCAGACCAAAAAGCACTACTCAAGTCATTGACGTGTGGAAGGTTAGGCGCCCATCATGGCCAACGCCAGCCCTGAAGGAGGTCCCGATCCCGTGACCGTAGAAGCCACCGCGCCGGCCACCGAGACGGCGGATGCGTTTTCCTGTTCGAAGCTTTTCGTCGAGTACCGCACGCGCAACAAGGTGCTGCGAGTGCTCGAGGATGTCGGTTTTTCCTGTGCCCAAGGCGAGTTCCTCAGCATTCTCGGGCCGTCCGGCACCGGGAAGACGACCCTGCTGCGGATCCTCGCCGGGCTCCTCGTCCCGGGCGAGGGCTCGTCCGTGCGGTTCCGCGGGAAGGAGATCACCGGTCCGCCCGCCGGCGTCGGCATCGTGTTCCAGAACTACGCCGCGTCGCTGCTGCAGTGGCGCACGGTGGAGCGCAACGTCGCGCTGGGCCTGGAAGGCCGCACGAGCAAGTCCGAACGCGACGAACGCGTCCGCGAGGCGCTCGAGCTGGTCGGCCTCGCCGACCGCGGCAAGGACTACCCGTGGCAGCTCTCGGGCGGCATGCAGCAGCGCGTGCAGATCGCGCGCTCGCTCGTGATGCGCCCCGAGGTGCTGCTGATGGACGAGCCCTTCGGCGCGCTCGACGCGATGACCAAAGCACAGCTGCAGGACGAGCTGCTCAAGGTCGCCGAGGTCACCGGCGCGACGGTCGTGTTCGTGACCCACGACATCGACGAGGCCGTGTACCTGTCCGACCGCGTGCTCGTGCTCGCGGGCCGTCCGGCCACGGTCGGGCGCGAGCTGCGCATCGACCTGCCGCGCCCGCGTGACCAGGTGGCCACGAAGGAGCTCCCGGCCTACCTCGCCGCTCGGCACCGCGTGTACGAGGCGCTCAAAGCCGAGTCCGAGGCGCATGATGCGGGGGTCGAATGAGGCGCCTGATCGGGTTCGCGGTGCCGGTGGCCGTGATCCTGCTGTGGCAGCTGGTGAAGTCGGCCGGGCTGCTGCCGTACGACAACGTCCCGGCACCGTCGGACATCTGGTCGTCCACAGTGGATCTCGCGTCGTCCGGTGAGCTGATGACGAACACCGGGCACACGCTCGCCGCCTGCCTCGGCGGCTGGGCGCTGGGCTCCGTGCTGGGTCTGTTGCTGGGGTTGCTGCTCGGGCTCGTCCGTCCCGCGTGGACCTACGGCATGGCCTCGGTGGAGGTGCTGCGCGCGCTGCCCGCGATCTCGTTCGTGCCGATCGTGGTGATCCTGCTGGCGCAGACCGTGGAGATGGAGATCGTGATCGCCGCGTGGGTCGCGATCTGGCCCGTGGCGATCAGCACGATCGACGGCGTGCGCGGTGTGAACCCGGTGCACCAGGACCTCGCGCGCACCCTCGGTCTTTCGCCGGTGGCGAAGGTGGTCAAGTTCGCGCTGCCCACGGCGTTGCCGAAGATCATCGTGGCCCTGCGGCTGAGCCTCTCGGCCGCGCTGGTGCTGGCCATCGTCGCCGAGATCGTCGGCGACCCCGAGGGCATCGGCTACGCGCTCGTGCAATCGCAGCAGTCGCTGCGCCCGGCGGCGATGTTCTCCTACATCCTGCTCACCGGCGTGCTCGGCATCGTGCTCAACTTCATTCTCGTGTGGACACTCCGGTTCGTGCCGGGTGCCCGTCAAGCCGCCGGGGGAGCCGACGATGCCGCGTAAAACCCGCAAGTCCGGGGTCGCGCCCCTGCGGGGCCTGTTGCCGCTGGCGCTGCTGCTCGTGCTGTGGCAGGTGATCGGGGACAGCACGAGCACGTTCTTCCCGCCTCCGGCGAAGTGGTTCAGTCAGACGTGGGAGCTCACCTCCGGCGGCGCGCTGCTGGGCGGGCTGCTCGCCACGCTCGAGACGTTCGTGATCTCGTTGCTGGCCGCGACCGTGCTCGGCACGGTCCTCGGCCTGCTCATCGGCCACGTCCCGCTCGCGGAACGGCTGCTCGGCCCGATCCTCGAGTACTTCCGGTTCCTGCCGGGGGTCGCGCTCGTGCCGCTCGCCGTGCTGCTCGTGGGCTACACCGAGTCGATGAAGCTCTACGTGGTGGTCTTCGGTGCTCTGTGGCCCGTGCTCCTGCAGGTGCGCCAGTCGGCGAAGGCGGCCGACGTGATCCTCTCCGACGTGGCCTCGACGCTGCGGCTCGGGAAGTTCGCGGCCTTCCGCAAGATCCACCTGCCCGCGATCGTGCCGGGACTGCTGCTGGGCGTGAAGATCGCGGCGCCGCTCACGCTGGTGCTGGTGCTCGTGGTCGAGATCAGCACGCAGGTGTCCGGGCTGGGCAAGCTCATGGAGACCGCGCAGCAGAACTTCCAGTCGGCCCAGGTCTACGGGCTCGTGGTCGTGGTCGGGCTGGTGGCGCTCGTGATCAACATGCTCGTGTCGGGAATCGAGGGGTTCCTGCTGCGGTATCGCCCGCAGAACTGATCGAGACCGGGAGGCTCCGGTCCGGTGTGGACGCACCCGGGCCGGAGCCTCTCTCCATGCCCGGGTTGTCCGGCAGGTGCCTCAGTGGTGGTGCGCGTGCGCGTGGTGCCCGGCCGCGGTGAGCAGCAGCGCCAGCCGGGGGTCCGAGTCCAGCCCCAGGTAGAACGAGAACGTGGCCAGCGCGCCGAACTTGCCCTCGTCGGTGAGCTGGCGCTGGAAGTGGTTCACGTGGTGGTGCACGGCGTTGTCGATGGTGCGCAGCACCTCGATGCCGGCTTCCGACGCGTGCACGGCGATGACCCGGCGGTCGTCGGGGATGCGGGCGCGGTGCACGAGCCCCTTCTCCTCGAGTTGGCGGATCAGGCGCGACGCGAGCGCGGGCGCGATGTCGAGGCGGTCGGCGACCTTGTTCACCGGCAGCGGGTCCTCGGCGCCGAAGATCTGCAGCAGCGCCTGGTGCTGCAGCGGCTGGAGGCCGCCGGCGATCGCCTGCTCGTCGAGAAGCCGGAGGATCTTGCGCAGCACGAAGCGCGCGTGGGCGATCGCCTTGACGTGGTTGGCGAAGTCGAGGTCGCTCGACGCGACCGCGCCCTTGCCCCACAGGGCGAGTAGCTCAGCGGTCCCGTCCTCCACCGTGATCCCCCTCCGCGCAGTGTCCTCGACGACGGCATCCGTCGATTACATCTCCAGGTCAATAACCTGAGGACACTATATCAGGCAAGGCTCAGGAATCAGCGGCCGCGCGGATGGCTTCCGCGATGGCCGAGTCCGGGTCGAGGCCCACGTAGAAGGCGAAGATCGACAGCGCCGACAGGCGTTCGTCCTCGTTGAGCTGGTGCTGCAGGAAAGCGATGCTGTGGTGCACCTCGTCGTCGATCTCGGCGAGCTTCTCGGCTCCCGCGGTGGTGGCCACGACGTTGGTCGCGCGGCGGTCGCTCTCCGACGCCTCGCGGGTCACCAGGCCCAGCTCTTCGAGCCGGCGCACCATGCGCGAGGCGAACGCGGCCGCCACGTCGAGCCTGGCGGCCAGGGTGCTCACGGTGATGCCGTGGGCCTCGCCGGTTCCGTAGACCTGCAGGAGTGCTTGGTGCAGCAGCGGTTCCAGGCCGTGGGTCTTCGCCTGCTCGTCGACTATCCGTAGCACGCGGCGGGTCACGTAGCGCGCGTCGGCGATGTTCTTCACGTACGCCTGGAACTCACGGCTGCGCTTGGCGTCGCCGATGTCGGCCCACTTCGTGTAGGCGCGCATTGCGTCGTTCATGCGGCTGGCTTCCCTTCGGACGAGCACGGCCTCTCGGACGAGCGCGGCGGCGAGTGAACCCGGCGATCATACGTCGCACCATTTTAGTTGACTAAAGTAAGGTATTCTTGTTAGCCTTCTGGCCCAGGAGGTCACCCCATGGCTCTGCACCCCGCGGACAGTGATCCCAGCGGATTCAAAGCGGCGCTCGGCTCTTTCGCGGCCAGCGTCAACGTCATCACCCTCTGGGACGCGGCCGGTCGCCCACTCGGCATGACCGCCACCGCGTTCTCGTCGGTGTCCGTCGATCCGCTCATGATCCTGGTCTGTGTCAACCGTTCCACCCGCACCTACGAGCGTATCGCCGAAACCCGCCGGTTCGGCGTGAACATCCTCGGCTCGCCCGCCCGCGAGATCTCGGACCACTGTGCCCGCCCGGGTGCCGACAAGTCCTTGCCCGAGGAATGGCTCACCGACCACGAGGGCTGGCGCAGCCCGGCGCTGGCGGGCGCTCTCGCGTTCCTGGACTGCGAAATCGACCAGGACGTGCAAGCGGGCACGCACGCCGTGCTCATCGCCAAAGTCGGCGGCATCGGGCTCAGCTCGGCGCTGCCGCACCACGAACCGCTCCTGCACTTCCGCGGCCGCTACCGGCAGCTGCAGGCAGGAGTCCACCACCCGCGGCCCCGGCCGCTACCGATCGCACTGGAGGAATCGGCGTGACGCGTTCCGGCAAGGACTACGTCGAAGGACTGCGCGACAACCGGCGAGTGTTCGTCGACGGCGAATACGTCTCCGACGTCGCCGCACACCCCGCGTTCAAGGGGGCCGTCGAGTCCATCGCGCGCGTGTACGACGTCGCGCACGACCCGGCCAACGCCGCGGAGATGACGTTCCCGTCCCCGACCACCGGCGCCCCGGTGAACCTGTCGTACCTCATCCCGCGCGGCGAGGACGACCTGCGCCGCCGCCGTGTCGCGCTGCGCAAGACGGCCGAGGCGACCTTCGGCCTCATGGGCCGCGGGCCCGAGCACGTCGCGGGCTTCCTGGCCGGCTGGGCGGGCCGGTCCGACGTCTTCGCGGCGGGCGAGCAGCGTTTCGCCGACAACGTCACGAAGTTCTACGAATACGTGCGCGACAACGACCTCTACTGCTCGTACGCGATCGTGCCGCCGCAGATCGACCGCAGCAAGCCCGCGCACCAGCAGGCCGACCCGCACCTGTACGCGGGCGTCAAGGAGGAGCGCGAGGACGGCATCGTCATCGCCGGCGCGCAGATGCTCGGCACGGGCGCGGCGATCTCCGACTACCTCATCCTCAGCTGCATCGTGCCGCTGCAGCCGGGTGACGAGGACCAGGCGATCTCCGTCGCCGTCCCGATCGGCGCCGAAGGCCTGAAGATCTACTCGCGCCGCAGCTACGCCGAAGCCGCCACGAGCGTGTACGACTACCCGCTCGCCACGCGCTTCGACGAGACCGACTCGCTCATCGTGTTCGACGACGTCTTCGTGCCGTGGGACAAGGTGTTCGTGTTCCGCGACCGCCAGATCACCAGCGACCAGTGGAGCCGCACGCCGGCGCACCTGCTGGGCAACAACCAGGCCCAGATCCGCTTCTCCGTGAAGCTGGACCTGCTGGCGGGCCTGGCGTTGCGAGTGGCGCGCATGAACGGCTCGGACAAGTTCCCGCCGGTGCGCGGGGTGCTCGGCGAGCTGGCCGCCCACGCGGCCATGGTGTCCGGTCTCGTCTACGCGCAGGAGCAGAACTGCGAGCTCGACGAGAAGGGCGTGGCCTGGCCCGGCCGCGAAGAGTGCTACGCGACCATGACGCTGCAGTCGGACTTCTACCCGAAGCTGCTGCACCTGGTGCGTGACCTCGTCGGCGGCGGCGTGATCCAGCTGCCGTCCTCGGCCGCCGACTTCGAGAACCCCGAGGCGCGCGCCGACTTCGAGCGGTACGTGCAGTCCCCGGGCCACCCGACCGTTGAGCGCGTGAAGCTGCTCAAGCTCGTGTGGGATCTCGTCGGCTCGGAGTTCGCGAGCCGCCACCAACAGTACGAGATGTTCTACGCGGGCGCGCCCTTCCTCGTGAAGTCGCGCATGAGCCAGATCTACGACTTCGCCCGCGCGGAGGCCCTCGTGGACGGCGCGCTGGCCGGCTACGACCTCGGTGGCGGCACGGAGACCGTGCAGACCTGAGCGAGGCAGACAGACCGCGGGGCGCCCGGCGAACGCCGGGCGCCCCGTTTCCATGCCCGCACAACGATGACGCTTGCCGGCCCGCGAAGACGTGGACCGCGAAGACGTGGACCGCGAAGACGTGGACCGCGAAGACGAGAAAGGGCGCCCGGCCGAAGCCGGGCGCCCTTCTCAGTGTCCGCCGTGGACGGTTCAGCTCGCGCGGTAGCGCACCTCGAACGTGAGGCAGCCTTCCTCGCTCGTCCACGGGCCGTGCTCCATGCCCGGCGGGCGGCAGGCGTAGTCGCCGGCCGAGAAGGTCTTGCCGAGGCGCGTGTCGTGGAACGAGCCTTCGAGGATGTAGACCTCTTCCCAGAAGTCGTGCACCTGCACGCCGTTCGGGGTGGTGTCCGTGCCGGGCTCGAAGCGCAGGATGCGCGTCGCGACGCCACTGTCGCCGTCGGCGGCGAGGATGCGTTCGGTCAGCTGCGGCACGACGCCCGCGCAGGGCGTGAACTCCACCGTCTTGGCGGGGAAGAACTCGTGTTCCGGTTTGGCCATGGGGGTTTCTCTCTCCAGGTACGAGGGGTCAGGACACGGAGTAGGCGTGGGTGAGCTCGGGACCGCCGGGCAGGGCCAGCGACAGCGTCCAGGCCTTCCCGGGCACGAACTTGCCGTCGAGCAGCGTCAGGGTGCCGCAGAACATCACCAGGTCGCGCTCGGCCGAGCCGCCGCGCAGCTCCAGCACGTCGGTGGGGATGCGCAGGGCGCTGAGCGGGCCGTGCTGGTAGCGCACGCCGTCCACAGTGGATTCGGCGACGATCGCGTCCCAGTCGGGGTTCTCGACCGGGACCACGGTGGTGCCCAGCGGCTTGGGGCAGGCCGCCTTCGAGTCCTTGACACTGGAGGTCTCGATGTCGCGGTCGGTGTGGTCGGAGCCCACGGTGAGGTAGAGCTTGCCGCCCGCGCGCACGAGCACCGGCTCGACCTCGCCGGAGGTGTTGGTGCCGTCGACGGAGATGGTCGCGGCCTGCGTCGCCAGCGCCGCGTCGAGTTCGTAGAACGCCGGGACGGAGTCGGGCGGCGGCACGCCGATGGCGGCGAGCTCGTCGATGTGGTGCTTCACGGCGGCCTCGTCGCGGCCGGTGTAGCCCGCGACCACGAGGTCGAAGTCGGCGACCGCGACGGTTTCGCCCGTCCCGGCCACGGTGAAGGTGAGTGCGGTCATGCGTGCGCTCCTCGGATGGTCAGTTCGCGGTAGCTGGGGAGCCGGTCGTCGAGCACGGGGAACTGCTCGCGCGTGGCGGGGACGACGCCGGGATCGACGTCGCACCAGGTGATCCCCTCTTCGGTGCCGGCTTCGGCGAGCACGGTGCCCCACGGGTCGACGACGCGGCTGTGCCCGCCGAGCTCGACCCCGCCCTGCGTGCCGGTGGCGTTGCACGCCACCACGAGCACCTGGTCCTCCACGGCTCGCGCGGTGGTGAACAGGCGCCAGTGCGCGAGCCGCGCCGCGGGCCAGGCGGCCGGCACGATCACGATCTCCGCACCGGCGTCGACGAGGCAGCGCCACAGCTCGGGGAAGCGCAGGTCGTAACACGTGGTGCCGGCGACCGCGCCGAACGGTGTCGCCACCGCGGACACGTGGTCACCGGGCTTGAGCAGCTGCGCTTCCTTCGACTCGTAGCCGAACACGTGCACCTTGCTGTAGCTGTGCACGAGCTCGCCGTTCGGGTCGAACAGCACGGCGGTGTTGCGCAGCGCGCCGTCGGGCAGCCGCTCGACGAAACTGCCGCCGTGCAGGTAGGAACCGGTTTCGCGGGCGAGCTCACCGAGCCGCGCGAGCGACGGGCCGTCGGCCGGCTCGGCGTCGCGGGCGTAGTCGTCGAAGGCGAAGTACCCGGTGGCCCACAGCTCGGGCAGCACGATCAGATCGGCCGAGGCCGCCGAGCGGACGAGCCCGGCCACCCGGTCGAACCGGGCGGCGACGGGCTCGTCCTCGGGGCTGCCGATCTGGACGAGGGCGATCTTCACGAGGCCTGCCACAGCTCGCGGGCGCTCGCGGCGACGATGTCGTCGTACGAAAGCTCGCGGTCGGTGAGCCCGGTCGCGCGGGCGAACCCGGCGAGCCCGGCCACGGCCTCGGGGGAGATCGCCGGCTCGTAGAACGGCCCGTCCCGCTCGATCAGGCCGGCGATGAGACCGGCCTCCATCTCCGGGAACAGCGCGGTGCCCACCTTCGTGGCCAGCGAGGGGTCCCGGACCAGCTCGCGCTGGGCCCGCAGCACACCGCGGGTGACGGCCGCCGCCTCCTCGGGGCGGTCGGCTGCCGTGCGGTCCGTGGTCATCAGGGCGGGGAAGGTGTACAGCGAGTGGGCGGAGCCGTCGCGGCGGGCGTCCACCACGACCTTGCCGACACCGCGCTGCACGGCGACCTCGGTGCCCATCCCGTTGGCCCAGAAGGCGTCGATCTTGCCTTCGGCCAGGGCCTTGGCGGCGGTGACGCCGAACGAGACGTCACCGGCCACCCCCGCGACGGGGGCGATGGTCACGTTCGCCCCCTTCAGGTCCACGCCCTCGGCGTCGAGCAGGCGGTGCAGGCCGAGGTCGGGGCCGGGTGCGGCACCGATGCGGACGTCGTGGAGCTTGGCGAGCGTCTCGCGGGTGATGTCGAGGTCGGGCCGTACCACGAGGAACCAGTACATGTTCTGCGCAAGCGCGGCCAGCAGCTTCTGCCCGCCCCAGGTGGAGTCGGCGTAGAGCGGGGCGTGGGCGCACCCGGCGAGGTAGTCGATCCGCCCCTCGCGAAGGGCGATTGCTGCGTCGGTGACGGGGAACAGGAGTTCCAGCTCCACGTCGAGACCCTCGTCGCGAAGGTATCCGAGCTCCACGGCCGCGATGGCGGGGAAGTAGGAGTTCGAGACGAGATCGGGCACGGCAAGGCGCATGGTTGCCTTCCTGATCAAGAAATTAACAGTACTCAAGTAATGTACTTAGCTTAGTATTTCGGGTCAAGCTGGCGTGCCACGGGCGCCGGTTCCGGCTTTTTGACGGCCCGCAGTACCACCACGGTGATCGAACACAGCACCGCCGGCACCGCGAAGGCCAGGAAGTACACCGGGAAGGGCAGTGAAGCGGCGAGCAGGTAACCGCCGATCAGCGGGCCCAGTAGCCCGCCGAGGCGGCCGATGCCCAGCGCCCAGCCGAGGCCTGTCGCGCGGGCCTCCGGCCCGTAGGTGCCCATCACGAGCGTGTGCACCACGTTCTGGCCGCCGATGATGAACGCGCCGGCCAGGGCGTTGAGGATGTAGAGCGCGACCACCGAGCTCGCGAAGCCGAACAGCACCAGGCACACCCCGCCGGCCGCGAACGCGATGGCGAGTGCCACGTACTGGTTCATGCGGTCGAGCACCCAGCCGAGGATGAACCCGCCGATCGTGGCCGCGGCGGCCTGCTCGATCGCGTAGGAGTAGCTGCTGACCAGCGACAGGCCGTGCTTCACGAGCAGCGACACCATCCAGAAGTCGAGTGCGTAGACCACGAACTGCAGGAACAGATACAGCAGCGAGATCGTGAGCGTGGAGTTGCGGTAGCGCGGCGTCCACAGCGTGCGCAGCTGGATCTTGCCGTTCTCGGTGCGCGGGCCCGTGAAGAACGTGGCCGGGTCGGCGGCCTGCGCGGTGGGCCAGATCGTCGGGTAGACCTTCTTGACGGTCGCGAGGGCTTCCTCGTACCGGCTGCGCGTGGCGAGGAACTGCGGCGTCTCGGGCACGAACCACGCGATCAGGGCGGCGACGATCAGGGCCGCGTAGGAGATGTGGAACAGCGGGCGCCAGCCGAAGCTCGGCACCAGCAGTGTCGCGGCCACGGCCGCGAGCACGAAGCCGAACGTGAAGCAGCCGGCCGACGCGGCGATCATCCGGCCGCGCTTGCGCACGGGCACGTATTCGCCGAGCATCGCGATCGTCGCGGGCAGCACGCCGCCCATGCCGATGGCGGCGCAGAACCGCAGGATCGCGAACTGTGTGTAGTCGCCGGCGAACCCGGCCGTGCCCATGAAAACCGCGAACACGGACACGCCCAGCACGAGCATGCGTTTGCGGCCGAAGCGGTCGCCGAGCGCGCCGAGTCCGACGGCGCCGATGAACAGGCCGACGAACGTGAACGACGCGAGCAGCCCCGCCTGGACGGGGGAGATGTGCCACTCGGCGACGATCTTGGGCAGCCCGTAAGCCAGGGCCTGCAGGTCGTAGCCGTCGAAGATCACCGCGGCGCCGCCGATGGCGGCGATCGCGAGGACTTTGGGGGACAATGGGGTCTCGGTGAGACAGTGGTCGAACGTGGCAGCGGGTCGCATCCGCGCTCCTCGGCCCGGGCGGCACCCAGCACCACGACACTCGTCGACGAGTGCGGGCGGGGGACGGGCGCCGCGGGTTGATGGGATTTATTTAACTTTAGTACCTGACTTGACAGCCATAAATGATGCGGGAGACGATAGGTCGCGCCCGGTGCTGTGTCAACGCCGGACCGCGAGGGCGGTCAGGATGATGTGGACTCGGACCGGGCCGGAGACCCTTGCTGGCAAGGAGAATCGTGATCGTGCCGTGTCCGGGCCCGTGCGGTTTCGTGGTGCGGCACGCGTTTGTTAACGGCCTCTGTAACAAGGAGTCCGTGAGTTCTTCCCGTCGACGAAAGAGGAACCGACAGCCGTGAACGACTACCCCTACGGTGACCTCCGGGAGTACCTGGCCGAGCTGGACCGCCGCGGGCTGCTGGTGCGCGTGAGCCGGCCCGTCGACAAGGACACCGAGCTGGTTCCGTTGGTGCGCCTGCAGTTCCGCGGACTGCCGGAGGCCGAGCGCAAGGCGTTCCTCTTCGAGAACGTGACCGACGGGTCCGGGCGGCGTTACGACGGCACCGTGGTGATGGGGGCGTTCGCGTCCTCGCGCGCGGTGTACACCACGGCGCTGGCTGCGAAGCCCGACGAGGTGGCCGGGCGCTGGGCCGCGGCGCTCGCGAACCCCGTCGAGCCGGTGGTGGTCGAGACCGGACCGTGCAAGGAGAACGTCCTCACGGGACAGTCCCTCCTGGACGCCGGCGGCGTCGACGGGTTCCCGCACCCGATCTCGACGCCCGGCTTCGACCCGGCGCCGTTCCTCACCGCGCCGTACTGGATCACGAAGGACCCGGAGGACGGCACGTACAACGTCGGCATCTACCGCGGCATGGTGAAGGGCCCGGACCGCATCGGGCTGCAGATGGACACGCCCACGCAGCACATCGCGATCCACCTCGCCAAGGCGCGGCGCCTCGGCAAGAAGCTCGAGGCCGCGATCGTGCTCGGGGCGGTGCCCGCGGTCGGGTTCGCCGGCGCGCAGAAGATCCCGTTCGGCGTCAGCGAGTACGCCGTGGCCGGCGGCCTGATGGGCCGCCCGCTCGAGGTGGTGCGCTGCGAGACCGTGGACCTCGAGGTGCCCGCGCACGCGGAGATCGTGCTCGAGGGCGAGATCGACCCGGAGCACCTGGAGCCGGAGGGTCCCTTCGGCGAGGCGAGCGGCTACATGGGCCCGCAGACGACGTCGCCGGTGTTCCGCGTCCGCTGCATCACCCACCGCACGGCGCCGGTGGTGCAGGCGTTCATCAGCGAGTTCCCGCCCAGCGAGTCGACGTTGATGCGCAAGATCGCGTTCGAGAACGTGTACCTGCGGTTCCTCAAGCAGGCGTGCAACATCAACGCGGTGCAGCGCTTCGTCACGCACGAGAGCGGCACGTGCAACATGTTCTTCGTGATCCAGCTGAAGAACCCGACGCCCGGCCAGGCGCGCCAAGCGCTGTACGCCGCGTCCGGGTACGAGGCGTCGATGGGCAAGACGATCATCGCCGTGGACGACGACGTCGACCCCGAGGATCTCAGCGCCGTGGTTTGGGCGATGAGCTTCCGCATGCAGCCCGCGCGCGACGTCACGATCCTGCCGGGCAAGCTGCCGCGCCTCGACCCGTCGGCCGCCGAGGACGGCAGCCTGTCCTCGGCGCTGCTCATCGACGCCACGCGCAAGCGCCCGTACCCGCCGACCTCGTTGCCGGCCAAGGAGTTCATGGACCGAGCGCAGGACCTGTGGCAGGAGCTCGGCCTGCCGGAGCTGTCACTGGCCGAACCGTGGCACGGTTACGAGCTCGGCGAATGGTCCGACGCCGACCGGCACCGGGCGGCAGAAGCGGTGCAGGGTCGCTACGCCTCGACCGAGGAGTGAAGCTGTGTCCACAGTGGGCCTTAGTGGTCCACTGTGGACTTACTCGGCGACGTCGAAGAGCTCCACGGCCCGGTCGTCCAGCAGCGGCACGATGCCGCCGAGGACGAGCCGCTTGAAGTGCTCCGTCTCGCGGTGCTCGGCGAACGCCTCCCGCGAGACGTAGCGCTCCAGCAGGACCACCGATCGCGGGTCGTCGAACGAGCGGTAGACGTCGAACGCCAGGTTGCCCGGCTCGGTCCGCGCCGCCTTCGCCAGCTGCGGCACCAGCGCGGCGACCTCGTCCTCCTTGCCGGCGGACACGATGTAGCGGGCGATCACCTGGAGCTGGGGCATGCTCGGTCTCCTCGCGGTCTGGTGTAGTGATGGCTTCAGTTCCGGGGCGGACTGTAGTCGAGGTGCGGGCCGGGCGACCCGGTTCTGTGGCCTGCCTCGCGTCCTCGATCATGAGCGCAAGAAGCAGCAGACCGCGCGGCTGGTCTCCGACGTCGCGATCGGGCTGTTCGTCGAGCGCGGCTTCGGCGAGGTGACGATCGCCGAGGTGGCCGAGGCGGCGGACGTCTCGGAAGGCACCGTCTACAACTACTTCCGCACCAAGGAAGACCTGGTGCTGCCGCCCGGCGACGCGTCGCCGAAGCGGCTGGCCGGCATCGTCGCCGAGCGCGCCGTCGGCCGGTCCGCCGCCCGCGCAGTGCTCGCGCGCCTGCGGGAAGTGATCCGCGGCCGGGAGCGGACCGTCGGGCTCACGCCCGGGTTCGGGCGCGTACTGGCGCTGATGCCGGCGACGCCGTCGCGAGCGGGTGCGGCTCACGCGCTGCATCTCGCCGTTTCGCGAGTTCCGGCCACCGCCGTCGACCTCGGCTCGCAGCGCCTGCGCGCACACGACCCCACTGCCGACGCGGACACCGTGCGCGCCCTACTCACCGCCATCGCGGCCGGCTGCGCCGACGCCCCCGACGAGGGACGCCACTTCCGCTGGCTCACTGCGCCCCGCAGCACGGTCGTCAGCGCGGGCTTCGCTCACCGGGCAGCAGCGCGCGGTCCTCTTGGAAGCCTCGAACCGCCGACTGGCACGCGAGGCGCTTCGCTCCCACGACGCGGCTTCGAGCACGGTCAGGAAATCCGGCACCACGAACCTGGCACCGGACCCGGGGTACTGGTCCCGCCGCAGCGTCGAGGTATGGTGCTAATCGAACACCTGTTCCCATCCTGGGTTCGGGTCCGGACACGCTGTCTCCCCGCGGCGGTTTCACGCGAGCGAGGGCAGTGCGGTGGACCAGCAGGATCAGCAACACCGGCGAGGCGGCTTCAACAACCCCCTCATGCGGTGGTCGGAGCTGGAGCGGATCGCGGCGGGGCGGGCGCCCGTGCGGGGCGACGGCGGGGACTCGCCGGCGTGGTCGCGCAAGCGGGAGGGGTACCGGGCGCCTGAGCGGTTGCGGCCGTGGGCGGACGTGGAAGCCGACGGGCGGCGGGTGCCGTACGCGGAGCTGCACCTGCATTCGTACTTCTCGTTCCTCGACGGCGTCGCCTCACCGGAGGCGCTCGTCGAGGAAGCCGTGCGGCTGGGGCTCGACGCGCTGGTGCTCACCGACCGCGACGGGATGTACGGCGCCGTCCGGTTCGCCGAGGCCGCGCGCGAGATCGGGGTGCGCACGGGCTACGGCGCGGAGCTGTCGCTCGGGCTGCCGGCGCCGCAGGGTGGCGTGGCCGACCCCGTCGGGACGCACCTGCAGGTGATCGCACGCGACATCAAGGGGTACGGGCACCTGTGCTCGGTCATCTCGCGTGGGCAGCTGGCGGGGGAGAAGGGCCGCCCGGTGCTCGCGCTCGATGACGTGGCCGACGAGCTGCGCGGCCACGTCCTCGTGCTCAGCGGTTGCCGCAAGGGCGCGGTCCGCAGCGCGCTCGCGCGGGGCGACGACGCCGGGGCGGCCGCGGCGCTGCGGACGCTGGCCGAGCGGTTCGGCCGGGAGAACGTGGCCGTCGAGCTGCTGGAGGAAGGCTTGCCGCTCGATGCCGTGCACAACGATCGCCTCGCCGAGCTGGCGCGGGAGCTGCGGCTGCCGACGGTGGCGTCGAACAACGTCCACTACGCGCGGCCTGAGCAGGCCCGCCACGCCGCGGCCGTCGCGGCGATCCGGGCGCGGCGGTCCGTCGACGAGCTGGAGGGCTGGCTACCCCCCGACGGCACGGCGTTCCTTCGCAGCGGCGCGGAACAAGCCGGCCGCTTCGCGCGGTACCCGGGCGCGGTGCAGCGGGCCGCGCTGCTGGGGGTGGAGTGCGCGTTCGACCTCGCTTTGGTGGCTCCGAAACTGCCGCCGTTCGCCGTGCCCAAGGGGTTCGCCGACGAGGACGACTACCTGCGCCACCTGACGTTCGAGGGCGCCGCCGCGCGCTACGGCGGCCGCGCGGACAACCCCAAGGCCTACGCCCAGCTCGACCACGAGCTCGCGGTGATCCGGCAGCTCGGGTTCCCCGGCTACTTCCTCGTGGTGTGGGACATTGTCAGGTTCTGTCGGGAAACGAACATCCTCGCGCAGGGCCGGGGTTCGGCCGCGAACTCCGCGGTGTGCTTCGCGTTGCGAATCAGCCACGCCGACCCCGTGAAGTGGGGGTTGTTGTTCGAACGTTTTCTCGCCCCCGAACGCGACGGCCCGCCGGACATCGACGTCGACATCGAGTCCGACCGGCGCGAGGAGGTGATCCAGTATGTCTACGCCAAACATGGTCGTTTTCACGCGGCGCAGGTTGCGAATGTCATCACTTATCGTTCGCGTTCCGCCATCCGCGACGCCGCCAAGGCGCTCGGGTACTCCACTGGCCAGCAGGACGCGTTCGGCAAGCGGGTGGACCGCTGGTCGTGCGTGGCCAGCGGCTCGACGCCGGGGGAGCAGGGCCACGAGATCCCCGACGACGTGCTGGAGTGCGCCGCCTGGCTGGAGGACACGCCACGGCACCTGGGCGTGCATTCGGGTGGCATGGTGATCGCGAAGACGCCGGTGTCGGAGATCGTGCCGGTGGAGTGGGCGACGGCGGCCGACCGCAGCGTGCTGCAGTGGGACAAGGACGACTGCGCCGCGATCGGGCTCACGAAGTTCGACCTGCTGGGCCTCGGCATGCTGTCCGCGCTGCACTACATGATCGACCTCGTCGCCGAGCACCACGACGTCCACATCGGACTGCACGACCTCGACCTCGCCGACCCGGCCGTGTACGACATGCTGTGCGAGGCCGACGCGGTCGGGGTGTTCCAGGTGGAGTCCCGCGCGCAGCTCGGCACCCTGCCTCGCCTGCGGCCGCGCAGGTTCTACGACCTCGTGGTGGAGGTCGCGCTAATCCGGCCGGGGCCGATCCAGGGCGGTTCGGTGCACCCGTACATCCGGCGCCGGCGGGGCGAGGAGGAGTGGTCGCACGCGCATCCGCTGCTGGCGCCGGCTTTGGAGCGGACCCTGGGCGTGCCCCTGTTCCAGGAACAGGTGATGCAGATGGCGCGCGACGTCGCGTCGTTCACCGCGGCCGAGGCCGACCAGCTGCGCCGGGCCATGGGCGCCAAGCGCTCCAGCGAGAAGATGCGGCGGCTGGCGGGTCGCTTTTTCGAGGGCGCCGCGGCCAACGGCCTGCCGGTCGACCTCGCCGCCCGGATCTTCGAGCAGATCCACGCCTTTTCCGGCTACGGTTTCCCCGAGGCGCACTCGATGTCGTTCGCGCTGCTCGTGTATGCGTCGGCGTGGTTCAAGCGCTACTACCCGGCCGCCTTCTGCGCCGGTCTGCTGCGCGCGCAGCCCATGGGTTTCTACAGTCCGCAGTCGCTCGTCGCCGACGCGCGCCACCACGGCGTCGTCACTCGCTCGCCGGACCTCAACCTCTCCCTCCCCCACGCGACGCTGGAGTCCTGTTCGGACAGTACCGGCGGCGTCGCGATCCGCCTGGGACTCGCCGGCATCCGCTCGGTGGGCCAGGACGTCGCCGACCGCATCGTCGCCGAGCGCGACGCCGGCGGCCCGTTCGCGTCCATCGGCGACCTCGCCGAACGCGTCCAGCTCGCTCGCCCGGTCGTCGAATCCCTCGCCACGGCAGGCGTTTTCGGCGACCGCCGCTCGGCGCTGTGGGCCGCCGGGCCCGCCTCCGCCACACGGCCCGACCACCTGCCCGGCCTCTCACTCGGCCACCACGCGCCCCCGCTGCCCGGCATGACGACGTTCGAACTGGCCACCGCCGACCTGTGGGCCACGGGCATCACGCCGGACCGCCACCCCGTCTCGTTCCTGCGCACCCACCTCGACACCCTGGGCGCCCTTCCGGCCGCCTCACTCCTGTCGGTCCCCGACGGCACCCGCATCCGCGTCGGCGGCGCCGTCACCCACAAACAACGCCCCGCCACCGCAGGGGGCATCACGTTCCTCAACCTGGAGGACGAAACGGGCATGATCAACGTCATCGTGTCCGTCGGCGTATGGCGCCGCAACCGCCGCCTGCTGCAGAACCACTCGGTGATCCTGGTGCGCGGCATCGCCCAGGTGGGTCAGGGCACGGTCTCGGTGGTGGCGGACCACCTGGCGGCCCTGGACTTGACGGGCCTGGCCTTGAAGTCCAGGGACTTCAGGTGAGGCTCTTCGCCTCGGCGATATGGCCGACGACCTGGGGGATCTCGAACAGGTTGCCGGTGTCGCCGGTGTGCAGGAAGGCCACGTTGCTACCGGCGGGGATCCGGCCGGTGCGGGCGTGATCGAGCAGCCCCGCCAGGCCTTTGCCGGTGTAGACAGGGCCGACGAAGATGCCTTCGGCCCGTGCCAGTTCGCGGATGGCGGCCGTGCTTTCCGGGGAGGGGACGGCGTAGTCCTCGCCGATGAACCGCTGGTCGACGTCGATCTCGGCGCGGATGGTCGCGTCGTCGGGCACCGGCGCACCCAGCGTGGCCAGGACCGCTTTGGTCCGCTCGACGATGACGCCGGGGTTCATCCGGTCGCCGTCGTCGTACGGCAGGATCGAGATCGAGCGGAACCTCACCGGATGCCGCATGGCCAGCTTGGCCGCGAGCATTCCCGGTAGTGCGGTTCCGGTGCCGATCGTGTGGTAGACGAAGTCGAGTTGGACGCCCGCGGCGTCGGACTGTTCGAGCAGCTCCCGGAACGTCACGGCGTGCGCGACGAACGCGTCGGGGTGGGTACCGCCGGGACCGACGATAAAGACCTTGTGGCCCTGGGCCTCGAGTTCGGTCTTGCGGCCCTCGATCGCGTCGGCGACGCGCGCGGCCGGTTCGGGGTCGTTCCAGACGTCGCCGGTGAGGTTGATGACGTGCGTCTCGACGCCCATCGTCTGGTTGAGCAGGTAGTTGCCGCGAGACTCGGCCAGCTGCCCGTGCCGGGGAACATTGCGGGTCAGGAACAGGATCGGCGTGATCCGTGCGCTCAGGCACGCCGCCGCGAACTGCAGACCCGAGTTGGTCAGGTATGCGCCCTGGGTGATCAGATGCGTCACCCCGGCATCGACGGCCCGGCCCAGGACGAACTCGGCCAGCCGCATCTTGCTCCCGCTGATCGCACTGGGGCCCGCCAGATCCTCGCGCTTCATGAACAGGTTGACCCCGTACGCCGCCGACAGGTTCGGCAGGGCGTGGAACGGCGTCGGATAGAACCCGATCCGACGCCGGGGCAGCTTGCTGATGGCAGAGTCGAGGTACGTGAAGTCCATGCAGTCCAGCGTCGGGCACCTGCAACATAAGAGCAAACGATCGTTTCTGCTCGATCCATTAGCTGCACTGAAGTCCATGGGCTGGACCTTCGACCCGCGTCATCTGCGGACCCTCGAGGCCGTCGTACGGCTCGGCTCCTTCACTGCCGCGGCCGACCATCTCGGCGCACCCAACCTCGTCGCGTCCGGTCTGGGCGTCGCGCTCTTGCCCCGGCTGCTCCTCCTGGACGCGCCTGCCGGTGCTGTGGTCCGCCCCATGAGACAGCACAAACTCCTCCGCCGCCTCTACACGTGCCGCCTCGACACCAGCGGCGTGACTCGGCGCGAACCTACCGGAGGAGTGACGCGTCCGTGGTCGCGAAGTGGGCGACCGTCCCGGCAAGGGCGGCGAGGTAGTGGCTCAGGACCACGCGGTTGACGTTGTCGAGACGGTCGCAGGCCTGGTGGTAGCAGGGGTCGTACCGTTCGTCGGCCGCCCCGCCCCAGGACTGGGCCTGTGCCTCGGATTTTTCCTTGTGGTCGCCGTTTTCCGCGCCGCCGGAAGGAATGCCGGCCTCGATGAACGGCGATTCGTCGTCGCCGACGAACTCGATGATCTCCGGTCGCACCCCCGTCTTCGCCAGTTGGCCGGCGAGGGCGGCGGCGACGGTGGCCGAGCCGGGCGGGCCGGTGGCGGACTCGTCGTCGCCCACCCCGCCCTGGGCGAAGTAGCCTCCGTTGGGCGAGGCCACCATGTCCACGTTCAGGTACAGCACGATCTTGTCGCGATCGTCGGCGGAAAGGCCTCGAACGTAGGCTTTCGAACCTTGGGAACCACTCTCTTCAGAGCCGAAGAACGCGAACCGGACCGCGTTGCGCAGCGGCGCCGAGGGCCCCAGGCGGCTCGCGATCTCCAGCAGCGTCGCGACGCCGGAGCCGTTGTCGACGATGCCCGGGCCGTCCTCCACCGAATCCAGGTGCGCCCCGATCACCACCACGTGGCCCGGGTCGCCGGTGCGGGTCTGCGTGACGACGTTCCGCACCGTGGTCCCCTCGCGACCGCGCCGCCCGGACGCCTCGTAGGTCGGCGTGCTGACGTCGTAACCGGAGGCGCGGAGGGTGCCGGCGACGTAGTCGACGCTCGCGTCGTAACCGGGCCCCGGCGAAGCCCGGTTGCCCCCGTTCTCATCGGCGATCTTTTGCAACGCCGCGAGATGGACGACGGCTCCGGCATCGGTGACCGAGCTCTTCAGCTGCTGAGCCACCGGGCCGTCCACTGCCGAGACGTCCGGTTCCGGCGGCGCCTGGGCGGGGGAGGAACAGCCGGCGGCCACGACACCCGCGATCAGTGCGAGGGTAAGTCTTCTACGGTGCCGGGCTCGTTTCAGTGACCGCATCACCGTCGCTCCTCGTCCGGCTCGCACCCCGAGCCTGTCTTCAGGACGTGCCTCTTCCGAGCTCCATCGTCGCGAACCCGCGCGGCCGGGGCACCGCACGGCGAAGGTGAGATTGTCGCGGCGCGTCAGCCTTCGACGAACCTCACCGTCTCCTCGAGCGGCGCCCGCCCCGTGCGGCCGAGGTCAAGCGACGTGTCTTCGTGGCCTATGGACATCCCGCAGAACAGGATGAGGTCCTCCGGCGGCGACACGATCTCGGCCACGGTCTTGGGGAACTTCGCCCACGCCATCTGCGGGCAGCTGTGCAAGCCTTCGGCGCGCAGCAGCAGCATGACGGTCTGCAGATACATCCCGGCATCGGACCACTGGGGCCGCCCCATGGTGGGGTCGAGGTAACAGAACAGGGCGGCCGGGGCGCCGAAGCAGTCCCAGTTCGCCGCGGCGGCGCGCTGGCTCGCCTCGACGTCCTCGCGGGAGATGCCGAGCGCGCCGTAGCGCTGCTTGCCGAACGCGGCGCGACGGTCGGCATACGGCGACTTCAGCGTGGCCGGGTACTGCTCGTACTGGGCCTCGTCCCACGCGTCCCCGCCCGCGATCCGCTCGCCGGCGCGCTTCTTCAGCTCCGCCAGCGGCGCCCCCGTCACCACGTACACGTGCCACGGCTGCAGGTTCGACCCGGACGGCGCAGCCGCGGCCGCCGCCAGCACCCGCCGAAGCACCTCCGGCGCGACCGGCTCGTCGGTGAACCCGCGCACGGCCCGCCGGCTCGTGACTGCCTCGTAGACGTCCATGGGCCTCCCTCCCCGTCCCAGATTGGTGTCTACTGAAAAAGTATCATTCAATACTATATTGGCGGCAGTCTCTGACCGTGTGCGGACGCTTACACGATTACGCGGCGCGGACGAGCGCCTTCACTGCGACGTCGACGTCACTCGGTCCAGTGAGGCGGCCCAGGGAAAGCCGGATCGCCGAGAGCGCGCGCTCCGGCGCGACGCCCATCGCGGTGAGTACGGGCGAAGGGGAGTGGACCCCGCTGTGGCAGGCCGACCCGGTTGACGCGGCGAGCTCCGGGCAGGCGGCCAGCAGCTCGTGCCCCCGGACGCCGTCGATGCTCACGTTGAGCGTGTTCGGAAGCCGCCGCGCGGGACCGTTCACGTGCACGCGACCGGGCAACGCGGCGGCCAGTCGGTCGTGGAGCGAATCCCGCAGGCCGGCCAGACGGGCGCCTTCCGCCGTGACGTCGGCCGCCAGCTGCGCGGCGGTGCCGAGCGCCACTGCGAGGGCGACGTTCTCGGTGCCGGCTCGCAGACCACGCTCCTGACCCCCGCCGTAGACGACGGGTTCCAGCTCGACGCCGCGGCGCACGTACAGTGCCGCTGCCCCGCGCGGCGCATACATCTTGTGCCCGACGATCGTGAGCAGGTCGACCCCCAGTCGCGACACGTCGACCGGGATCTTCGCGCACGCCTGCGCCGCGTCGCAGTGCACGAGGGCGCCGTGCTCGTGCGCGATCGCCGCGAGCTCGGGGATCGGTTGCAGGGCACCGGTCTCGTTATTGGCCGCCATGATCGCCACCACGATCTTGGCCGAGGGAATGCGCACAGCGGCTTCGAGGGAGACCAGTTCGACGAGTCCTTTGTGGTCGACCGGCAACACGGTGACACGCGTGCCGTGCAGCCGCGCCATCGCGCGCGCCGTCTCCAGTACGGACGGGTGTTCGGTCGCCTGGACGACCAGGTGCGCGTCCGAGCCGGCCACCGCGCCTCGCAACGCCAGCAGGTTCGCCTCGGACCCCGACGCGGTGAACACCACCTCGTCCGCCTGCGCCCCGGCGAACTCCGCCACCTGCTCGCGCGCCTCCTCCAGCGCCCGCCGCGGCACGGTGGCGTAGGCGTGGTCGCTGGAGGGATTGCCGAACCACTCGGCCCAGAACGGCAGCGCTGCCTCCACGACCCGCGGGTCGACGGGCGTGGTCGCGTTGTAGTCCAGGTACACCGGCGCGGGCTGATTCACCGAGTCCTCCACGGATCAAAGGAGGAGCCTAGCCCCGGTAGTCCCGGTAGGTTGGGCCGCGGCGAAGGGGGATTCCGATGGCGACGTACTCGATTTCGGTCCGGTTGCAGCGCACGACGGTCGAGGAGGCCTACGTGTCGGTGCCGGTCAGTGAGGCGGTCCTGCGGGACGGGCCGGAAGCCGACGGCTCCATGCGCCTCGACCCGGAGAAGGTGATGGCCGCGGCCGTCGAGCTGGGCCGCGCGGCGGAGTGGTCGGCGGAAGACCTGCGGGTCACGCCGCACCCGATCCAGAAGCCACGGCCCGGCGCCGGGCAAAGCTGACCGCTCTCACTCCGCCCGCGAGCAAGCCTCCCCGAACTCCAGTGCCGGGGTCGTGTCGTCGGCGCCCAGTGTCAAAACGGCGGAGCGAACCCGCGCGGCAGTGGCGTCGTCGGTGACCAGGGCCATGTTCGCCGCGTACTTGGCCGAGATGTCCTCGACGGACAGTGGCCGCTCGGCATGACCGCGGTTCACCTGCTCGCGCCGGAACAACCGGCGGCCGTCCCGCAGTGTTACCTCCACCGCGGCCGAATAGGCCTCCGGAAACCGCGATTCCGGGTCATCCGCGAAGTCCACCCGGTCGGCGACCGCGTGGATGGCGGGGTCGGCGAGCGAGTCCTCCGTGAACTCCGCCAAGGTGAGACGGCCGCGGGTCAGGCAGGCGCCCGCGATGTACGGCACGCTGAACTTCGCGTCGTACAGGTCGCGTGGGCGGCGTTTGCGTTCCGCGGGCTCGAAGACGGCCGCCGCGGCGGTGGGGTGGATGAGGCAGCGGATGTGTTCGACGTCGTCGGCCGTGAAACCCTCGTCCGCGCGCAGGGTCAGCAATGCGTCGGCGAAGCCGTGGCTGAAGTGGCAGCTCGGGTACGGCTTCACACCCGTCGTGAGCAGTTCCCAGCGGGAGCCGAGGTCGGCGGTCAGCGCGTCGGGGTCCCAGGAGCGACCACCCAGGTGGGTGGCATAGAGCCCGTACCGGCCCTCGTAGACCCGGCCCGGCCCCGGCCAGCCCGCTCGGGCGAACGCCGTCGCCGTCAGGCCCGAAGCGGCGGCCCAGCCCGGGTGGAGGCGTTTCGTCCACGCGCCGTCCTCCAGGAACTCCAGGATCCCCGACGCCATCGAGCCCACGATCTCCTGCGCGCCCGCGATCCCGGCGGCGTCGAGGCCGCCGAGTTTCGCCGCGGCCACCGCGGAGCCGAACGCGCCGGCGACGCCGGTCGGGTGGAAGCCTGCGTCGTGGAAGCCGCCGTGCGCCGCCAGCCCGACGCGGGCGCTCACCTCGATCGCCAGCACGTAGGCCACCAGCAGTTCCCGCGTCGTCCGCCCGGCCGCGATCGCGGCGGCCAGCGAAGCGGGCAACGCCGACGCGGACACGTGCACGATCGAGCCGATGTGCGTGTCGTCGAAGTCGTGGCCGTGCACGAGGATCCCGCCCAGCATCGCGGCGTCGCGCGCCGGCAGGCGGTCGCCGACGGCGAGTACGGGCTGGTCACCGGAGCCGAGCAGGGCGAAGGCCTCGCGGGCGCGACGCGCGAACGGCTCGTCCGCCGCGCAGAACGCGAGCCCCACCGCGTCGAGCGCGAGGTGGCGCGCCTGCTCGACGACGGCAGTGGGCAGGTCTTCGAACCGGACGCCGGCGGCGAACTCCCCGAGCCGGCCGGCGAGCGTGGTGGTCGGGTGCATGCCCAGCAGTGTGCAGGGCTCGATCAAAAGCCGCAAGGCATATGTCGGACGTTTAGTCTTCCATCTTTTCGTACAACGGCCGCAGGCTGTGCAGGTGCTCGCGCGTGAGCCGCTCGGCCGCGTCGGCGTCGCCGTCGGCCACGGCGCGGTGGATGTCGACGTGGTCGGCGTCGACCTGGTCCCACACGTCGCGCGGGACGCGGTCGCGGTGCAGCCGGCCGCGCAGCACGTCGTTGATCGGGCGGCACATCAGGTGCAGCAGCGGGTTGCCGGTGATGGCGACCAGCGTCGTGTGGAAGTCCCAGTGCACGACGAACCCGCTCGACGGGGCCAGCGCCGACGTGCTCGCCGTTGCCCCCGCCAATGCCTCCAGTCCTGCGGCATCGGCTCGCGAAGCCGCCAGCCGCGCGGCCAGCGGCTCGAGGATCAGCCGTGCCTCGAGCAGGTTCTCCACGCTCATGTCCTGCGCGTTCACCAGCAGCCCCAGCGCGCCGCCCAGGTTCTCGGCGACGCTCAGCGCGTCCGGGCTCGACACGAACGTCCCGCCGGTCGCGCCGCGCGTGGTGTCCACCAGGTTCTGGCTCGCGAGCA
This sequence comes from Amycolatopsis sp. NPDC051372, assembly GCF_040682095.1. Taxonomy (NCBI): domain Bacteria; kingdom Bacillati; phylum Actinomycetota; class Actinomycetes; order Pseudonocardiales; family Pseudonocardiaceae; genus Amycolatopsis; species Amycolatopsis sp. NPDC051372. The sequence goes on from NZ_JBFBAF010000008.1 coordinate 135,962, forward strand.
GCCGCAGGGCCTCGCGCACGGTGCTGCGACTGACCCCGAACAGCCGGGCCAGGTCGGCCTCGTTGGGCAGCCGGGTGCCGGCGGTCAGCTCCCCGGTGAGGATCTGGTCCTTGAGCTGGTCGGCCACCTGGCGGTACGCGGCCTGAACCCGGCGCACCCGCAGGCCGGCCTGCGTGCCGGCGGTCTCGCTCATCGGTTTCCCCTCGGTTCGAAAAGCTTGGTCCCCGAAGCGTAGGACATCGGGAACGAGTGCGGCACCAGCTGCGCGATTTAAATGTCTGAGGTATTGCCAACCGCAGGTCCGATGCGCATACTTCAGCGCAGATTCCCACCCGCCGACTCCCCGGAGGTGCCGTTTTGACGGTGCACGACGGCCGGCAAGGGCGCTACTACGAGGACTTCGCCGTGGGCGACGTCTACCGCCACCCGCTGGGTCGCACGATCAGCGAAGCGGACAACACGTGGTTCACCTTGCTCACCATGAACACCCACCCCGCGCACTTCGACGCGCACTACGCCGAGCGCACGCCGTTCGGCCGGATCCTGGTCAACTCGGGGCTCACGATCGCGATGCTGCTGGGCCAGAGCGTCTCCGACATCAGCCAGCGGGCGATCGCGAACCTCGCGATGACGGACGTGCGGCTGACGCACCCGGTCTTCATCGGCGACACGCTCTACGGCGAGTCGATCTGCACCGCGAAGCGCGAGTCGGCCTCGAAACCGTACGCAGGGCTCGTGTCCGTGCACACCCGCGGCCTCAACGGCGACGGCGACGAATGCCTGTCGTTCGACCGCACTGTGCTGGTGTACAAGCGGTCCGAGGCGGGTGCCATCGACTCGTTCCCCGCCGCGAAGACCGGCCCGCTGACGCTGGGGGACCGCGCATGACCCGCTCCCTGCCCCTGGCCGACGTCCGGGTGCTCGCCGTGGAGCAGTACGGCGCGGGCCCGTTCGGCTCCGTGCACCTGGCCGACCTCGGCGCCGAGATCGTGAAGATCGAGGACCCCGGCACCGGCGGCGACGTCGGTCGCCACACCCCGCCCTACGCCGAGGACGGTGATTCGCTCTTCTTCGAGGCCTTCAACCGCAACAAGCGGTCCGTGGTCCTCGACCTCACCGACCCCGCGGGCCGCGAGGTCTTCGAGGAGCTCGTGAAGGTCAGCGACGCCGTGTACTCCAACCTGCGCGGCGACGTGCCGGCCAAGATGCGCATCCGCTACGAGGACCTCAAGCACCTCAACCCGAAGATCGTGTGCTGCTCACTCTCGGGCTACGGCATGACCGGTCCGCGCAGCGCCCAGCCCGGGTACGACTACCTGCTGCAGGGCCTCGCCGGCTGGATGTCCGTGACGGGTGAGCCGGACGGCCCGCCCACCAAATCGGGACTGTCCATGGTGGACTACACCGGCGGGATCGTCGCCGCGCTCTCGATGGTCACGGCCGTCCACGCGGCCCGCCGCGACGGTGTCGGCACCGACTGCGACGTGAGCCTCTACGACACCGCGGTCGGCATGCTCACCTACCTCGCGACCTGGCACCTCAACCGCGGCTTCGAACCCGGGCGCGCGCACCACTCCGCGCACCCGAGCCTGGTGCCGTTCCAGAACTTCGAGACGGCCGACTCGTGGGTCGTCATCGGCTGTGCGAAGCAGAAGTTCTGGGACCGCCTGGTGACGGCCATCGGCTCCCCGGTCTGGGCCGCCGACGAACGGTTCTCGACTCCCGCGGGCCGCTACGCGAACTCGGCAGAATGCCTGGGGCACCTGGAAAAGGAGCTCCTCACGCGGACGACGGCCGAGTGGCTGTCCGTGCTCGAACCCGCCGGCGTGCCGTGTGCGCCGATCAACACCATCCCGCAGGCGTTGGTGGAAGAACACACCGCGGCCCGGGGTCTTTTGGTGACAACCGAACATCCCAGGTTCGGTTCCGTACAGCAGGTCGCCTCGCCGGTGCGGGTCGGGGAACCGCGACAAGACCACCACCGCGCCCCGTTGCTGGGCGAACACACCGCCGCGGTCCTCGGCGAGCTGCTCGGCACGTCCGAAGCGGACTACCAGGCGCTCGCCGACCGGGGTGCTTTCGGAACGGACAGGAGCGCGCCGTGGATTTCACGCTGAGCCCCGACCAGGAGCAGTTCCGCGCGATCCTGCGCGACTTCGTCGACGCGGAGATCGTGCCCGTCGCCCGCGACTGGGAACACGAAGGCCGCTACCCGGCCGAGATCGTGGCGAAGATGGCCGACCTCGGCCTGTTCGGGCTGATGATCCCCGACGAGTACGGCGGCGGCGAGGCCGACTTCGTCTCGTTCACCCTGATGTTCGAGGAGATCTCGCGCGGCTGGATGGGCATCGCGGGCATCCTGGGCAGCCACTCACTCGCGTGCTGGATGCTCGCCCACCACGGCACCGCGGAGCAGAAGCAGCGCTACCTGCCCGAGCTCGCCACGGGGCAACGCCGCACCGGCATCGCGCTCACCGAGCCCGACGCCGGCACCGACTTGCAGGGCATCCGCACCACCGCGACCCGCGACGGCGACAGCTACGTGGTCAGCGGCACCAAGATGTGGATCACCAACGCCCGCCACGCCGACCCGTTGCCTGTGTTGGTGAAAACCGACCGCACGACGACACCGGCCCACAAGGGCATGAGCGTGCTGCTCGTCGACGCGGACTCACCGGGTTTCCAGGTCACGCGCGACATCCCCAAGCTCGGTTACAAGGGCACCGAATCGTGTGAGGTCGTGCTCGACGAGGTCCGAGTGCCGGCGGCGAACCTGCTCGGCGGCGTGGAAGGACGCGGGTTGCAGCAGGTGCTCTCGGCGCTGGAGGTCGGCCGCCTCAACATCGCCGGCCGCAGCCTCGGCATCGCCCAGCGCGCCTACGACGAGGCCCTCGCGTACTCCTCGCAGCGCAAGGCGTTCGGCAAGCCGATCGCCGAGTTCCAGGCCACGCAGATCCGACTCGCCGAGATGGCGACGCAGCTGCAGGCCGCACGGCTGCTCACCTACTGGTCGGCGTCCTCTTTGGACCGCGGCCAACGCTCCGACCTGCAGACGGGCATGGCCAAACTGTTCGCTTCGGAGGTCGCCCTGCAGGCCGCGCAGGACTCCATGCGCGTGCACGGTGGTTATTCCTACTCCACGGAGTTCGAAATCGAACGCCTCTACCGCGACTCGATCCTCATGACGATCGGCGAGGGCACCAGCGACGTGATGCGCACCGTCATCGCGAAGTCGCTCATCGCGGGGAAGGGCCGGGTCGGATGGTGACCCGCAGCGGGCTCTTCTGCCCCGGCGACCGCCCCGACCGTCTCACGAAGGCGGCCGCGGTGGCCGACGTGGTGGTCGCCGACCTCGAAGACGCTGTTGCGCCACAAGCGAAGGCCGTCGCCCGGAAGGCGGTCGCCGTGTGGCTGCGGGAGCGGCCGGACCTCGCACCGCGGACGTGGGTGCGGATCAACAACGACCGGCACCTCGAAGCCGACCTCGACGCCGTCACCACGCTGGGCATCGCCGGTGTCGTCCTGCCGAAAGCCGAGCTCGCGGGCGTCGCCGAAGTCACCGCCCGCACCGAAGCCGCCGTCTTCGCCCTGGTGGAGACGGCGAACGGACTGCAAGAGCTGCCCGCCCTCGCCCGCCACCCGGCCGTGACCCGGCTCGGGCTGGGCGAGTACGACCTCGCCGCGGAGCTCGGCACCGCCGCGCCGACACTCGCCGAGAACACCGGACCGCTCGCCTGGGCGCGGGCCCAGGTCGTGGTGGCCTCCGCGGCGGCCGGCCTCGCCCCACCACCCGCCGCCGTCAGCGCGGAACTCGACGACCCCGCCGGGTTCCGCGCCGACACTCTGGCGCAGCAGCGCGCCGGGTTCTTCGGCCGCTTGTGCGTCCACCCCGCCCAGGTCGCCGTCACCCACGAAGTCCTCGTCCCCACCACCGAGGAAGTCACGCACGCGCAGGAAGTCCTGCGTGCTCTGGAAAACGCCAGGAACACCGGGAACACCGAGAACACCGGGGTCACCGTGGTCGCGGGACGGATGGTCGACGCGGCCGTCGTCCGTCGTGCCCGCCGCGTGCTCGCCCTGGCCGAAGCAGCCGCCGATCAGCTGATCAAGGAGGACCAGCAGTGAAACGCATCGGAGTCGACGTCGGTGGCACGTTCACCGACCTGATGTACTGGGACGAGGACGGTGCCGTCGCGGTGCACAAGGTCCCGTCCACCCCGCACGATCCGGCACTGGCCACCATGGACGGTGTCCGGCAGCTGAGCGAGCGCCTCGGCATCGCGGTGTCGGATCTGGACCAGTTCCTGCACGGCACCACCGTCGCCACCAACATCGTGCTGGAGCACAACGGCGCGGACGTCGGCCTCATCACCACCGAGGGTTTCCGCGACATCCTGCACATCGCCCGCAAGAAGCGGCCGCTGAACTACTCGTCCTACCAGGATCTGCCGTGGCAGAAGTGGCAGCTCGTCCGCCGCCGCAACCGCCGCGTGGTGCCCGAGCGTGTCGACTCCTCCGGGGCGGTCCTCGTGCCGCTCGACGAGGACGCCGTGCGCGAGCAGGTCCGTGTGTTGCGCGACAACGGCGTGCAGGCGATCGCCGTGTGCTTCCTGCACTCCTACCGCAACCCCGCCCACGAGCAGGCGGTGAAGCGGATCATCGAGCAGGAGTGCCCCGACGTGTTCATCTCGCTCTCCAGCGAGGTCGCGCCGCAGTACCGCGAGTACGAGCGCTTCTCCACCACCGCGCTCAACGCGTTCGTCGGCCCCAAGGTCTCGCGCTACGTCGACAACCTGGCCAACACGACCCGCGCTGCCGGCGTGCGCGGCGAGGTCGGCCTGATGACGTCGGCCGGCGGCCTGATCACCGCGCGCGGTGCCGTGGACAACCCGGTGCTGCTGCTCACCAGCGGTGTCGTCGCCGGGCTGCTCGGCGGCTGCGCGATCGGCGAGGCGTCCGGCTTCCCGAGCGTGATCACGCTCGACGTCGGCGGCACCTCGGCCGACATCGGCGTGGCCCCCGACGGCAAGCTGCGCATGAAACACCTGCTCGACACGCGGATCGGCGATTACCACGCCATGGTCCCGATGGCCGAGGTCGACACCATCGGCGCGGGCGGCGGCTCGATCGCGTTCATCGACGAGGGTGGCATGTTCCGCGTCGGCCCACGCAGCGCCGGTGCGACACCCGGCCCCGCGTGTTACGGCCGCGGCGGCACCGAGCCCACGAGCACCGATGCCATGGTCGCGCTCGGCTGGCTGCGCGCCGACAGTTTCCTGTCCGGCACCATGGAGGTCGAGCCGCAGCTCGCGGTGAAGGCGATCGACGAGCACATCGCCGAGAAGCTCGGCACGTCCGTGAGTCACGCGGCCATCGGCATCTTCCAGATCGCGGCCCACGCGATGACCGAGGCGATCAGCCTGCACTCGGTGCGCAAGGGCTACGACCCGCGCGACTTCTCGCTCGTCGCCGAGGGCGGCGCCGGACCGCTGTACGCATGGCACATCGCCGAGCAGCTCGGCATCCCGCGCGTGATCGTGCCGCACCACCCCGGCATCGCGTCGGCGATGGGCCTGCTGGCCACCGACATCCGCAGCGAGACCCCGGCGACGGTGTGGACCTCCTCGGCCGACCCCGACCTGGAGCGGATCACCGCGGAATTCGACCGGCTCACCGCGCACGCGGTGGAACAGCTCGGCGCCGACGGCCTCGCGCCCGAGGACGTGGTGATCGAGCGCAGCCTCGACTGCCGCTACATCGGCCAGGGTTACGAGCTGCGCGTGCCCGCGCCGTCCGGCGAGATCGACGCGGATTGGGTGGCCAGGGCGGCGGCCGCGTTCCACGATGTTCACGAACGAACATATCTGCAGCGGTTCGACGACAAACCTGTCCACCTGGTGAACGTGCGCGTGACCGCGGTGGGCAAGGTCGGGCACGTGCCGCTGGCCGACGTCGAGGCGGGTGGCACCGACCCGTCGGCCGCCGTGAAGACCACCACCGACGCGGTGTTCTGGTCCGGTACCGGGGAGGCCACACCGTTTCCCACCAAGGTCTACGACCGCGCGCTGCTCAAAGCCGGCAACGTGCTCGAAGGTCCCGCGATCGTCGAGCAGTTCGACTCCACGACCATCATCGGCCCCGGTCAGCGCGCCACCGCCGACCGCGTGGGCCACCTCGTCATCGACACCGCCGTGGCCCAGCCCGGCCGAGCCATCAAAGGAGGCCAGCGGTGACCGCTCTGGACCCCGCCGGCGTTTCGCTCGCCGGAGTCGCCCCCGGCGACTTCACGACCGTCGACGTCGACCCGATCACCCTGCGCGTGATCGGCGGCGCGCTCAACTCCATCGCCAAGGAGATGGCCCAGATCCTCTACCGGATGGCGTACTCCAGCCTCATCCGCGAATCGGAGGACCTCGGCGCCGGCATCTTCGACGCCAACGGGCGCGAGCTGTGCGAATCGGACTCCACACCGATGCACTGCGGGTCGATCCCCGCCTACATCCGCGGGATCAACCGCAAGCTCGCCGGCACCTACCGGCCCGGTGACGTGGTGCTGCACAACCACCCGTACCACGGCGCGGCGCACTCGCCGGACTACGGGATCATGATCCCGATCTTCTTCGGCGGCAAGCACATCGGCTTCGCCGGCTGCACCGGGCACGTGTCCGACATCGGCGGCAACTTCCCCGGCCTGTGCATGGACGTGGTCGACGTCTGGGCCGAGGGCAAGCTCATGGACGCCGTGAAGATCTACGACGGCGGCGTGCGCAACGAAGCCCTCATCCAGCACATCCTCGACAACGTGCGCACCCCGGAGCAGAACGCCGGTGACCTCGAGGCGCTCATCGCGTGCGCGCGGCTGGGCGAACGGCGGTTCGTCGACCTGCTGGAGCGCTACGGCCTCGACGTGGTGATGTCCGCGGCCGACAAGTGGATGGACTACTCCGAGGACATGCTGCGCCGCCGGATCCAGGAGATCCCGGACGGCAGCTACGAGGCTCCGCTGTCCTTTTTGGACGACGACGGCAAGAACCGCGACGTCCCGCTCAAGGTCGCGGTAACGGTGAAGGTCGAGGGCAGCGACATCGTCGTCGACCTCACCGGCTCCCACGAGCAGGTGCCGACCGCGTTCAACGTGCCGTTCGAGGGTTCGGTGCTGCCGACCGTCGCCTCCGCCGTGCGCACGCTGCTGCTCGACGAGGCGCTCACCGAGGAGTTCGTGCCGCAGAACGACGGCTGTTTCCGCCCCGCCAAGGCGTACGCGCCGGAAGGCACGCTGTTCAACCCGGACTTCCCGGCGTCGTGCTTCGCGCGGTTCTCGCAGATCAACCGGATCTTCGACTCGATCAACCTGGCGCTGGCCGACGTGCTGCCGGACCGGGCCGTCGCGGGTTCGTCGGCGGCGCTGTGCGCGATCGCGTACTCGGGCCTGGCTGCGGACGGGCAGTCGTACTGGGTCTACATCGAGATCAACGAGGGCTCCTACGGTGCGCGCAACGGCAAGGACGGCCTCGACTGCGTCGACGCGCTGATGGCCAACACCCGCAACAACCCCATCGAGGAGCTCGAGCTCAACCACGCGATGCTCGCCGAGCGTTACGAGCTGCGCGACGAGCCGCCCGCGCCCGGCCGCTACCGCGGGGGCATCGGCAGCATCCGCAAGTGGAAGATGCTCACCGACACGTTCATCGGCTCGGAGGCGGACAACCGCACCGACCCGCCGCGGGGTCTGGCGGGCGGGCACGACGGCGTGGCGGGGTCGTTCGTGCGCAACGCGGGCACCGAGCGTGAGGAGCTGCTGTACTCCAAGGTGACGCAGGAGAAGTGCGCCGCGGGCGACACGTTGGAGATCAAGCTGCCCTCCGGCGGCGGCTACGGCGACCCGTTCGAGCGGGACGCGCGGGACGTGCGCGAGGACGTGCTCGACGACTACCTCTCGGCCGCCGACGCCCGCGAGCACTACGGCGTGGTGCTCGACGCGCGCGCACTGGCGCTGGACGAGGAGGCGACGGCCCGCGTGCGTGGGCAGCGGACGGGAGGCTGACGGTGGAGACCCGGCTCGAGCTCGGGCGGCGGCTGCGCGCCCTCATCACCGTGCTCCCGGGCCCGGCCGGCGGCACGACCGCGACGGTGAAGGACAACATCGACGTCGCGGGCGTGCCGACCACCGCCGGCTCCGCGTCCTTCGCCACCGGCCCGGCCGAGGCCGACGCCGACGTCGTGCGGTCGCTGCGCGAAGCCGGGTACGCCTTGGTGGGCAAGAACAACCTGGCGGAGTTCGCGATGGGTGCGACCGGCCGCAACGCCGCGTTCGGCGACTGCCTCAACGCGTGGGACCCGGCGCGCATCGCCGGCGGGTCCAGCAGCGGTTCGGCCGTGGCCGTCGCGGCGGGGCTGTCGGACGTGTCGCTGGGCACCGACACCGGCGGTTCGGGCCGGATCCCCGCGTCGGTGAACGGGGTCGTGGGCGTGCGGCCGACGCTCGGCCGGGTCTCCAACCGCGGCGTGCTGCCGGTGAGCCCGTCGTTCGACACGGTGACGCCGATGGCGCGCGACGTCCGCACGGCCGCGGCGGTGCTGGCGGCGCTCGACCGAGGGGGCTCGGGGCCGGTCGACGCGCTGCTCGGGTCGGGTGTCCTGCCGCGGATCGGCTTGGCGGGCGGGTTTTTCGCCGTCGGCGTCGATCCCGGCGTGGCGGAAGTGGTGCGGGCGGCCGTCGAGGTGTTCCGCGGGCTCGGCGCGCAGGTGTCGCCGGTGGAGGTGCCGTCGGCAGCGCAGGCGCAGGCGCGGATGCTCGACGTGATGTACCCGGAGGCCGCGGCCGTGCACGCGGCTCGGCTGCGGGACGCGCCCGACAGCATCGACCCTGACGTCCGGCGGCGGCTCCTGCTCGGGCTCGGGGTGCCTCCGACGCGGACGGCGGCGGCGCGGGAGTGGCTCACCGGGTTCCGCGCGCGGGTGGACGCGGTGTTCACCGAGGTCGACGTGGTCCTGACCCCGACGATCCCCGTGGACGTGCCGCTGCGCGAGGGCGTGGACCTCGCGGCGTCGACGCGGGAGATCGCCCGGTTCACCTACGCGTGGTCGGCGTACGGCGGGCCGTCGCTGAGCGTGCCGGGTGGGCTGCATCCGACGTCGGGCATGCCGGTCGGCGTGCAGCTGAGCGCGGCGCCGTGGCGGGAAGACGTGCTGCTGGGAGCGGCCGCGGCCTTCGAGGGGGCGCGCGGCCGACTGCGGTGACGCAGGCGTCCACTGTGGCCGGTGGTGGACTTTTCGCGGACCCGATGTTTACGGGGTGGTAATGGTGTCTATCCGCTTTCCATGGCATCGGCGGCAGGGCCCGGCTGCCGAGGCCCCAGGTCTCGCCGGTTGAGTGTTACAGCCGGCGGGGCCGCGCCTCCTGCGTCCGCGCGGTTCGATTCAGCGCACGCGAGTCCGCCGCTTGTGCCTACGGTGGGCGGCGAGCGCGGCGAGCACCCGCATCAGCCCGCGCCTGCGCACGACGAAGATCACGGACTCGGCCTGCCTGGCTGGTTTGCCCAGCGCTTTGTCCACCTGGTGGAACCGCGCCAGCCCCTCCCTGAACGCCTCCGCGTCGCCACCCGCGTCGGGGTGGTGGGTGCGCACGAACTCCCGGTAAGCGGCCTTTTCCGCGGCTGACCAGGTGCTTCGTGGCTTGTCGGGCACCTGCTCACCTCCGGTCGTCCGTTCCAGCATATGGCCGCGTCTTAACTCGGACGGTTGAACCCTGCAGGCTCTGGGTACCTGCACTGCGCTCGATCATCGCCCGACAGGGGAGGGGCCACCACCATGACGGAGGATTCGCGGCCGCCCGGCGCCGCCACGGCCGTGTTCAACGGCCCGGACACCGCGGAGGCCGCACGGGTCACGCTGAGGGCCATGCTGGCCCACGTGCCCGCCCCCGTGGTCGGCGACGCCGTGCAGCTCATGGACGAGCTCGTCACCGACGCCACCCGCGACGGCGCCTCCTTCCGCGCCCTGCGCCTCGGCCTGGCCGCCCACCCGCCCCGCCTGCGCATCGACGTCGAACGCGACGAGCCCGACGAACCCCGCGTCACCGCGATGTCCCCGGAACGCGTCGAAGGCCGCTTCCTCCTGGAGGAACTCGCGTCGACCTGGTGGTCCCACACCCTGGGCTCGATCTCGGTGACGCGCGCGGAGCTGGCTCTGCCGTTGCCGCGCTGATCAGCAGGTCTGTTCGTCCGGCGAGCCGGCTGAAGGGCCTCGGTCTCGTAGCCCGCGCAACTGGCTCCGCCTCCGCCGGCGGTCGCGTTCGCCCCGCGGTTCGGCGGGGCGGGTTCCACGGGTCGCGTGGCCTGATAGCCTCGGCGCCGGACCCGCGCCGTCCTTGCCGCGCTGATCAGCGGGCCCGCTCCACCCGCCGTTCGCCGGGTCCGGCGAGCTGGCTGTCGGGCCGGGCCCGCCGATTCGGTCTCGTGACTCGCGTGGCTGACTTCGTCCCGCGGTTCGGCGCGCCGCGGGCCGCTGCCGCGTCGGCCGCTTGGCCTCGTCGCCGGACCGGCGCCGTCCTTGCCGCGCTGATCAGCGGGCCCGCTCCACCCGCCGTTCGTCGGGTCCGGCGTGCTGGCTGCCGGGCCAGGCCCGCCGACTCGGTCTCGTGACTCGCGTGGCTGACTTCGCACTGCGGTTCGGCGCGCCCGGGCCGCTGCCGCGTCGGCCGCTCAGCCTCAGCGCCGGACCAGTGTCGCCGCCGCTCTGATCAGCGGGCCCGCTCGACCCGCCGTTCGTCGGGTCCGGCGAGCTGGCTGTCGTGCCGGGCCCGCTGACTCGGGTCTCGTGACTCGCGTGGCTGACTTCTCTCCGCGGTTCGGCGCGCCGCGGGCCGCTGCCGCGTCGGCCGCTCAGCCTCAGCGCCGGACCAGTGTCGCCGCCGCTCTGATCAGCGGGCCCGCTCCACCCGCCGTTCGTCCCACACCGGTTCCGCGGTTTCGCGCACCACGCCGTCGGAGCCGAAGACCAGGTAGCGGTCGAAGCTGCGCGCGAACCAGCGGTCGTGGGTGACCGCGAGGACGGTGCCTTCGTAGGCCTCCAAGCCCGCCTGCAGGGCTTCGGCCGATTCGAGGTCGAGGTTGTCCGTCGGCTCGTCCAGGAGCAGGGCGGTGGCGCCGCCGAGTTCCAGGAGCAGGATCTGGAAGCGGGCCTGCTGGCCGCCCGACAGGCGGTCGAACGGCTGGTCACCCTGGCGTTCGAGCTCGTAGCGCCGCAGCACCGCCATGGCGCCGCCGCGGTCCTTGGCGTGGGTGGTCCACAGGATGTCGACCAGGGTGCGGCCGGTGAGCTCCGGGTGGGCGTGCGTCTGGGCGAAGTGGCCGGGCACCACACGGGCGCCGGTCTTCCACAGGCCCGTGTGCGCGACGTCGCCGCCGGCGAGCAGGCGCAGGAAGTGTGACTTGCCGGACCCGTTGGAACCCAGCACGGCCACGCGTTCGCCGAAAAAGATCTCCAGCGAGAACGGCTTCATCAGGCCCGTGAGCTCCAGGTTTTCGCACGTCACGGCGCGCAGGCCGGTACGTCCGCCGCGCAGCCGCATGCGGATGTCCTGCCGACGTGGTGGCTCCGGAGGCGGGCCGGCCTCCTCGAACTTGCGCAGGCGCGTCTTCGCCGCCTTGTAGCGGGACGCCATCTCGTCGCTGCGGGCGGCGTACTGCTGCATGTCGAGCACGAGCTTCTTGAGCTGCGCGTACTTCTCGGCCCAGCGCCGCTTCAGCTCTTCGTAGCGGGCGAAGCGATCGTCGCGCGCCTCGTGGTAGGTCGCGAACCCGCCGCCGTGCACCCACGCGTCGCTGCCGGCCGGCCCGGGCTCCACGCTCACGATCTTCTTCGCCGCCCGCGCGAGCAGCTCCCGGTCGTGCGAGACGAACAGCACCGTCTTGCGCGTCTCCGCCAAGCGGGCCTCGAGCCAGCGTTTGCCGGGCACGTCGAGGTAGTTGTCGGGCTCGTCGAGCAGCAGCACCTCGTCCGGGCCGCGCAGCAGCGCCTCGAGCACGAGCCGCTTCTGCTCGCCCCCGCTCAACGTGCGCACGAGCCGCCACTGCGCCTTCTCGTACGGCACGCCGAGCGCGGCCGTGGTGCACACGTCCCAGGTCGTCTCCGACTCGTAGCCGCGCACCTCCGCCCAGTCGCTCAACGCCTGGGCGTACTTCATCTGCGCGGCCTCGTCGTCGACGGTCAGCAGCCGCTCCTCGGCCGCGTCCACGGCCGCCGCGGCGGTGCGGATGCGCTCGGGCGACACCGACACGAGCAGGTCTCGCACCGTGCGCTCGTCGCGGACCGAGCCGACGAACTGGCCCATCACGCCCAGCCCGCCGGACACCGTCACCGTGCCGCCGTGCGGCTTCAGCTCACCGGAGAGCAGGCGCAGCAGCGTCGTCTTCCCGGCGCCGTTGGGGCCGACCAGCGCGACGACGGCACCGTCGGAGACCCGGAACGACACATCACCGAGCAGGGGCCGCCCGTCGGGCAGCGAGTAGTCGAGGTGCGCGACCTCCAGGTGACCCATGGACGCGCACTCTACCGGCGGGCCCGGCGGACGCCGTCCGAGTTTCCGCCGGGCCCCGCAACCGTCACCAGTCCGAAGTGGACGGACTCACGCCTTCCGCTGCATGTCGCTGCGCGCCGGGTTGCCCTGCTCCGCCGCCTTGGGGTCCCTCTCGTCCGCCTTCGCGCGCACACCGGACTCGATGCGGTCGCCGAGGTCCTTGTCCACGTTGTGCCAGTATTCGAACGCCCGCTGCAACACCGGCTCACTCACCCCGTTCAGCAAGTGACCGACGATGTTGGAAACCAAACGTTCCCGCGCCGCGTCGTCGAGGACCTCGCGCACCATCGTGCCCGCCTGGCCCCAGTCGTCGTCCTCGGAGTGGTCGACGTAGGCCGAGCGTGTGATCTCGCCGTCGGCGTGCCAGCCGGCCGGGGTGCCGTAGCGCTCGACGTCGGCGCTCGGGCCACCCTTCGAGTTCGGCGCGTACACCGGGTCGGACACCTTGGTGTAGCGCATCGCGCCGTCCTTGCTGTAGCTGTGCACCGGCGACTTCGACGCGTTCACCGGCAGCTGCTTGTAGTTCGGCCCGATGCGGTATCGGTGCGCGTCGGCGTAGGCGAACAGCCGGCCCAGCAGCATCCGGTCCGGGCTCGGCCCGATGCCGGGCACGAGGTTGTTGGGCTCGAACGCCGCCTGTTCGATCTCCGCGTGGTGGTCGGTGGGGTTGCGGTCGAGGGTCATGCGGCCGACCTCGATCAGCGGGTAGTCGCCGTGCGGCCACACCTTGGTGAGGTCGAACGGGTTGAACCGGTAGCCCGCCGCGTCGTCGTACGGCATCACCTGCACGGACAGCGTCCAGCTCGGGTGGTCGCCGCGCGCGATCGCCTCGAACAGGTCGCGGGTGTGGTAGTCGGTGTCCGCCGACGCCATCTGGTCGGCCTCGTCCTGCGTGAAGAACTCCATGCCCTGATCGGTTTTGAAGTGGTATTTCACCCAGAACCGTTCGCCTTGTGCGTTCACCCACAGATAAGTGTGCGAACTGTAACCGTTCATGTGCCGCCACGTGCGCGGAATACCGCGGTCGCCCATCAGCCACGTCACCTGGTGCGCCGACTCGGGGGACAGGGTCCAGAAGTCCCACTGCATGTCGTGGTCGCGCAGGTTGTTGTCCGCTCGCCGTTTCTGCGAACGGATGAAGTGCTGGAACTTCAACGGGTCTTTCACGAAGAACACCGGCGTGTTGTTGCCGACCATGTCGTACACGCCTTCGCTCGTGTAGAACTTCAGTGCGAACCCGCGCGGATCGCGCCACGTGTCGGGGCTGCCCCGCTCGCCGGCCACCGTGGAAAACCGCGCCACCATCTCCGTTTTCGTGCCCGGCTGGAACACCGCGGCCTTCGTGTACGGGCTGACGTCGGCCGTCACCTCGAACCGGCCGAACGCGCCGCTGCCCTTGGCGTGCGGCTGGCGCTCGGGCACACGTTCGCGGTTGAACTGCGCCATCTGCTCGATGAGGTAGTGGTCCTGCAGCAGGATCGGCCCGCCCGGCCCCACGGTGAGCGAATGTTCGTCGCTTTCCACCGGGATACCGGCGTCGGTGGTGGTGGTCCGTTCCGTCTGCGTCATTTCGCCATCTCCTCGTGGTGGGATTCGAACACGGGTACCCGGCGAACACGGGCTCACACGTGGGAACTCACTCACGTAGGAACCACGGGACCTCAGTCAGGTGGAAGCTCAATCGGGAGGAAGCTCAGTCGCGCCCCAGCAGGGTGTCGGCCACGTGTTGGAGATGGCGCCGCATGTGTTCGCCGGCGCTCACGGGGTCCCGGTCGCACAGTGCTTCGACGATCAACGTGTGTTCGTCGTGGTAACACGAACGCAGCTCCGGTGTGGACGTGCGCCGCTTGAGGCTGCCCCACACCGGCAGTGAACGCGCGGTGTTCATGACGTCGAACATGTTCATCAGCAACCCGTTGTGGGCCGCGACGGCGATCGCGCGGTGCAGCCCGGCGTCGGCGCGCTCGAAGCCTTCGAAGTCGCCGGCCGCGGCCCCCGCGCCGAGCGCGGCCCCGATTCGGTCGAGGTCCGCCTGCGTGGCCACCCGCGCGGCCAGCGTCGCGACCTGTGGTTCCAGCAGCTGGCGCACCTGCATGATTTCCGCCGGGCTCGTGTCGGCAGGAGCGGGCTCCACGTGCTGCGCCGCCACATCGGTGAGAAACGTGCCGCGCCCGACGTGCCGGATCACGAGCCCGTCGCGTTCCAGCGAATGCAGTGCGCGCCGCACGGCACTGCGCGGCGCGGAAAGCCGCTGCACGAGGTCGCGCTCGGTGGGCAGCTTGGCGCCCGGGCCGAGGCTGCCGTCGGCCGCGCCTTCGTCGAGCAGTGCGCGCAGGGCGTGTTCCACCGTGGTCATGGGCGCACTCTACCGAACGACTTGAGACCAATCGAGACCAATAGGCGAAGCGGTGACCAGAACAAGTCCTGCATATCGACAACAGATGCCGAGACGCGTACGGTCGATCATGTCCGCATTGGTTCATATTGGTTCAGATTGGTCTCACATGAAGCTGGTGACCTTCTCCGCCGGGAACTCCACCGGGGACGCCGACCGCGTCGGGGTCGTGACCGGCGAAAGCGAGGTCCGGGACGTCACCGATCTCGTGCCGGGCGGAACGCTCCTCGGCGCCGTCGAACGCTGGGGCGAGGTCGGGACCATCCTCACCGACCAGGCCGCGGACCGCACGCCGGTACCCCTCGCTGACGTGCGGCTCCGCGCGCCGTTCCCCACTCCGCGGCGCAACATCTACTGCGTCGGCAAGAACTACCGCGAGCACGCCGCGGAGTTCGGCCGCAGCGGCTACGACAGCCCGGACCGCTCGGAAGACCTGCCGGCCCGGCCGATCCTGTTCTCCAAGGCCACCACGGCCGTGATCGGCCCCGGCGACAACATCGACCCGCACGCCGGCCTCACCTCCGAGCTCGACTACGAAGGTGAGCTCGCCGTGATCATCGGCCGCGGCGGCCGCGGGATCACCCGCGAAGCCGCGCCGGCGCACGTCTGGGGTTACACGATTCTCGACGACGTCACGGCCCGCGACCTGCAGCGCGACCACCGCCAGTGGCTGCTCGGCAAGTCGCTCGACACGCATTGCCCGATGGGTCCGTACGCGGTGACCGCCGACGAGATCCCCGACGTGACCGCGCTGGAGCTCGAAACCACCGTCAACGGCGAACGCCGCCAGCACGCCCGGGTCAAGGACCTCATCTTCGACATCCCCGAGCTGATCGCCACCCTCTCGGCCGGCATCACGCTGCTGCCCGGCGACGTGATCGCCACCGGCACGCCCGCGGGCGTCGGCATCGGCTTCGACCCGCCGAAGTTCCTGGCGAGCGGCGACGTCGTGGAGGTGACCATTACCGGTCTCGGCGTGCTGCGCAACCGTGTCGCCTCAACCCCTGTCGCGTCAACCCCTCGCGTCTGAACCCCCGTACCGAAAGGAGCCCGCATGAAGATCAACGGAACGGACCTCGCGGTCGAGGTCGAGGGCAGCGGTCCCGCTGTGCTGCTGGTGCACGGCCTTGGCGGCACCGGCAACTTCTACCAGGTCCAGGCCGACGCGCTGGCCTCGAGCCGCCAGGTGATCCGCGTCGACTCCGCGGGTGCCGGGCGCTCCGGCCTGCGTGAGGGCATCGGCATCGAGTCGCACGCCGACGACCTGGCCGCGGTGCTCGACCAGGTCGGCGTCGCGTCGGCGGCCGTGGTCGGGCACTCGATGGGCACGCTCGTCGCCCGCAGCTTCGCGGCCCGCCACCGGGACAAGGTGACTGCGCTGGCGCTGCTCGGCGCCGTCGCGGAGCCGCCCGAGGCCGGGCGCCAGGCCCAGCACGACCGCGCGGCCCTGCTCCGCGCGGAAGGCACCGCGGCCGTGGCGCCGGGCGTCGTCGCCAACGCGCTGTCGGAAGCCACCCGCCGCGACAAGCCCGAGGTGGCGGCGTTCGTGCGGGAGCTCGTGATGCGCCAGGACGCCGAGGGCTACGCGCGCAACTGCGAGGCGCTCGCCGCCGCGACCGACCCCGGGCCTGTCGATCCCGCGTTGCCGCTGCTGCTGATCACCGGTGCCGACGACAAGGTCGGCCCGCCCGCCGTGAGCGAGGCGCTCGCCGCCGCCCACGGCAGCGCGAACCTGGAGGTGCTGCCGGGCGTCGGTCACTGGACCGCGCTCGAAGCCGCCGCCGACGTCACCTCGATGCTGCTGAAGTTCCTTTAACCACAACGTTTTCGCGCCTCAACGACGAGGAGGAACCACCGTGCCGCTCACCGCCGACAGGACCCTGTTCCGCGAAGTGTCCATTCTGGACTCCACGGGCGCGCTGCCCTACCGGGGCGACGTGCTCGTGGACCACGACCGCATCACCGCCGTCGGCACCGTCGACCCGGCCGCCGCCCAGGGCTCGCGGGTGGTCGAGGGCCGCGGCCGCACGCTGATGTCCGGGCTGTGCGACGCCCACACCCACTTCACCTGGAACAACAGCGCCGACCTCGACGGGCTGGCCGCCCTGCCGGTGGAGGAGCACCTGCTGTTCGCCGTGGAGTCGGCCAAGTCCTATCTGGACTCCGGCTACACGATGTGCCTGGGTGCCGCGTCGGCGAAGGATCGGCTCGACGTCGTGTGCCGCGACGCGATCAACGCCGGGCGGATCCCCGGCCCGCGTTACCTCGCCAACGGACCCGAGATCGCCGTGACGGGCGGGGAGCTCGTGAAGGGCATCACCTGGTTCGCTGACGGCCCCGACGAGATGCGCAAAGCCGTGCGCCGTCTCGTCGAGATCGGCGTCGACCAGATCAAGCTGTCGATGACCGGCGAGGAGATCACCGGCACGCAGCGCGCCGAGGACACCTACATGTCCGACGAGGAGGTGGCGATGGCCGTCGCCGAGGCACACCGGCGGGGCAAGCGGGTGTGCGCCCACGCGCGCAGCGCCGAGAGCGTGAAGATGTGCGTGCGCCACGGCGTCGACATCGTCTACCACGCCAGCTTCACCGACCCCGAGGGCATGGATCTGCTCGAGCAGGCCAGAGACTGGGTGTTCGTGGCGCCGGGTGTCAACTGGCTCGTCGCGACGCTCTACGAAGCCGCCGACTTCGGGTTCCCGCAGGAGGCGGCCGAAGCTGTCGGCTACAAGCGCGAGCTGGAAAAGGCGACGGCGGCGATGATCGAGATGCACCGGCGCGGCATCCGCGTGCTGCCCGGCGGTGACTACGGCTTCGCCTGGACCCCGCACGGCACCTACGCGCGCGACCTGCAACATTTCGTCGAGCGCTTCGAGTTCACGCCGATGGAGGCCATCCTCGCCGCCACCGCGCAGGGCGGCGAGATCATGCTGCGCGGCGACGAGCTCGGCAAGGTCCAGCCCGGGTACCTCGCCGACCTGCTGCTCGTGGACGGCGACCCGCTCGCCGACATCACCGTGTTGCAGGACAAGGAAAAGCTCCACGCGATCATGAAGGACGGCCAGTTCCACAAAGACCCGGCCTGAGCCCGTCCGCGGTGCGCCGCCCGGCCGGGGGCGGCGCACCGGGAGCTCTCACCGGACCGCGCTCAGCAGGCCCGTGCGGTCGTGGCAGCCGAGGTAGCGGAATTCCTGCTCGCCGGCGTCGGTCACGGTGACCTCGTGGTAGAGCCGCAGCCGCGCCGCCGGCGCCTGCGTGGACAGGTACTTCATGGCAGCGCGGAAGATCGCGACGTGCGTCGGGTGCGATTCGGCCCACGCCTCGAGGTCGGCGAGGCTGTGCCACCAGCTCATCCCGTAGCTCTTGTCCGTCTCGGCACCGGTGTCGTCGGTGACGCGTACGTAGCGGTTGGCGTAGCAGCCGATGCCGAGTCCGTCGTCGCGCAGGAACTCCATGCCGGCGCGCAGCACGGGTTCCACGTCGCCGAGGTACATCCCGCGTTCGTCGCCCTCGGTCTCGGTCCACTCCTGGCCGGAGCGGATGAGGCACAGGTTTCCCCGCGGCGACACGGTGACGACGCCCGTCTCCGGATCGGTCTCCGCGGTCGGCCGACTGCCGGGTTCGAGCCGGTCGGTCTGCGCGATCGGCAGCCGGTCGCGGGCGCCGCCCCAGTAGTCGTGTTCGTGCTGCGGGCCGGTCCACGCTTCGCGGGCCTTCGCCCAGCGGTCGTACTCGGCGGGATCGGTCCAGTAGAACGTGGTGAGCACGGTCGCGTAGCCGGCCTCGTCGACGAACCGCGCCCGGTCGTGGTGGTCGGGCGCGTGCTCGCCTGAGTGTGCGGAATCGAGCGCCGCGAGTGCGGCGACCACCATCGGCGGTGGCTGCGGTGTCCGGTACTGAACACCGAGGTACGCCATCACCACCTGGTCGACGGCGGGGTCGAAGCGCGCGGAGAACGACGGGTAGGGCGGGTGAAAGCTGTCCGGCTTGCGGCGCGGTGGACCCGGTCGACGCGCATGTGCTCGCGATCGAGGATTCCACGGCGTCACCCCGCCGTTTCGTGGTGGGTCATGGTGGCCTCCGGGGAACGTGGTGCCGGTTGTTGCCGACCGAACGTAGACACGGGGGCCACCTGTGACTTGCTTCACAGCGCACCGGGAGTTGCTGCACAGCGCATGTGCGATTCCGAACGTCCGATTTCGAACACCTCGAACATCACACGATCCACAGTGGACTCGAGGCGCGGACTCGCAGCACGGGCTCACCACCACGGGCTCGCGTCCGGCCGGCTCACACCGTCGCGGTCAGCTCCGGGTACAGCGCCTCCACCGGACCGGACAGGTTTTCCTTGATGTCTCGCGACGTCTTGTCCGCCAGTACCTCGAGCGCGCCCGCTTCCAGTCCGTCGTAGATCGCCGTCACGATGTCGCGCGGGTCTTCCTTCTCGACGGTCAGCGCCCGGGTCATCGGGGTGTCGGTGTAGCCGAGGTGCGCACCCAGCACGTGCGTCTTCTGGCCGGCGAGGTCGAGCCGCAGTGAGTTGGTGATCTGCCACAGTGCGGCTTTGCTCGACGAGTACGCGCCCGACTTGGCCAGCCAGCTCAGTGCCGAGTGGATGTCGACGAGGGCACCGCCGCCGTTGGCCGCCAGCACGGGCGCGAACGCCTGCGCGACGGCGAGCGCGCCGAAGACGTTCGTCTCGTACATCGCGCGCACCTCGGCCAGCGGCACGGTGAGCAGGCTCTGCCGTCCGCTGACTCCCGCGTTGTTCACCACCACCGTGGTGTCCGGGGCAGCCGCGGCCGCGGCTGCGACCGAGGCCTCGTCGGTGACGTCGAGCGCGAGCGGCACCACGCGCTCGTCGTCCCACTGGCGCGGCGTGCGCGCCGTGGCGTACACACGCCGCGCCCCGCGCTCCAGTGCCTGGTTGACGAACTCGATGCCGAGCCCGCCGTTCGCCCCGGTGACCAGGACAACCGCACCCTGCAGATCGGTCATGACTTCCTCCGGTTCTCTTGCTTGTCAATTCCAAGTTAGCAAGCTGACTCCGAAATGCCAAGTGTGATGTACGATGGGGGTCATGAAGGCCATGGCGATCCCGACCAACAGCCGCTGCTCGATCGCGCGCAGCCTGGAGGTGCTGGGGCAGAAGTGGAGTCTGCTGATCGTCCGCGAGGCGTTTCGCGGGCGGACCCGCTTCGCCGAGTTCCAGAAGATCGGCGTGCCGACGGATCTCCTCGCGTCCCGGCTGGAATCCCTGGTCGAGGCGGGAATCCTCGCTCGGCGGCCCTATCAGGAGCCGGGGCAACGGGCCCGCGTCGAGTACGTGCTCACCCCGGTCGGCGAGGACCTGCTGCCGGTGCTGGCCGCGCTGTCGGAGTGGGGCGACGAGTACCTCCCGACCGGCCACGGCCCGGCGACGGTCTACGTCGACACGACCGACGACCGGCCCGTGCACCTGGCCTTCGTCGACGAAGACGGCCACGTCGTCGACCCCGCGAAGGTCGCCTACCGCCGCGGGCCGGGGGCGCTCGAAGACTGACGCGTCAGGCGCGGTCTGCGAGCACGTCGTCGGCGTCGGTGCTCAGCGCCAGGTCGCGCTGGGCGGTGAGCGCTTCGAGGCGCTGCTGCCACGCGGTGGTGATGGCCTCGTAGGCCGCGGCGCCGAACACGAGCCGCCGGGGCGCGGGCGTGGTGCTCGCGGAGGTGATGATCGCGCGGGCGATCTTCGCCGGATCGCCCGCGACGGCGTGGCGCAGCGTGGTTTCGTCCATCCCGCCCGCGAGCGCGCCGCGCACCTGGCCGAGCACGCCGTCCTCGTAGGCGGGCAGCGGTTCGGCCTGCGCGATGTTGGCGTTGAACGCCGTGCGCGTGCCGCCCGGGGCGATCAACGTCACCGAAATCCCGAACGCCGCCAGCTCCACCGCCGCCGACTCGAAGAAGCCCTCGACGCCGAACTTCGACGCGTTGTACACGCTCATGCCCGGGTCCGGCACGTGGCCGCCGGAGCTGGACATCTGGATGATCCGCCCACCGGCCTGCGCCCGCAGCCACGGCGTGACCGCGCGCGTGAGGTGAATCGGTCCGAGCAGGTTCACGGCGAGCTGCCGGTTCAGCAGCTCGTCCGACAGCTCCTCGGCGGCGCCCAGCGCACCGAAGCCGGCGCTGGAGAACACGACGTCGATCCGGTCGAGCTCGGTGAAGGCCTGCTCGACCGTCGCGTGGACGGTCTTGGGATCGGTGACGTCCAGCTCCGCGGTCCACAGCCGATCGCCGTGCCGGCGCGCGAGCTCCTTCAGTGCCGGGCTCAGATCGCGGCTCGTGGCGGCGACGCGGTGGCCGCCGGCCAGCAGCTGGGCGGTGACCTCGAGCCCGAAGCCGGAGCCGGCGCCGGTGATGAGCCAGGTCTGGGTGGGAGCAGGCACGACGGAGTCCTTTCGGTAGGCGTCCGCCAATGTAGTCGCCGGCAACAATCTAGTCAACGACTACATAGCCCGACGAGCTCAGTCGAAGCGGGAGTCGTCACCCCAGATCTTGTCCTGGGACGATTCACTCGACGGCGACACGCGGATCACAGCCCCGGTGGCGTCGATGTCCAGCACGGTGACGGTGATCCGGTTGGCCAGGCTCACGTAGCCCTCGCCGCGGAAATGGCCCTTGATGTCGGGCAGTTCGGTGCGGTCGATGGCGAAGTCCAGCCGGTCGGGCGCCGACTGCGTGAGCGTCAGCCGGCGCGTGGCGAACCGCGCGTCGAGCGGCACGGTCACGGAACCGTGGATGAGCACGTCGCACGAACCGTCGCGGCACGCGGTGAGGTCGGACCCGTCTTTCGCGATCAAGGTGCGCGACGTCGGCGTGGTGGGCTGGGCCGGCACCGTCGAGACGGACGGTGGCGCCACGATCGGCTCGGGCGGCGGCGGAGGTGGCTGGGGCGGCGTCGAACAGCCCGCCGCGAGCAGCAAGAACGAGCAGGCGAGCGCTTTTCTCATGCGCTCTTGGTAGCACCTCGCCGGGCCGGCGGGCGGGGCTTCGCGGATTCCGGGGCCGCCGCGCTCGGCACGGTGGCCCCGGAACCGAATCCGGTCAGGCCGGATTGTCGCCGTGGGTCAGGGTCTCCCACGAGACAAACAAGTCGTTGCTGCCCTGGGGACGGTGGCTCGTGGTGTAGGCCTGAGTGTTGGTCATGGCGATGCCGAGGCGGTTGTGCAGCGCGTTGTACCCGACCTCGGTCACCGGGCCGAGGCCGCGCTTGACCGTGCCGCCGCAGAGCCACGACGGTGCGGCGGTGAGCTCGTACTTGGTCTGGAAGCCCAGCGCCTGGCGCAGCCGCTCGCCGATGTCGGTGCCGTAGAGGTCCTGGCCCTGGATGCGCGAGGTCTCGGCCACCTCCGCGATCGCGGCGATGCCGTAGCCGGTGTGGACGAAGTCGCGGCAGGTCTCCTGGGTGAGACCGTCGACGAAGGTGGACTGGCCCTGCCAGTAGCCGACGATCTGGTCGCGGGTGTTCAGGCCGCTGCCGGGCACGGTCTTCGGGAGCGCGCCGTCGGAGCTGAGGTAGATGAACGCGGGCACGCGGTTGCGGTAAATCGACATGCCGCGGTCGTAGATCGTCTTGTCCTCGAGGAACACGCCGATGCCGACGATGGCCTCGGCGATGCTGAGCTCCCAGTTGCCGGTGCGCCCGTCGCTGCCCTGGATCTCGTTGTAGTAGACGTTGCGCAGCATCGTGGCGAACCGGCCGGAGTTGGGCCACGTCCCGTAGGCGTACTTGATGATCTCCGCCGCGCGCGGCCACGTCGAGGCCGACCAGGCGGTCTGCAGGTGCGCGTTGTCGCTGGTGTGGTCCTTGATGGTGGCCGACCACGCGTCCATGATCTGGATGGCCTTGTTCGCGTAGCGCGCGTCGCGGGTCACGTACCAGGCCAGGGACTGCGTGTACGCGGCGATCGCGTCCTCACGCTCGTCGGTGCAGCCGTTGTTGGGCATCGAGCTGGGCCCGCAGTCGACCACGGCGCGCGGGTGCGGCGTGTAAGACAGCGACGCGTACTTCGAGCCCATCATCGAGTCGTACGCTTGTTTCTGTGGCTGCGTGCCGGCCTGCACGCGCTGGCGCATGGTGTCCAGCTGAGCCTGGCTGACCAGCACGCCCGGGTGTGTGAAGGTGGCCGGCGCGGGCGGTGCCGCGGGTGCGGCCGGCTGGGCCGACGCCGCCGGACCGGTGGCGATCACCACGGCGGTGGCGGCCGCGGCCGCCAGGCAACGAACGAACTTCCGGTGCATGAGCTGCCCTTCGTCCACGACTTTGAGAACAGGGCGCAGGCTGGCGGACCGTGCGTGAAAGGTGAATTTACTTCACTCCCATTGGTCTGGTCCACCGAGTGCGAAAACCCGTGTTCCACTGGCAGGGACGGCTTTTTCCTTGCGGCAGTGGCAGTCTCACGGTGGGGGCAGCGTGCCGCGCTCCAGGATGTTGGCGTAGATGTTCTCCATCGCCTCGGTCAGCGGGGTGAGCAGCTCGGCGGGCAGGCCGTCGAAGAAGAGGCCGCGCACCAGCTCGACGTGGCCCGGCGCCGCCTTCTCCAGCAGCTCGCGGCCCTGCGCGGTCAAGGTGACCTCGGTGGCGCGCCGGTCGGTGCTCGAGGTGCGCGCGTCGACGAGCCCGCGCGTCGCCATGCGGCGCACGTGGTGGCCGGTGCGGCTGCGTTCCCAGCCGATCTGGTTGGCCAGCGCGGTCATCTGCATCCGCTCGCCGGGGGCGTTCGCGAGTGCGGTGAGCACGTCGTAGTCCGGCATGGACAGGTCGCTGTCGGTCTGCAGCTGCCGGTTGATCTCGTAGCTCAGCCGCAGCTGGACGCGGATGTAGGCGAGCCAGGCGCGCTGCTGGCGTGCGTCGAGCCAGGGGTCGTTTTTGCCTTTAGGTGACATGTCCCGTAATCTGTCGTAGTGGTCGGCGGTGGAGCGAAGGGGCCCCATTGTCCCGCGCAGACCGGCCGAGCGGAACGACCACGCCTGGGCCGGGCGAGTACAGGGACGGGAAACACGGTAATGAACGCACTACAGGGGAAGACCGCCGTCGTCACAGGCGGCTCGAGCGGCATCGGGCTCGCGACGGCCCGGCGGTTCGCGGACGAGGGCGCGCGCGTCTTCGTGACGGGACGGCGCAAGGACGTGCTGGACGCGGCCGTCGCGGACATCGGCGGCGACGTGACCGGGGTCCAGGTGGACAGCTCCGACCCGGCCGACCTCGACCGGCTCTACGAAACCGTCGGCGGGCCGATCGACGTGCTCTTCGCCAACGCGGGCGGCGGCGAGTTCTCGACGTTGGCCCAGGTCACCGAGCAGCACTTCGACGAGACCTTCGGAACCAACGTGAAAGGCACGCTGTTCACGGTCCAGAAAGCGCTTCCTCTGCTGACGGACGGTGCTTCGGTGATCCTGACCGGTTCGACCGCGGGCACGAAGGGCACCGATGCTTTCGGCGTGTACGCCGCGTCGAAGGCGGCTGTCCGCTCGTTCGCGCGGACGTGGGCGAAAGAGCTGAGCGGCCGCGGGATTCGGGTCAACTCGGTGAGCCCGGGACCGGTCGACACACCGGGGATCAGCGGGCTCGCGAGCGCCGATTTCGGCGAGGAGCAGCTGAAGGCGGCGCTGGTGAGCTCTGTCCCCTTGGGACGGATGGGCCGGCCGGAGGAGATCGCGTCGGTGGCGCTGTTCCTCGCGACGGACGCCAGCAGCTTCGTCACCGGGGTGGAGCTCTTCGCCGACGGCGGGGCGAACCAGGTATGACCCTCGACATCGGCCGCGTCGGAATCTGGAGCGTCGAGCTGCGCACGGCCGCGCCGGACGAGATCGCCGACGCGGCGGCCGAACTCGACGAGCTGAGCTTCGGCGCGCTCTGGATCCCCGGTTTGGGTGGCGGCGACATAGTGGGAGACCTCGAGCGGCTGCTCGAGGTGACCCGAGGGCTCACGGTCGCGCCGGCGGTGTCGAGCATCTGGCGCCACCCGGCGAAGGAACTGGCCGCGGGCCACGCGCGGCTCACGGGGACCTACGGCGACCGGGTGCTACTCGGTCTCGGCGTGAGCGACCCGGGCACCGCCGCCGAGCACGGCCACGAGTATCGGCCGCTGCACGACATGGCCGCGTACCTCGACGAGCTCGACGCCGAGCCGGACCCGGTGGCGGCGGAACGGCTGATCCTCGCGGCGATGGGGCCGAAGATGGTCGGTCTGGCGCGGCGGCGGGCCGGCGGGACGCACCCGTTCCTCGTCACAGCGGACTACTCGGCGACGGCGCGCGAACTGCTCGGTACCGGGCCATTGCTCGCGCCGTACCTGGCCGTGACCCTGGAGCGGGACCCGGCGAAGGCGCGGGCAGCCGGCCGGGGTTTCCTCGCCTGGTTCTTCGGGGCGCCTGCCTACCGCAAGAGCCTGCTGGCGCAGGGGTTCACGGAAGCCGATCTTGCCGAGGGCGGCAGCGACCGGCTCGTGGACAGCGTCCTCGCCTGGGGCGACATCGACGCGATCGGCAAGCGCGTGGAGGAACACCTCCAGGCGGGCGCGGACCACGTGGCCCTTCACGTAGTAGGCGGCGGTGACGGTATGCCGATGCCGCAGTGGCGTGAGCTCGCCGGGCTGGCTCAGAGCGCCGGATAGTCCGTGTAGCCCTCGGCGCCGCCGCCGTAGAAGGTGGCGGGGTCGGGGGAGTTGAGGGCCGCGCCGGTCCGCAGGCGGGCGACGACGTCGGGGTTGGCCAGCGCCAGGCGGCCGAGGGTGACGAGGTCGGCGAGGCCGCTTTCGACGTCGGCGGCGCGTTCTCGGACGGTGGCGCCCGGGCGGGTCAGCAGCAGCGGGCCGGGGAACGCGGTGCGCAGTTCGGCCAGGAGCGCGTCATCGCCGTGGTGGGTGACATGGAGGAAGGCGAGGTCGAGGCGGGCGAGGGCGCGGACCAGGTGGGCGTAGGTCGCCGGCCCGGTCTCGCCTTCGTCGATGCCGAAGCCGCGCAGGCCGGGGGAGAGGCGCACGGCCGTGCGGTCGGCGCCGATCTCCGCGGCGACGGCCTCGGTCACCTCGAGCGCGAACCGGGTGCGGCCGGCGATGGAGCCGCCGTACGCGTCGGTGCGGTGGTTGGCGTTGGCCGAGAGGAACTGCTGCACGAGGAAACCGTTGGCGCCGTGGACTTCCACACCGTCGGCGCCGGCCTCGATCGCGGCGGCGGCCGCGCGGCGGAAGTCGTCGACGGTCGCGCGGACCTCTTTCGTGGACAGCTCCCGCGGTGGCGGGACCTGCTGGTTGCCGCTCGGGGTGTGGATGCCGACGCCCGCCGCGACGGCCGACGGCGCGACCGGCACCCGGCCGTGCGGCGTGTTGTCGGGGTGCGCAACGCGGCCGGCGTGCATGAGCTGCACGAACAGGTGCCCGCCCGCGTCGTGCACCGCCTTGGTGACCTGCTGCCAGCCGGCGATGTGCGCGTCGGTGCGGCAGCCGTGGCTGAGCAGGAACCCCTGCCCGTCGGCCGAGGGCTGCGTGCCGCCGGTGATCAGCAACCCGAGCGACGCTCGTTGCGCGAAGTACTCGGCGTCGAGCGGGGTGGGTGATCCGTCGGGCAGCGCGCGGTTGCGCATCATCGGCGACAGCGCCAGCCGGTGGCGCAAACGCATGCGGCCGACGTCGACGGGACTCCAGAGACCGGGCACGCGGGTTCCTTCCCTCGGCTGGCTGACTGTCTGTACTGGATCGTACAGAACGAAGTGTACGGTTCGGTCCAGTGGGGGTTGGACTCTTCGTCCATGCTGGATGTAGTGTCCAGATCATGGACGGGAGGACGGCGCGCTGGGCGCCGGTGTGCGAGGCGATCGTGCGCCTGCTTTCGCCGCACGCGGAGGTGGTGCTGCACGACCCGCGCACGGACTGCGTGCTCGGCATCTGGAACGCGTTCTCCGGGCGTGAACCCGGGGACCCGTCGCTGCTCGGCGAGCTCGACGGCCTGCGGCCCGCGGGGAAGGACGTCTACGGCCCGTACCCGAAGTCACTGCCCGACGGACGGCGGCTGTCGAGTGTGAGCGCCGTGGTGAGAGACGAACACGGCAATGCCGAAGTGGTGTTGTGCGTGAACGTCGACCGCACCGCGTTCGACCAGGCCGCGCAGTTGCTGTCCGGGTTCGCGGCTCCGGTGACCGGACAGCCCCAGGCGTTGTTCGAACGCGACTGGACCGAGACGCTCAACGACGTGGTGGGCGAGTTCGTTCGCGATCACGCCACCCCGGTCGAGGTGTTGACCCGCGAACAGCGCCTGGTGCTTCTCGCACGTCTGGACGCCGCCGGCGTGTTCGCGCAGCGACGATCCGTGCCCGTGGTCGCACGCGCGTTGCGCATCTCCCGTTCGGCCACCTACCAACTGCTCGCCGAGATGCGCAAGGAGCCCGATGCCGACGCTTCCTGACTTCCGCCTGGAGACGTACTTCTCCCGCTGGGAGTTCACCGCCCGCCACCACCTCACGGCGTCCGACGTGCAGACCATGACCGTCGCCGAACTGCTGGCGCTGGCCGACGACGACGGCCGCGAACGCTGGGGAACTCTCGCGCTCGGCTACACCGAGACCTACGGCCTGCCCGCGCTGCGGGAGGAGATCGCCGCGACCTACACCGACGTCGGCCCCGAGGACGTGCTGTGCTTCGCCGGCGCCGAAGAAGGCCTCTACCTGGCGATGCGGACGTTGCTCGAACCCGGCGACCACGCCGTGGTGATCACGCCGAACTATCAGGCCGCCGAGACGATCCCGCTCGCGATCGGCGAGGTGTCCGGCGTCGCGCTGCGGCCCGAGGACGGCTGGGCCCTCGACGTCGACGAGATCGAGCGGCAGCTGCGGCCCACCACGCGCCTGGTGTCGGTGAACTTCCCCAACAACCCGACCGGCGCCGTGCCGGACCTCGAGACCTGGACGCGGCTCGTGCGCCTGTGCGAGGAGCGCGGCGTGCTGCTGTTCAGCGACGAGGTCTACCGCGGGCTGGAGCTCGATCCGCCGGCGACGCTGCCGCAGGCCGCCGACCTGTCCACGTCGGCGCTTTCGCTCAACGTGATGTCCAAGGCCTACGGGCTCCCTGGCCTGCGCGTGGGCTGGATCGCCTGCCGCGACCCGCAAATCCTGCGGCGGCTCGAGCGGGCCAAGCACTACACGTCGATCTGCAACTCGGCGCCGAGCGAGGTGCTCGCGCTGATCGGGCTGCGCGCGCGGGACGCGATCCTGGCGCGCAACCGCGCGGTGATCGCGGAGAACGTGCCGAAGTTCGACGCGTTTTTCGAGAATTACCAAGATCTGTTCGATTGGGCACCGCCACAGGGCGGCTGCGTGTGCTTCCCGCGCTACCTCGGCGCGGACGGCGTCGAGGCGATGTGCACCGAGCTCGTCGAGCAGCGCGGCGTGCTGCTGCTGCCGGCGAGCATCTACCGATCCGACCTCACGGCGACGCCCGAGGACCGGTTCCGCGTCGGCGTGGGCCGTCGTGGTCCGGACGAAGGGCTGGCCGCGTGGGCGGAGTTCCTGGAGGAGCGGCGATGACGCTGGACGTGGTGGGACTGCCCGAGATCGAGGCCGTGGCGACGCGGGGGCTGGTGTTCGACGCCGTACGCGGCGCGTTGATCGCGCACGCCGAGGGCCGCGCGCAGATGCCCGCCCCGATCGCGATGTGGTTCCCCGAGGCCGAGGGCGATTGCCACGTGAAGGCCGGCTACCTCGAAGGCGCCTCGCACTTCGGCGTGAAGGTGGCGTCGGGCTTCTACCGCAACGCCGAGCGCGGCCTGCCGACCAACAGCGGCCTCATGCTGGTCTTCGACGCCTCGACCGGCGTGCCCGCCGCGGTGCTGGCCGACGAGGGCTGGCTCACGGCGTGGCGGACGGCCGCCGCCGGCGCCCTGATCACCCACGCGCTGACCCCGCCGGACGTCGACGAGGTGGCCGTGTTCGGCACGGGACTGCAGGCGCGGCTGCAGGTCGAGTGGCTCGCGGACTTGCGGCCGCTGACCCGGGTGCGGGTGTGCGGGCGGCGGCCCGAGGCCGTTCGGAAGCTGTGTGCCGAGCTGGGCGAAGCCGGGCTGACGGCCGCGCCCGCGACCGCGGAGGAAGCGGCGGCCACGCCGTGCGTGATCACGGCGACGGCGTCGACCAGCCCGGTGGCGCCGGCGGAAGCGTTCGCCGCGGTGCACGTGACCGGGATCGGCACCGACCTGCCGGGCAAGGCGGAGCTGCCGGCCGGGCTGTTCGCCCGCGCCACGGCGATCGCGACCGACGACCACGCGCAGTGCCTCGCGCACGGCGACTTCGGCAACGCTGTACGGGCCGGGACCGTCGCCGACGACGCGGACGTTGCCGTCGGGCTGGTCCTGCGCGACGGGGTGCGGGATCGCTCCGGCCTGACGATCGCCGATCTCACCGGCGTCGGCGTGGCCGACGCCGCGGTGGCGACGGCCGTGTTCCGGCACCTGGGCTGAACTCCGCCGCGTGGCGGGCCCGGCGCCGCGGGTCGGCGACGCTTGGCGGATGAACGCGGCGGGTGCCGGCCGGGAGGATGGACGGCACCCGCACTCCTGGAGGCCCGCATGGACTACGCGTTCGATCCCGAGATCGCCGCCGCTCTCCCGATGATCCCCGACACCGGCGATCTGAGGGACCTGGTGTCGGCGCGGGAAAAGATGAAGGAGATGACGGCCGAGCTGGTCGGCGACGTCGACGAGACCGGCGTGACCGTGCGCGACACGACCGTGCCCGGCCCCGAGGGCGCGCCCGACGCGGCTGTTCGGATTTACACACCGGACAACATCGCGTCGCCCGCGCTGCTGTTCAACGTTCACGGCGGCGGCTTCATCGTCGGTGACGTCGACACCGATCACGCGGTCGTGGTCGAGCTCGCGCGGGACCTCGGGGTGGTCGTGGTGTCGGTGGACTACCGGCTCGCGCCCGAGGCGCCGTACCCGGCGGGCCTGGAGGACTGCTACGCGGCGCTCGTGTGGTCGGTCAAGCACGCCGACGAGCTCGGCATCGACCCCGAGCGCGTGGTCATCCACGGCGTCAGCGCGGGCGGCGGCCTGTGCGCCGCGCTCGCGCTGCTGGCGCGCGACCGCGGCGGGCCGGCCATCGCGTTCCAGTTCCTCGGCATCCCGGAGATCGACGATCGCCTGCAGACGCCCAGCATGCGCCGCTTCGACGACACTCCACTGTGGAACCTCCCCAACGCCGAGCTCAGCTGGGACTGCTACCTCGGCCCGGGCGTCCGCGGCACCGACGGCGTGCCCGTCTACGCCGCGCCCTCCCGCGCGACCGACTTGGCGGACCTCCCGCCCGCGTATATCTCGGTGATGGAGTTCGACCCGCTGCGCGACGAGGGCATCGCCTACGCGCAGGCGCTGCTGGCCGCCGGCGTGACCACCGAGCTGCACCTGTTCCCCGGTACCTTCCACGGCTCCGCCATGGTCCGCCACGCGACCATTACCCACCGCGAGGCCGCGGAGTCCCGCGCTGTGCTGGCGCGGGCGCTGGGTGTGGAGCTGGGCTGACGTTTTGAGACGACGCGGTGTGGCGACGCGGCGTGGCGTGGCGACGTGGCGTCGTGACGTGGCGTGGCGTGGTGACGCGGTGTGGTGACGCAGCGTGGTGCCGTCGCGTGATGCCGTCGCGTGCGACGCGGTGTGGCGTGGTGACGTGGCGTGGCGACGCGGCGCCCGGGTGGCCGCCCGGACGCCGCGTCTTCGTTGTGTGGCTTGGTTTCGGGCTCCGGCCGCGGCTGGTCAGGTGCGGTGGGCCGGTCGGTGAGCCAGCAGGGCGAGCCGGGTGCGGAAGCGGCCGGCGGGGTCGTCCAGCGGCCAGCCGAGCGCGTCTTCCACGTGGGCGAGCCGGGTGGCGACGGAGCTGTGGTGGCGGTGCAGCGCGACGGCCGCCTGGCGCAGGGAACCGTTGCGGCAGAAGGCTTCGAGCGCTTCGAGGTCGGGCGCGTCGAGGGCTCGGACGTCGGGCTGCGTCCGCAGGCGGTCGGCGGGGATCTGCGCCAGGAGGGTCAGCGACCCGAGGTTCTCGTGGACCACAAGCGGCTCCGTCGCGGGCACGGCGAAGCGCTCGGCGAGGCGAGCCTGTAGCCAGGACCGCCGCGCCTGGAGCCCGGCGACGGCATCGCCCACCCCCACCCGCACACTCCCGGACGACCCACGTTCGCGAGCGTGCAGGGAAAGTGCGTTTTCCAACACCCCCACCACCGTGGCCGGCCCCTCTCTGGGCTGCACCAGCACCGCCGCGACCTCCCCGACCACCGCGACCCGCGCACCCAGCGCCGTACCCCCGCGAGCAACCAGGGCGACAGCGGCGGCGCCCGGGTCGCGCCCGTCCTCGGCCCCGACCGCGACGACCCGCAACGGCCGCCCCACGTCCAGCCCGAGCAACACGAGCGCCCGCGACCGGTCCTCCTCCGCCGCGCGCTCACCCAGCGCCAACTCCACCAGCGCCGGGTCCGCCAAATGCGGCTGCGCGCCCTGTGGCGCCGGCCCCAGCACCCGCGCGGCGATCGCGAAGCGCTCCAGCACGAGATCGTCGAGCGGCCCGGGCTCGCCGTCCCGCTCGAGCCACACCCGCCCCGCGGCCTCACCCCCGAGCTCGGTCGCCACAACGCGTGGTGCTGCCAGCGCCTCGCCGCCGCGCTCGCTCTCCTGGGTGGGGGTCTTGTCGTCGTGTGTGTCGGTGAGGTCGGTTGGGACGGCGCGTGGTGCTGCCAGCGCCTCGCCGCGCAGGTCGCTCGCCGGGGTGCGTGCCTCGGCGGGGGTCTCGCGCCCGTCGTCGAAGCCGGTCGCCACCAGACAGGGGTGAGCCGGGGCCGCGTCGTCAGGCGTGAGTCCACCGGGGTCGGCCGCGGCTGTGTGAGCTTCCCTGCCGGTCTCGCGCCCGCCGCCGAGGTCGGTTGCCCCGGGCCGAGGTTCGCCCGGTGTCCTGCCGTCGCGCGTGGGGCTGCCCGGCTGAGTCGCCACCGTGCGCGCGCTTCCGTCCCGACCGCACGGGTGCCGTCGGGACGGAAGCGCAAGGGTGGTTCGCCGCCGCGTTGGAGGCCGGCGACGCATTCGGCGAGGGAGGCCGTGGCGCGGACCAGGTCGGCGATCGTGGCGCGGTGGGCCACGAGCTCGTCGAAGTACGCGATCACCCGCACCGCGGCCTCGGCGTCGGAGTCGACGGCCGAGAGGCGCAACAGCAGCCCGTTCATGGGAGCCAACCTAGCGCCGCCCGGTCGTCGCGCACAGGTGTCGCATGTGGACGGTCAGCGCAGCAGGTGCAGCTGGTCCCACGTGGGCACGTGCGGCGTGATCCGCAGCGTCAGCCCGGTCTCGGCGAGGGTCCGGTCGGCCTTGCGGGCGTTGCAGCTGCGCGCGGTGCCACCGCACGCGGCGACGGTGTTGAGCCAGCTGGTGCGCTCACCGCCGCGGGACGTCGGGATGATGTGGTCGACCGTCGTCGCGTGGCGGCCGCAGTACGCGCACGTGTAGCCGTCGCGCTGGAGCACGCCGCGGCGCGACCACCGGGGCGGGCCGGTATAGCGCCACTTCATCACCACGTAGCGCAGCAGCCGCACGACCTTCGGGCGCGGGAAGATGCCCAGGTCGGCGCCGTCGCTCTCGTGGACGACGGCGACGTGGCGCACGAGCATCCGGATCGCGTGGGGGACGGAGACGGTGTGCAGGGGCTCGTAGCCGGCGTTGAGGACCAGGACACCCATGGCGGCGGGCACCTCCTTTTCGGTTTTCGCTCGGGTGGAGACCGCGACCGGAGTCGAACCGGTTTGACCCGCTTTGCAGGCGGTTCCCTGGCCGTTCGGGCACGTGGTCGGAAAGGGGATCGGAAATCGGGGTCGGAAAATGGCGCCGGAAATGTCACGAAAAAGTCACGGAGAACGAAAAAGCCGCCCTGATCGGTCTCCCGACGGGCGGCTCCGTGCTGCGACGCGTTCTGGGCGTGTCACGGCGTGGAGCCTGGTGCCTCGGCGGCGTAAGGCAGGCGCCGAGCGTCGCCCGCGATGCCGAAGCACCCCGGACAAGCCTTGCGCTCTTCGCCGCCGAACATTCTCGTCACTCCTCGGTTGGTGGTGTACCACCACATCATGACCGACTTCGCGCGACGGCGTCAACGGTGATAATTCGCCCGGCGAACGACCTCGCCGGCCCCCGGAAATGTATCGCGGGGCCGTCCACGCGTCCACAGTGGACGGGACGGCCCCGCACCTCCCCGGCCGGCGGGTGCTCGTGACCCCGACGGCCGGAGGGAACCTACTTGCAGCGCTTGCCACCCTCGACCGACGGCCACCACGTGCCCAGGGGCGGCGCCGGCGTCTTGGTCCAGGTGATCTTCGCGCACTTGCCCTCGCTGCGGGCCTTCTTCGCGGTCACGACCAGCGCCGCGATGGCGACGCCGCAAGCGAGATTGCCCGGCGTCGGGATGTTCTTGCAGACGCGGATCGCAGGCGCGCCTTCGGAGATCAGCTTCGTGGTGTTCTTGCTGAACACCCAGCTGCACGCGAAGAACCCGCAGTCGAGATCGGTGACGGCGGGCACCGCGGACGCCGGAGCCGGCGCGACGAACAGGCTCGCGGCCACCAGTGGTGCCGCCAGCAGGGCAGCCCGGAGATTCCCCATGAAACGCCCCTCCTGTTCGCGTTTGTCCGAAATGGAGCATCCCGCGTGAAGTCGCCGATGTCTGCCCCCGCACGATTCTTACGCCCGAAGGGGTGACCGTCCACTGTGGCGGTTCAGCGGGCCCGGTAGAGCTCGCTCAGCAGCGCCACCGCGGCGTGCGTGGCGGGATGGGGGTCGTGGCCGTGCCAGATCAGCCGCACCGGAACGGGGGCCGCGTCACGCACGCGGCGGAAGGCGATGCCGTCGCGGCGGTACTGGGTCACCGTGGAATGCGGTGTGACGCCGACGCAGCGACCGGTGGCGATTGCGGCCAGCCAGTCGTCGATCTCGTGGGTGGGCTCCACGCGCGGGCGCTCCGCCGGCGGCCACAGGTCGGTGGTCGTGGTGCCGGTGCGGCGGTCGATCACCAGGACGCGCGGGCTGAGATCGGCGAGCGTGACGGTGCGGCGGCGCGCCAGGGGGTCGTCGGTGGCCATGGCGCAGTAGCGGGCCTCGTGGCCGACGGTCGCGTGCGCGTACTTGCGGCTGTCCACGGCGGTGCGGATCACGGCGAGGTCGCACAGCCTTCGGCCAGCCCACCGGTAGCGGTGTTGGTGCGGACCAGCAGCAGTTCGATGTCGGGGTGGCGATCGGCCCAGCGGCGCTGGAACTCGGCCGTGTGGCGGCCCATCGCGGACCACGCGTGGCCGACGCGCAGCCGGGTGTGCCCCGTGGTGGCCTCGCGCACGAGTTCTTCGGCGTCGGCCAGCAGGTGCCGGGCGCGGGCGAGTACCTGCACGCCGGCCGTCGTCGGGGTGACGCTGCGGCTCGTGCGGTGGAGAAGTCGCACGCCGAGTGCGGATTCCAACGAAAGAAGTGTGCGCGACACCGCCGCTTGGGAGACTCCGAGCTCGATCGCCGCGTCCGTGAACGTTCCTGTGTCCACGATCGCCACCAGGCACCGCAGGTGCCGCAGCTCCAGATCCATGACTCCAGCGTATGCGTGCCGCGATGAATGCATTTTGCGCATGCACGGCCGCGCCGCAGGCTCGCCGGCATGACCCAGGACAACCGCACCGGCGTGGCGTTGATGTTCGGCGGCGCGACCGCGAACCAGCTCGGCGCGGCCACCGCGGCGCTGGCGTTCCCGGTGCTCGGGCCCGCCGGCGTGGTGGCCGTGCGCCAGTGGGTGGCCGCCGTGCTGCTGCTCGCCGTGGGACGCCCGCGGCTGCGGTCGTTCACCGCTCGCCAGTGGCGCCCGGTGCTCGGGCTCGCGGCGGTGTTCGCGACGATGAATCTCTCGCTCTACTCCGCCATCGACCGGATCGGCCTCGGGCTGGCCGTGACGCTGGAGTTCCTCGGCCCGCTGGCCGTCGCGCTGGCCGGCTCGCGTCGCCGAACGGACCTGGCCTGTGCGATGGCCGCCGCCGCGGCTGTCGGAATTCTCACGCGGCCCCGGTCCAGCACCGACTACCTCGGCGTCGCACTCGCGCTGGTCGCCGCCGCGTGCTGGGCCTGCTACATCCTGCTCAACCGCACCGTCGGCCGCCGGCTGCCCGGCGTGCAGGGCTCCGCCGCAGCGGCGGGCGTGTCCGGCCTGCTGTACCTGCCCGTCGGGATCGTGGTGTTTTTCCACCACCGCCCCACGCCGGCGGCACTCGGCGCCGCGCTCGCGGCCGGGGTGCTGTCGTCTGCGTTGCCGTTTGTCGCCGACCTGCTGGCGCTGCGCCGGGTCCCGACGCGGTTCTTCGGGGTCTTCATGAGCGTGAACCCGGTGCTGGCCGCGCTGGTGGGCGAAGTGGTGCTCCACCAGCGGCTCGACGCCCCGGCGTGGGCGGCGATCACGGTGATCGTGGCGGCCAACACGGTGGCGGCGTGTCGGGTGAAGGGCGCGAACGCGGGCGCCGTACCGTCGGCGCAGGAGGTGGCGGATGGTGCGGATGTCGGACCGCGCGTGGCCGTCGACGGTGATCCCGAGCGACGAGCACGAACGCGCGCAGGCGACCGGTGTCCTGTTCCGGCGCATGGGCTGGGTGACGGAGACGCTGACGCGTGACGAGCGCGAGGACGTCGAGCGCCAGCTCGAGTTCTGGTACAGCAGCGGCTACTGCCCCGACGCGCTGCTGATCGCGCTCAGCACGCTGCCCGACGGCACGCGCCAGCGCCCCCGCCAGTCCGGCGAACGTCCGGGTGGCTTCCTGCGCTCGCGGCTGGAGGGCTGGTTCAACGACGCGGCTCAGGCCGCGATGACCGAGGTCCACGAGCCGCCGCGGCGCGGGCAGTCGTTCGAGGCGTGGTTCGAGAACAACCGCCGCCAGGCGGCGGCCGAGGGCACGGGCCGGCAACGCCCGCGCGTCACCGAGGCGGGGCAGCGCGCGCGTGATGAAGCTCGAACATTCGCGGCGTCCCGGCGTAAAGATCCGCTCGCGCGCCTGCGCGAAAGTGAACAACGCCGGGCCGCGGCGCTCGACAGCCTGCGCGTGGAGGGTGCCGCCGCACCCGTGATCCCGGCTTCTCCGCAGGAGACTCGCTCGACCCCGCGGATGGTGGCGTCGTTCGCGGCCCGCCAGTCCGTGGCGGCGAGGTCACCTCAGGTGGTGCGAATCGTCCAACGGTTGCGCGAAGAGAAACGCGGACCGTCGCCGGCCGAACTCGCCGTGCTGCGCAACGCCGTCCGCGACGCCCGCCACAACGCCGGCCTCGGCACCCTCGAAGCGGCGAGCGCGCAGATCGGCGACGACACCTCGGCGCTCACCCCGGAGGGGCTGCGCGTGTTGTCGTTTCTCGACCACGCGGACGAGAGCAAGCTGCCGGTGGAGGCGATGATCCGCCTGCTCACCCTGACCGTCGACGAGACGGCGACTCCCGAGACCGCAACCCCCGAGAGCACAACCCGCGAGGCGGCCACCCCGGAGACCGCCACTCCTGAGCCGAACCCGGAGCAGGACTAAGCCTGTGCCGCACATTCGGCGCACTGGCCCCACCACGTGACCTCGGCCTCGTCGATCGTGAATCCGGGCGCCGACGACGGGTGCAGGCACGGCGCCGAGCCGACGGCGCACGGCACGTCCTCGATCCGGCCACAACCGCGGCACACCAGGTGGTGGTGGTTGTCGTGCTTGTCGAGCTCGAAGCGCGCGGGCGAGCCGGCCGGTTCGAGCGTGCGCAGCAGACCGACGCCGACGAGGTCGTCCAGCACGTTGTAGAGCCCTTGCCGCGACAGCCCGCCTGTGCCGGCCTCGACGGCCGCCGCGATCTCGGCGGCCGTGGTGTGCGGGTGGTCGCGCACGGCACCGAGCACCGCCCGGCGCTGGGCCGTGTTCCGCAGTCCCCTCCGCTTCAGCTGGACCGCGAAGTCATCCATGACCCGATGGTAACTTCGCACCACTCTGTGACACCGATCGAGGGACCCGGGTCACATCAGACCCGGAACGGCCTGCTCAGGCCCCGTCCTCGTCGCCGACGCCGAACGACTGGCGCCGCCGCGCGATGGCCCGCAGGTCCGCCTCGATCTCGCCCGCGGTGCGGCGCAGCGGTTCGAGCAGCTGCCCGCGCATCTCTTCTTTCGAACGCCGGGTCGAGTGCATAGAGACGTTCAGCGACGTGTACACCTGCCCGTCCTCGTGCCGCAGCGGCACGGCGATCGAGCGCAGCCCCAGGTCGAGTTCCTGGTCGACGAGCGCGAAGTCGTCGGCGCGCACGCGGTCGAGGATCGCGCCCAGCTTCGCCGGGTCCTTCACCGTGCGCGGCGTGAATGGCTGCAGTTCGACGCGCTTCAGGTACTCCGCGCGCCACTCTTCGGGCTGGAACGCGAGCAGCACGCGACCCATCGACGACGGGTGCGCCGGGATCCGGCTGCCGATCGTCACGTTGAGCGCCATGATCCGCCGTGCGGGCGTGTGGACCAGTCCGACGTAGACGATCTCGTCGTCCTC
The DNA here is from genome assembly GCF_040682095.1 of Amycolatopsis sp. NPDC051372. NCBI lineage: Bacteria > Bacillati > Actinomycetota > Actinomycetes > Pseudonocardiales > Pseudonocardiaceae > Amycolatopsis > Amycolatopsis sp. NPDC051372. Next base: position 173,508 of record NZ_JBFBAF010000008.1, read on the forward strand.
GAGCACACACAGTGCAGCCGAGTCGTCGACCTCCGCCACCAGCTTGTCCAGGTGCGGGCGCGCGACCTGCGCGAGGCCCTGGCTCGACAGGAACGCGTTCCCGAGCTCGAGAATCCGCGGCCGCAGCCAAAACCGCTTGCCGTCGGTGTGCACGTAGCCGACCTCGGCGAGCGTGAGCAGGAAGCGGCGGGCGGCCGCGCGCGTGAACCGCCGCAGTCCGCCTCGATTCTTGACAGCCCGACGACGGCGAGGCTGGTTTGTGCGAGCTACGGAAACTTGTTCGACCTCCGCACAAACCCTGCGCATGGCCCGTTGGTACATTCGACTCCCAGCGCCCGGACGGCAGTTGCGGCCCCAGCGGCTTCCTCGTCGCCGAGCCGAACGACAGCCGCGCCATCGAGAAGACCGCCGAGCACACGCTGTGGGTGCACATGATGCTCACGAGCCTCGCGGCGGCTGCGAACCGCGGACCCGTGGCCGCCGGCCGGTAGAGTCCACAAAGGACGACGGCGGGGAAGTCTGCCTCGCGGACGAGCCGGCATCGCCGCCCCGAACTCGGGCAGGGGTGGTGCCGAATGCGGCGAAACCGGTGATCGGCAAGGAAACCCCGGCGGCGTTCACCCGATCCGGTGGCCTTCGCGTGTCGAACGGCTGAGCGGGCCCGCCACCCCCGCGTCTGGGCCGAGACTCGCCCGGTGATGAACACCTCCCTCGACGACGCCGGCCGCTGCCTCCTCTCGGTGGCTTGGAACATCCGCACCGGCGTCCCGCGGGCGGGGGCCCGCAAGGAGGAGATCCGGGCCAGGCTGCAGGCCGTGTGCCGCTCGATGGGGCACGCCGCGTGCGCCCGCGCGGCGGCCGGTTCGCCGCCGGACCACGTGCCGTTCCTGAAGCTCGCGGACCTCGCCTACGAGATCGACACGCTCCTGCTGCTCGTCGACACCGCGCTGGCGCCCGACGTCGACCGCGACCGCCGCCGGTGGGCCGAGATCGAGTCGCTCGTCGCCGGCGTGGACGACCTCGTGGACCAGGCTGCGACCATCCTCGGAGGACAGCTCGCGGCCAGCCGCTGACGCTTTCCCCGCGAGGGGTGTTCGAATCCTGACAGGACTTGTGCGTTGCCCACTCGCCGTTTGACAGGGCGCGCACATTTTCCGGGGCCGAGGTGACCGGCGACGACCATGGACCTCGCCCGAGGGCATCACGGTCGGGCGCGGCCGGACGTGAACCTCGGCCGGCTGGACAAACGGTGGGTCGGGGCAGCGACGATGGCGCGCCCGACCGTCGTCAGTGGCGGACGCGGACCCCGGCCAGCACCGCGCTGAGGCTCGGCAGCCAGCGCTGCCGCGGGTCGGGGGCGGCGAGCCACTCCGTCGAGACGCCGGGGACCTGCGGGCCGATCGGCAGGGGGACGAGGGCGCCGCAGTCGAGGAGTTCGACGTCGGCGGGCAGGGTGGTGCGGGGCGGGACCAGGCCGTCGGTCTCAGCGAGGATGGCGACGCGCGGGCCGTGCTGCGTCGGCAGGACGAGGACGGGGCCCTGGCAGCCGGTGTCGGCGAGGTGGCGCAGCACCGGGCCGGCGGCGAGCTTCGGCAGGGTCACGGCGCACAGGCCGTTTTCGAGCGCGAGGAACAGCCGGCTGCCCTGCCAGCGCACCGACCAGCCGAAGAGCCGGCCGTAGTAGGCGTCGAATCGCTCGTGCGCGCGCTCAGCCGGCGCGAGCTCGGTCGGCTGGAGCTGCTGGTCGAGGCTCATCGTCGACGCCTTCCGGTCGTGAGGGAGTGGCCACAGGGGTCCGAGGTCCGACCACGAGTCTAACGGCACTCAGTGCCACTAGCAAGGCGGCCTGCTACCGTCTTCGGGCATGACGGAATCGCAGCGCCGCGCGCCGGCCACCCGGGTCGGGGCGACGCCCGCCGGCCGACGGCAGCTGCGCCGCGCGCTGTCCTCGGCGGCCGTGGACCTGTTCGTGGCCAACGGGTACGAGGCGACGACCGTCGACGAGATCGCCGCCGCGGCGGGGGTCGGGCGCCGCACGTTCTTCCGGTATTTCGACACCAAGGACGACGTGCTCTTCGCCAATCACGACGAGATCGTCACGGAGATGGAGCAGGCCTTCGAACGCGCGGATCCGTCGCGCGATCCGGTCGAGGTGGCTTGTTCGACGGTGAGCCTGGTGCTCGACTACTACGCCGCGGACCTCGACGTGTCGCTGAAGCGGTTCACGCTCACGCGGACGGTGGCTTCGTTGCGGGACAAGGAAGTCGCGACCGTCGACCGGTACCAGCGCGTGCTCGCGCGGTACCTGCAGACGCGGTTCGCCGAGCAGGGTGACGGCACGGCGAGCCTGCGAGCGGCCGTGGCCGCGGCGGCGATCGCGGCGGCGAACAACCATGTGCTGCGGCGATGGCTGCGCAGTGGCGGCAAGGACGACATCGCGGCGAGTGCGGCGCGGGCGTTTGCGCTGGTGGGGGACGCTTTTCGGCCGGTGAACGCCGAGACGACGGTGGTCGCGGTGTTGAGTACCGCGACGCCGCTGCCGGAGGTCATGGCGCGGCTCGGCGCGGCCTTCCAGGACTCGGAACAGGACTGATAACTGCACTCAGTGCCATTGCTCAGCGTGCCGTCGCGGCGATCTCGACCGGGTAGCCGCCGCGGAGGACGGCGATGGTCGCGGGTGGCGTGATGACCTGGGCCGTTCCGCGGCGGGGCAGGGCGTGGCGCGGGCCGTAGCCGGAGGTCGTCCAGTCGGTCAGGCCGCCGTCCACGACCAGTGCCGGGCCGTCTTCGCGCAGGACGAACACGCCATCCGGCAGCTCCGTCCACGGCAGCTCGTGCAGCCGGCGTCGGCGACCGGCGAGGCGTTCGGCGTGCAGCTGCTGGTTCATGGCCCGCGCGGACGGCGGCGCGACGTCCAGCGCCTCGGCCCAGCCGTCGCGGTACCTCACGTAGTCCGCGCGACGGCATTCCCCGCACGGGCGGTGCCCGGCGGCGAACGAGACGGCCTCGTCGTGGAAGTACAGGTGCGTGTAGCGGTGCGGCAGCCACTGCTCGCGCCACCGGCCGCGGAACTCGAGCCGGCAGGTGAGCCACAGGTCGCTCGCGTGGGTGCGCACGATCTCGTGTCCGGAGTGGAGAATGCCGCGGTTGCCCGTCCACGCGCCGCGCAGCGGAATCGCGACGATCTCGCCCAGCGGCGTCGCCCGGTTGCGCTCGGGCTCGCTAGCCACGGCCGGCTCCACTGTGCCTGGCGACGCTGTGCCTGGCGACGCTGTGCCTGGCGACGCTGTGCCGGATAACGCTGTGCCTGGCGACGCCGTGCCGGACGACGCCGTGCCTGACGACACAGTGCCGGATAACGCTGTGCCTGACGATCGGATGGACGACAATGACCCGATGGTCCGCATCGCACGCGTCTACGACCCGGCCGGCCCCGACGACGGCACCCGCGTCCTCGTGGATCGCGTGTGGCCGCGCGGCCTGGCCAAGGCGAAGGCCGCCCTCGACGACTGGTGCAAGGCCGTCGCGCCCACCACCGAGCTGCGCAAGTGGTACGCGCACGACCCCGACCGGTTCGCCGAGTTCACCCGCCGCTACCGCGCGGAGCTCACCGCGCCCGGCCCGGCCGCCGAGGCCCTGGCCGCCCTGCGCGACCGCGCCGCACAGGGTCCGCTCACGCTGCTCACCGCGAGCCGCGCCCTGGACATCAGCCAGGCCGCCGTCCTGGCGCAGCTGCTTTCGGAAGACTGACACAGCCCCATCGTCCCCGCTCGCGGCACCGAACGCTGGCAGGTTCGCGACACGCACGCGAAAGCTGCCGGCAGCCGAAGAACGGGCGCCGACGGCAACCGGGTTGCGCGGCTGCCACGGCGAGTGGCCTGGGCGGTTCTCGCATCCCCGCGGCGTCGGATACTGCCGGGTTCGCGACGCACACGTGAAAAAGCCGCTGCCGGCACCCGCGGAAGCGAGCGCCGGCAGCGGCCAAGGAGAAAAGCCTTACGGAGCCAGGTTCAGCTGCGTGGCATTCACCGCGTTGGCGACCTGGGTGCAGTCGGCCGTGGTGGTGCCGGCGACGCCGGTGCGGGCGTTGGTGATGCAGGCGGAGTTCAGCGCCGTGCCGAGGTCCTTGAAGGTGGACGTGGGGCGCAGCAGGTTCTCGACCTTCCACCACAGCGCGATGGCCTTGTCCTCGCCGATGCTGCGGACGGTCTGGCCGTTGAAGGTGTCGCCGTCGGTGATGAGGTAGTCCGTCTTGTCGACGACGCCGGCGTCGATGTGCGGGTCGCCGTTGGCGCCGACCCAGAACTGGCCGTTGACGCGGTCGGGGCTGGGGCCCTCGCCCGAGTTGGGCGGGTTCTTCATGTCCCGGACCTGCCCGATGGACGAGCCCGCGCCCATCAGCCAGCGGTTCGCGCCCTGCACGTTGGCGTCGCCGGACTTGATGGCGATGAACTGGCCCATCACGTCGGACATGCCCTCGTTGAGCGCGCCCGCGTAGCCGTTGCCGAGCTGCGAGGTGTGCTGGGTGACGCCGTGGGTGAGCTCGTGACCGGTGATGTCCATAGTGGTCACGCCCTCGCCGAAGGCCATTTGCTCGCCTTCCCAGAACGCGTTGGCCCACGGGCACTGCGTGTGGCGGCGACCGTCCGATTCGGTCTCGACCTCGCACATGCGCACAGTGGCGCGCAGGGCCTTGCCCTTGCCGTCGTGGTAGTCGGCGCCGATGTTGGCCGTCAGGTCGTACGAGGCGAACTGGGAGTAGAAGTTCTGTGCGTCGCCGAAGAAGTCGTAGACACTGTTGACGTCCGCCGTCGCGACCGCGGCCTGGCCCTCACCGCGGGTCACGCCGAACGCGGTGCCCACGCCGCAGCGCAGGTCGGCCAGCGTCGCGATGTCGAGGTCCACGACCTTGCGCTTCGCGTCGCACACCACGCGGTTGGTGGCAGCCTCCGACTCGCCCCACACCTGCAGGACCTTGCCGGTGTCGGCGCCAACGACGACCGTCCACTTGTCCTCGGGGTCCACGCCGTTGACGGGCACGAAGTAGGTCGGCACGGCGGTGGCGCTCGCGCCGTCGCCGCCGAGGCTGGCGTCGTACCAGTACGCGGTTTCCGCGCCGGTCTTCAGCACGCCGGCGTCCTTCTGTGCCACGGCGGTGTGCGCGGCCTTGGCCGCTCGGTCCTGCGCGCTCTTCGCGTCGGCCGGGAACGAGCCCTGCGTGCGTTGCGTGGTCTTGCCGAGCGCGGCCATGAGCGCGCCGCTGCCGTCGAGGTCCTGCACGATCTGCGCGCCGTACACCGGCACCCCGCCGACGTTCTGCTGCAGCCGCGCGACGCTGCCGCCCGGAAGGGACTGCACGCTGGTGAGCGTGAGATCGCCGACGGCGAGACCGAACTGCCGGGCCAGGTCCGCGGTGTGCGACTGCGCGGCCGCGGCGGCATTCCCGGCGAGGCCGCGTGCGGCGGCGACGGGGGCCGCGGGCTGGACGGCGATGACGCGGCCGAGGGAGTCGGTGCTCACCTGGGTCTGCTGGGGCGACGCGCTCGCGGCGCCACCGGCGGCCACGAGGATCGACGAAGCCGTAACTGCTGTAGCCAGCACGGCCAGTCGTTTCGAAGACATTCGGTCTACCTTCCGCACGGAGGGCCAACCCGAGTGGCCCGTGGAAGAAGTTTCGGATTCCGGTCCGAAACTCAGAAGCGCCGAAAGTAGGGAGTGGATCGTGGTCCAGCCATTGGATGGAAAATACCCAAAACGGACACGTTGGAGCGGATTTCGTTCTCCGCCAACGACTTCGGGCCTGGCGGCGAAAACGGCCGATGTCCAGGATGTGGGATCAGAGAACCGCGGCTTGCGCGTGGAATTCGCGCCGCACCTTTTCGATCCCGGGCGTGGACCGCGAAGGGTGCACGCGGTTCGTCAGCAGCACGTAGAAACGGCCACGCTCCGGCTCGACCCACAGACTGGTCCCGGTGAAGCCGGTGTGGCCGTAAGCGGTGGGTTCCAAGGCGGTGCCGACGGGGGAGCCCGGCACGTCGAGGCCCTGCCAGGCGAGTCCGCGGCGCAGCGCGAGACCTTCGGTGTGGCAGGCGATCATCTCCGCGTGTGACGCGGGTTTGAGCAGCTCCTGCGCGCCGCCGGCCAGCGCCCGCCCGAGCCGCTCGACGTCGCCGAGCGTGGCGAACAAGCCGGCGTGCCCGCAGATCCCGCCCAGCACCACGGCGTTCTCGTCGTGCACCTGTCCACACACGACCCGGCCGCGCCACGGACAGTCCTCAGTGGCCACCGCGTCGGCCAGAAACCCCTCGGCAGGTCCGAAACCGGTGGCCGTGAGCCCCAATGGCTGCGTGACGAGCTCCGCCACGAGCCGGTCGAGCGGCGCACCGGCCGCGGCCTCGGCGATCAGCCCGAGCAGGATGAACCCCTGCGACGAATACTCGACCCGCGTGCCGGGCGAAGAACGCAACGGCCCCGTCCGGATCGCCTCCAGCAGTGCGTGTCGCGTCGGATGTTCGCGGTAGAGCGGAGTGCCGCCGGGCAGCCCGGACGTGTGCGCGAGCAGCTGCCGCACGGTGATCCCGGCCTTGTCGCCGCCCGCATACGCCGGCAGGTGCCGGGGGAGTGGCTCGTCGAGGTCGAGCAGCCCCCGTTCGGCCAGCGCCACCACCACGATCCCGACGACCGGCTTCGTCACCGACGCGAGGTCCCACCGGCTGTCCTCAGTCGCCTCCGGGCCGCCGTGCCAACGCGTACCGAGCACCCCGCGGTCGAGTACCTCGTCGGCAGTGCCGACAGACCACGCCGCGGCCGAGAACAAACCCGACGCAGACGCAAGAAGATCGAGCAGCTCAGTCCTCATCGGACACCGCCTGCAAACCGGCCGGCCCCAGCTTCGCCGAGATCCGGTTCGCCGCCTCGGCCACCAGTGGGCCGAGCGCCGCAAACGCCTCCGGCTGCAGAGTGAACGTCAGCCCCGACACGCTGACCGCTCCGGCGACCACCCCGTCGGCATCCACCACCGGCGCCGCCACACACCGCACGTGCGCCTCGTACTGCTCGTCGTCGACCACGTACCCGAGACTGTCCACAGTGGCCAGCGAAGCGCGGATGGCGGCCGGATCCGTCGAAGTCTTCGCCGTCCACGCCTTCAACGGCCCGGAGAGCACCGCGTCGACCTCGGTCTCCGGCAACCGCGACAGGATCGCCCGCCCGACGCCCGTGCAGTACAGCGGCACCTCGCCGCCCGGCCGCGTGTTCAGCCGGTACGCCTGCTGCGGCTCGAGCTTCTCCACGTACACCGCCCGGTCGGCGTGGCGCACCGCGTAGTGCACCGTGTGCCCGGTCCGCCGCCGCAGGTCGGCGAGTACGGGGCGGGTGGACCGGGTGGTGCGGCTGCCGGCGAGCACGGCGGCCGAGAGTCCGAGCAGTCGCGGCCCGACGTCGTACTGGCCACCGCCCGTCGCGGCGGCGAAACCGGCGTCCGCGAACGTCTGCAGCATGCGGTGCGCGGTGGGTTTCGGCAGGTCGCAGGCCCTCGCGACGTCGGCGAGCCGGTGCGGCCCACCCGGGAGCGCGAGTGTCGCCAGCACTTCGAGCGCCTTGTCCACCGCGCCGCGGGGACTGTTCGCCGAGTCGTTGACAGCCTTGGTCACGGCGCCTACCTTAGCGCAATCGCATTCCATCTGACGGAACGGTCTTTCACTTCACGAAACGATCGAAAGGAGTAGGCGCCCCGTGGCCCCTCCGCGTCCCCGCCTGTCCCGCCGCGACGCCCTCCGGCTCGGTGGCCTCGCGCTGCCCGCGCTCGCTGTGGGCGGCCTGCTCACCGCGTGCGGCAGCGCCGCCGGCACTCCCGGCACCGTGCTGCGCGTGGCCCAGACCTCGGACCCGAAAACCCTGGATCCCCAGAAACAGGGCGACCTGACCTCCATGAACGTGCTGATCAACATGTTCGACACGCTCACCACCCGAGGTCCGGACAACCAGCTCAAACCCGGGCTGGCCCTGTCGTGGTCCTCGCCCGACCCGCTGACCTGGCGCTTCAAACTCCGGCCCGGCGTGAAGTTCCACAACGGCGAGCCGTGTGACGCCGAGGCCGTGGCCTTCAGCATCAACCGGTTGCTCGACCCCGCCACGAAGTCACCGATCGTCGAGCTGCGCTACGTGAAGCAGGCCGTCGTCGTCGACCCACTGACGGTGGACCTGCGCTGCAGCGCTGCCGACCCGATCATCCCCGCGAAGGTCTCGCTGTTCGGCGGCGTCGCCGTGCCACCGAAGTACCTCAAGCAGGTCGGTTCGGCCGGCTTCGCGAAGCATCCGGTAGGCACCGGGCCGTTCACCTTCGAGAAGTTCGAGCGCGACCACCAGCTGCGGATGCGCGCGAACCCCGCCTACTGGGGCGGCAAACCGGCCTACGACGAGCTCGTGTTCCTGCCGATGGCCGACCCGTCGTCCTCGCTCGCGTCGCTGCAGAGCGACGAGGTCGACATCGTCGCGGGCCTGACGCCCGATGCCGCGCTGCAGATCCAGGGGTACCCGGGCGTCGAGATCCGCCACTTCCCGGGCATCCGCACCTCGTACCTCTCGCTCGACACCACGCAGGGCCCGTTGCGCGACGTGCGGGTGCGCCAGGCGCTCAACCACGCCGTCGACGTGCCGCTGCTGATCAAGGCGGTGCTCGACGGCAAGGCCCGCGAGGTGCCGACGATGTTCCCGCGCGAGTCGTTCGGCTTCGACCCGTCGATCGCGCCGTACACCCGCGACCTCGGCGAAGCCAAGCGGTTGCTCACCGAAGCCGGTTTCCCGAACGGCTTCGACACCTCGATCACCGCGCTGACGGCCGACTCCAACGTCGCCGAAGCGATCTCCGGGCTGCTGGCGAAGGTCGGCGTGCGGGCGCGCGTCGACCTGATGGACTCCGGCACCTACACCAGCCGCCTCACCTCGAACAACCGCAGCGCGCTCGGCCCGATCTACCTCGCCGCCAGCACCGGCTGGACGCTCGACGCCGAGAGCCTCGTGCAGTCCAACGTCCGCCACGACCGGCGGCAGAGCCGCTGGCACAACGCCGACGCCGACCGGCTCATCGACGCCGAGGAGCTCTCCCTCGCACCCGCCGCCCGGCAGCAGGCGTTCACGTCGCTGCAGAAACTTCTGAAGCAGGAGGCGCCGTTCGTGTTCCTCTACCAGATCGACAACACCTACGCGGTCAACACGAGGCCGACGTGGCAGCCCGGTGTCGTCGGCGTGCTCGCCATGGCCTCGGCGAAGGTGACCCCGTGACGGCGCCGGTCACCACCGCCACCCGGCCGGTCGCGCGAGCCGGGGCGGGCGTGCTGCGGGTGGTCGTGACGAAGGTGCTCACCGCGATCGTCGTGCTGTTCTTCGTGGCCACGGCGGCGTTCCTGCTCGTGCGGCTCTCGGGCGACCCCGTGAAGCTGATCCTGCCGCCCGACGCCACCGCGGCCCAGGAGGCGACGCTGCGCGCGAGCCTCGGGCTCGACCGGCCGCTGATCACGCAGTACCTCGACTACCTCGCCGGCCTGCCGCGGCTTCAGCTCGGCAATTCGCTCGTCTACGACCAGCCGGTGACCGACGTGCTGTTCTCCCGCGTCCCGGCGACGCTGGAGCTGGCCGGTTCCGCGCTGCTCGTGGCGCTGGCACTGGCCGTGCCGGCGGGCACGTTCGCCGCGATGCGCCGCGGCCGCGCCGGTGACTCCGGCGTGATGGCCGGTGTCCTGGTCGGACAGTCCACTCCGGCCTTCTGGGTCGGGATCCTGCTCATCCTGATCTTCGCCGTGCAGCTGAAGATCCTGCCGGCTTCGGGCTACGGCGGCATCGAGCACCTGATCCTGCCCGCCGTGACGCTGGCCGTGTACTCGGTGGCGGTGATCGCGCGGCTGCTGCGCTCGTCGCTGATCGACGTGCTCGGCTCGGACTTCATCCGCACCGCGAAAGCCAAGGGCCTCGGCACCGGCGGGATCGTGCTGGGCCACGGCATGCGCAACGCCGCGCTGCCCGTGGTCACGGTCATCGGCCTCGAGGTCGGCTCGCTCCTGGGCGGCGCGATCCTCACGGAGCAGGTGTTCTCGTGGCCCGGTCTCGGCCGGCTCACGGTCGAGGCGATCCAGAACCGCGACTTCCCGCTCGTGCAGGCGGCGGTGCTGTTCTTCGCAGCCACGTTCGTGATCGTGAACCTGCTGGTGGACCTGTCCTACACAATTCTCGACCCGAGGGTGCGGGTGACCTCATGACCGCCATCACCGCTGTCGCCGCCGCCGCGCGGTCGGCCCGGCCGAGCGCCGTGCGCGCGATGTTGCGCAACCGGCTGGGTGCCGTCGCCGTGACCGTGCTCGTGCTGATGGTGCTCATCGCGCTGTTCGCGCCGCTGATCGCGCCGTACGACCCGGGCGCGCAGGACCTGCTCGTGCGCCTGCACCCGCCGGCGTGGCAGTCGGGTGGCGACGCGAGCCATCTGCTCGGCACCGACCAGCTCGGCCGCGACATCCTGTCGAGGCTCTTCTACGGCGCCCGGATCTCGCTGCTCGTCGGCGCCTGCGCCGCTCTGCTGGCGGGGATCGTCGGCGCCGCGATCGGGCTTGTGGCCGGGTTCCTCGGCGGCTGGTTCGACCGGATCCTCATGCGCCTGGCCGACATCCAGCTCGCGTTCCCGCCGATCCTGCTGGCGCTCGCGATCGTCGGGTTCCTCGGCTCGGGCCTGTGGTACGTGGTGCTCGTGCTCGGCTTCACCGGCTGGGTCTCCTACGCCCGCGTGATCCGCTCCGAGGTGCTTTCCTTGCGCACCAGGGAGTTCGTCACGGAGGCGCGGGCGATCGGCGTCACCGACCTCGCGATCATGCGCCGCCACCTGCTGCCCAACGTGATGGCGCCGCTCGCCACCATCGGCACGCTGCACGTGGCCGCCGCGATCGTGGCCGAGGCGTCGCTGAGCTACCTCGGCCTCGGCGTGCCGAAACAGACCGTGACGTGGGGCGGCATGCTCAGCGACGGCCAGCTGTACCTGGGCACGTCGTGGTGGGTGGCCGTGTTCCCCGGCATCGCGCTGATGCTCACCGCGCTGTCCGTCAACATCACCGGAGACGTCCTGCGCGACGTCGCGGACCCGAAGGCGTACCGCTCATGAGCCTCGTGGAGATCAAGGACCTGCGGGTCGAGTTCCGGCTGGACACCGGCACGGTCACGGCCGTCGACGGCGTGAGCTTCGCCGTGGACGAGGGCGAGACGCTGGCGGTCGTGGGAGAGTCGGGCAGCGGCAAAACGGCCACAGCGCTGTCGCTGCTGCGGCTCAACCCCGAACCGCCGTGCGTTTACGAGGGCGAGGTGCTGCTCGACGGGCGCGACGTGCTGCGACTGTCCGAAAAGGACCTCCGGCAAGTGCGCGGCAACGACGTCGCCATGGTCTTCCAGGACCCGATGACGAGCCTCAACCCCGTCAAACGGGTTGGTGCGCAGGTCGCGGAAGTCGTCCGCCGGCACGCACGCGCTTCGCGGGCCGACGCGGCCAAAGCCGCGGTCGAAGCGCTGGCCGAGGCCGGGATCCCGGACGCGGGGCGGCGGGCGGCCCAGTACCCGCACCAGCTTTCCGGTGGGCTGCGCCAGCGCGTGATGATCGCGATGGCGCTGGTCGGCCGGCCGCGGGTGCTCGTGGCCGACGAACCGACGACCGCGCTCGACGTGACCGTGCAGGCGCAGATCCTGGAGCTGCTGGTGGAGCTGCAGCGCCGCCACGGCATGGCGATCGTGCTCATCACCCACGACCTGGGTGTGGTGGCCGAGGTCGCGGACCGGGTCGTGGTGATGCGCTCGGGCCGCGTGGTCGAGACCGGCGGCGTGCTGCCGGTGTTCGAGACACCGCAAGAGGAGTACACGCGCGAGCTGCTGCGCGCCACACCGAAGCTGGAGCGGGTATGACGAACCTGGTCGAGATCCGGGGCCTGCGCAAGGACTACGGCGCGGTGGCCGCCGTGGACGACGTCGACCTCGACGTGGTCTCCGGCGAGACGCTCGCCGTCGTCGGCGAATCGGGGTCGGGCAAGACGACGCTGACGCGGCTGTTGCTGCGGCTGGCGGAACCGACGGCGGGCAGTGTCCGCTTCGACGGCGCCGACCTGGCGACGCTGCCCGCGGCCCGCCTGCGCAAGGTGCGCCGCGAGATGCAGGTGGTGCTGCAGGATCCGTACTCCAGCATGAACCCGCGCCTGCGCGTCACCGAGATCGTGGGCGAACCGCTGGTCACGCACGAGCGTGGCCTGCGCGGTCGGCGTGGCCGCACGCGGTTGCGCGCGCGGGTCGGTGAGCTGCTCGACGCCGTCGGCCTCGCGCCGGAGGTGCAGGACCGCTACCCGCACGAGTTCTCCGGCGGGCAGCGCCAGCGCATCTCCATCGCCCGCGCGCTCGCCCTCGAACCGCGGCTGGTCGTGCTGGACGAGCCGACGAGCGCCCTCGACGTCTCCGTGCAGGCGCAGGTGCTCGACCTGCTCGCCGAACTGCAGTCGCGGCTACAGCTGACGTACGTATTCGTGTCGCACAACCTCGCGGTCGTGCAGCAGATCGCCGACCGGGTGGCGGTGATGCGCGCGGGCCGGATCGTGGAGCTCGCGTCGAAACAGCGGCTCTTCTCGGCGCCGGAGCACGACTACACGCGGACGTTGCTCGACGCGGTGCCGGACCCGGATCCGCGGCGGGCCCGGCGATGGGCCGCGTCGTGAGGTGGCCGACGTGAGCTCAGTGCCGCGACAGCACCAGGCCCGCGCCGCCGAGCAGCACGATGTCGTCGGCCGGGCCGGTATTGACCAGCACCCGCGGGGGTTCCGCGCCGGTGGCCCACGACGAGTCCTCGCGCAGCCGGTGCTCGATGCGGGCGCGGAACGCTTCGCCGCCATCGGAGGCTTCGCCGTGCAGGATGAAGAGGCCGGGGGCGAACAGCTGCTGGATGTTGACCAGGCCCAGGGCGATGTTGCCCGCGTACTCGTCGAGCAGCGGGTCGCCGGCCAGCTCGCGGACACCGCGGGCGGCCAGGCCGCGCCGTTCGGCCTCGGCGCGCAGCCACGACGTGGTCGCGACGGTTTTCCAGCAGCCGCGCGCGCCGCAGGTGCAGGGCAGGCCACTGGCGGCCACCGTCATGTGCGCGCCGCTGCGCCCGCCCGGAGGGGCGAGCACCTCGCCGTCGTAGAGGATGCCGACGCCGAGGACCTCGCCGGTGGACACCGACGCGAACGTCGTGCGGCCGCGGCCCGGGCCGAACCAGCGGTCGCCGAGGACCTGCACGCGGGCGAGGTGCTCCACATGCACGGGGACACCCACGAGCCGGGTCACCACTTCGGCCACGGGGTAGCCGTGCAGCGCGGGCACCTCGTGGACCTCGATGATCACGCCCGCCGACGCGTCGACCAGGCCCGCGGCGGCGATCCCGACACCGGCCGGCGGACTGGGGAAGCGCACCGCCGAGGTGAGCGCGGCGTCGATCTCGCCGGGGTCGGCCGTGCCGTGCGGGTACGTCGCCTCGGCCTGCCAGCGCACCGTGCCCGACAGGTCGAGCAACGCGGCGCGCACACGCCCGGGCACCAGCTCGACGGCGCCGAGCAGCGGTGCGTCCGGCGTGCGCGGCTCGGCAGCCGGGACCAGCCGCAGTGCTGGTCGTTCGCCGGAACTCATGCGGTCACGATGCCACGCCCGGCCCGACGAGGGGAGCCCACATGCCCGAACTGACGCGGATGACCTGGCGGGAGGTGCGCGTGGCCGCGCCGTCGGCCATCGCGGTGCTGCCGATCGGCTCGCAGGAGCAGCACGCGGGCCACCTGCCGATGGGCACCGACACGATGCTCGCCGAGGCCGTGGTCGACGGCGCGCTCACCCGCCTCGGCGGCGATCCGGAGGTCGTGCGGCTGCCCGCGCTGCCGTTCGGCCACAGCCCGCACCACCTGTTCGCCGCGGCTGTGTCGCTCTCGGCCGCCACGCTGCAGGCCGTGCTCGCCGACGTGCTCGATTCGCTCGTGCGCAGCGGCTTCCGGCGCGTGTTCGTCGTCAACGGCCACGGCGGCAACGACGAGATCATGCGCCTGGCGGTGAAGCAGTACGCGCTGCAGGCCGACGTCGCGCTCGCCGCGTGCTCGTACTGGTCGCTCGGCGAAGCCGCTTCGCCTGGCCACGCCGGGCTGTTCGAGACGTCGTTGATGCTCTCCGCGAAGCCGGACCTGGTGCGCGAACCCGCGCCGCGGCCGGACGTGACCCCGCCGCCGCTGTTCGACCGGCCGCCCTATCCCGGGCTGACGGTCGAGCGCCACGGCGAGTGGGCCCGTGTCGGGGGCTCCACCGACGACGCCACGGCGGCGACCGCCGACCGCGGTGCCGACCTGCTCGACCGGCGGGTGGCGGCCCTGGCGGCCGCGATCCGCGCCTTCGCCGGCGCCACCCGCGAACACGCTCAAACCGAAGGGGAGGCATGAAGATCACCGACGTCGACGTGCAGGTCGTGAACCTGCCGTTGACCAACCCGTTCACCAGCTCGTTCGAGACCAAGACGGGGGAGACCCGCACGGTCGTGCGCCTGCGCACCGACACCGGTGTGGAGGGCTGGGGCGAGACGATGTGGGGCCGCCCGGTCGCGGAGCTCACGCGCCAGCTCGGCGCGGAGCTGGTGGGCAAGAGCCCGTTCGCGCTGGAGGCGTTCCACCAGCGGCATCACATGGTGCCCTTCTTCCACGGCTACCTGGGCTACGCGGCGCTGGCGGCGCTGGACGTCGCGTGCTGGGACGTGATGGGCAAGGCCACCGGCCAGCGCGTGACCGACCTGCTCGGTGGCCCGGTGCGCGAGGAGGTGCCGATCACCGCGCTGGTGACCCGCGCCGACGCGCCGGGCGCGCAGGGCCGTGAGCTGGCGCAGGGGATCGCTGATCACGCGGCGAAGGTCGTGGCCGAAGGCGGCTTCACGGCCGTGAAGCTCAAGGGCACCACGGATGTCTTCGGTGACGTCAAGATCATGCGGGAGCTGCGGCGGGCGCTGCCGGACGTCCAGCTGCGCGTGGACCCGAACGCCGCGTGGTCCGTGCCCGACTCGATCCGCGCGGGGCTGGCGATGGAGGAACTCGACCTGGAGTATCTCGAAGACCCGTGCGTGGGCATCGAGGGCATGAGCCAGGTCCGCGCGAAGGTGCGGATTCCCTTGTGCACCAACATGTGCGTGGTGCGGTTCGAGGAGTTCGCCCCGGCGATGCGGCTCGGCGCGGTGGACGTGATCCACGGCGACGTCTACAAGTGGGGCGGCATCGCGGCGACGAAGGCGCTCGCCGCGCACTGCGAGACGTTCGGTCTCGGCATGAACCTGCACAGCGGCGGCGAGCTCGGCATCGCGACGGCCGCGCATCTCGCCGTGGTCGCCAGCACGCCGGTGCTCTCGCGCGCGATCGACAGCATGTACTACCTGCACGTGGACGACATCGTCCAGCCGCTGCACCTGGAGGACGGCCGTCTGCGCGTGCCGACCGGTCCCGGCCTGGGCGTGGAGGTCGACGAGGACAAGCTGGCCTTCTACGCGGCGAAGAACGCCGCCGAAGGCGACCTCACCGGCTGACGCGCGCGAGCACGTCGTCGAGGGAGCACGCCAGCGCTTCGGGCGAGCCGTGCAGGTGGGACAGCGCGGTGCCGCCCTGCTGGGCGGTGAGCAGCGTCAGGGCGAGGTGCTCCGGGGAGACGTCCTCGGAGATCTCGCCCGCAGCCTGGGCGCGGCGGACGAGCGTGGTGATCGCGTCCTGCCAGCGGTCGAAGAGGCGCGCGAGGGTGGTGCGCAGCTCGGCGTCGTCGTCGACCTGGCCGACGAAGGCGCCGAGCGGGCAGTTGCCGTAGTCGCTCTCGTCGGCCGCGGCGAGTACCTCGTCACGCCAGCGGCGCAGGTCGGTGCACTCCTCGTCCTGCAGCGACGGCTGCGCGGCCAGCACGCGCGCCAGCTGGTGCTCCAGCACGGCGACGGCGAGGTCCTGCTTGCCGCCGAAGTAGTGGTACAGCTGGGATTTGCCGGTGCCGCTCTCGGCGAGCACCTCCTCCAGCGGCGTGCCGCCGATGCCGCGCTCGTGCATCAGCCGCGCGGCCGTGGTCACGATCTTCTCGCGCGTGCGGCGGCCGCGGCTCGTGGTCGGTTCGGGGCGCATCTACGCGGGATAGGTCTCGTAGTGGCGGGTGTCGAGCGTCGCGGGGTCGAACTTGCCCGCGATCGAGCCGATCCACTGCTTGAACAGCGGGCTCGACCGGAAGCCCTGCTCGTGCGCCTCGACCGACGTCCAGTCCACCGACACCGTGAAGCGGCCGGGCTCCTCGACGCAGCGGCTGACCGTGGCCGACAGGCAGTCCGGGTGCTCGCGCAGGTAGGGCACGCCCGAGGCGATGGCCCGGCCCAGCTCGTCCTCGCCGCCGGTAAGCGCGGTGAGGGTGGCGACTTCGGTGACCATGAGTGCCTCCCTCAGGCGGTTTCGACGGGCAGGTCGGCGCGGGCGCTCCACTCGTTCCACGAGCCGTCGTAGTTGGTCCCGAGGGGGAAGCCGGCGATGGCGAGTCCGAAGAGGACGGTCGAGGCCGCGACGCCGCCGTTGCAGTAGGCCACGACCGGCCGGCCGGGGTCGAGCTCGGCCGCGGTGAAGAGGTCCTTCAGCTCGGCCGCGGAGCGCCAGGTGCCGGTGGCGAGGTCCACGAGGTCTTCGCGCGGCACGTTCACGGCGCCGGGGATGTGCCCCGGCCGGTTGCCGGGACGCGCGATCTCGCCGGTGTACTGGCCGGGATCGCGGGCGTCGACGAGCTGGATCTCCGGTTTGTCCAGTGCGGCCAGCACGTCCTCGGCCGTGGCTCGCAGTTCGGGGCGGGTGTGCGGGGTGAACACCGCGCACGGGTGCTGCGGCACGGCCGTGTCGACGGCCCGGTTTTCCTGCTGCCACAGGGTGAAGCCGCCGTCGAGCACGACCACGCGGTGGTGGCCGTCGTAGTGCAGCGCCCACCACAGGCGCGTGGCGAAGGTCGACGCCGGGTGCGTGTCGTAGGCCACCACCAGGTGCTCGTCACCGATCCCCGCCCGCGCCATCGCGTCGGCGAACTGCCGCTCGGTGGCCACCTGCACGGGCACGGCGTCGTCCGGGTCGACGATGTCGCGCGTCCAGTCGAGGAACACCGCGCCGGGCACGTGACCGGCGGCGTACTCGTCGGCCGAGCTCTCGTAGCCGAGGCCGGCCGGCCTCGGTGAAGAGGTCGCCGCGCCCTGGCCGGGCAGCGGCGGCACGGAGCCGCGGATGTCGACGACCCGGACGTCCGGATCGTGCAGGTGTGCGGCCAGCCACTCGGTGGTGACCAGGAAATCGGCGCGTGGCATCGGCTCGGGCCCGTCCCTCCGGCGGGGCCGGTGCCCGCCTTCAGTCTGTACCATACAGTACAGTTCCGGGCGGTGTCGTTCCCAGCAGGTCAGCGCAGCGCGTTGATCGTGATGGTGAGCGTGTCCGGGTCGCCCGCCTGCACGGCGCCGCTGAAGTCCGGGCCGGGGGAGACGTCGTCGTAAGGGAAGGCGTAGCCGCGGTTGTCCGGCAGGCGGCTGTGGACGATGCGGGCGTAGTGGTTGGTCTCGGCGGCGGTGTAGAACTTGGCGGGGTCTTCGCCGTCCGGCTGGTTCGGGTTGTCGAGCAGCGTCGTGCGGTTCAGCGCGGCCGCCAGCCGGGGGACGATGGCCTTGCGCGCGTCGCTGTCCCCCTCCTTCAGTGTGAACGGGCCGCTGTTGCAGCTCCACACGTCGGCGGTGACCGGTTTGGCGAAGCGCTCGCCGTTGGTGAAGGTCAGCATGCCGTCGCTGCCGACGCGGCCGGTGAACTTGCCCAGGCCCGGGACCTGCGAGTCGACGGTGAGGTCGGTGCCCGCGTACTTCTGCCAGACGGAGTCGATGTACCCGTCGAGATAACCGGTGAAGCGGTCGGCCCGGTGCTGCGCGGACAACGCACGCAGCGGACGGCCGTCGGCCCCGGCGTCCACCAGGTCGGCCCACGCGCCGCCCTGGGCTTTGAGTGCGGCGCAGATCGGGTCGAGCGAGCCGGCGGGCAGGCCGGGCACGGTCTGGTCGCCCGAGACCGTCGTCCGCAGGTGCAGGCCCATCGGGATCGCGACGAAGTCGACGTAGCTGATGTTGGCGAACAGCACCGCGTCGTTGAAGGTGAACTCGCAGAACGACCAGTCGCGGCCGTGGTTCGGGTCCGCGGTGTTGACGAAGCTCGGGTGCACCAGTGCGGGGCCGGGGTTGACGAAGAAATCGAGCTTCGCGTCGGTCACCACGTAGATCCGCGCGCCCGCCATCTTCGGCACGCTCACCTGCGGCAGCGATTTCACCGGGATGGCGCAGTCCTCGGCGAGCGGCGTCTGGTCCGCCGCGGGGGAGGGCGGGTAGTACGGCGTGCCGTCGGCCTTGAGGATAACGGGCCGGCTGTCCGGCGCGATGCCGGTGATGTAGGCGTAGGTCTGGCCGGCGCCGGAGCGGTCGTCGAACGCGACTTTCACCGTGTCCGGAGTTGCGGCGGAGGCGATGCCCCTGCCCCACAACGGAAAGGTGGCCGCCGCGGCGGACGCGCCGAGGAAAGCTCGTCGGGAAATCAAGGAAAACGCCTCCTGGGGACGGGGGAGTGTTCGGTGGGCCGGTGGGGCCCGCCGCCGCAGGCCCCACCGGCCGGGTCAGCCGACCTGGAGGTCGATGCAGGAGTAGAACGCGTTGGCCGTGTCCGCGATGTTCCACACGGCCAGCACGGTCTGGCGGCCGGTGTGGCCGCTCAGGTCCACCTGGTGCGTCACGGTTTCCGGCGGCTGCTGGTTGTGGCCGTCGAAGCTCGCGATCTTCTCGTCGCCCAGGTAGTACTCGTAGTTCGCCGTGCTGTGTCGCGCGGTAAAGGTCCACGTGAACGTGACCGTGGAGCCGACGGACGCGGCCTGCCAGGGCTTGGAGTTGTCGTTCAGCTCGGCGTACTCTTCCTTGCCGCCGTTGCAGCTGTGCAGGCCCTTGGGCCCTTCGACGCTCTGCGGTTCGTACTTGATCGCTCCGCAGTCCACGATCCCCTGCGCGCACTGTGCCTGCCGGCTGGCGGGGGAGTTGACGTAGCCGTGGGCGCTCGCGATGCCGGTGGGTCCGACGAGCACGAGCACGGGTGCGAGGGCGGCGCCGGTGAGGCCGGCGATGATCTTCCGGTTCGCTTTCATCCGAGCTCCTTCGGGGACTGCTCGCGACCCGAGGGGACGGCGAGCGAAGGATCGATTCGTGGTCTAGACCATAACCACAGGAACCGGAATCGGTCAACAACTGGCGAAGTGCATATGGAAGTTGGTTATCGGGCAACTGATCGTCATGGTTCAGTGCATCGACGCGCCGGCTTCCCGGGCTGCGTGGAGGAACGTGCGCACGGCCGGGGCGATCCCGTCGGCGTGATAAGCGACCCCGATGCCCAGCTGTGGCCGTGGGCCCCGGATCGGCCGGTAGACCACGCCGGCGCGGGTGAGGCGCTGCGTCTCCGAGGCGATGAACCCGAGACCGAGCCCGGCCGCGACCAGCGCGATGATCGACTGCGCGGGGTGGGCTTCCATGGCGATCTTCAGGCTGAAACCCGCTTCGCGGCACAGCAGCAGCACGGTGTCGTAGAGCTGAGGCGCGATCTGGCGCGGGAAGATCACCACCTGCTCGCCTTCGAGGTCGCCCAACTCGAGCGACTCGTGCGCCGTCAGCGGGTGGCCTTCAGGGAGCGCGAGCTGGAACGGTGCCCGGCCGATCTCTTCGACGGCGATGCCGGCGTCGTCCAGTGGCGGGTGCACCACGCCGACGTCGAGGTCGCCACGGCGCAGCGCGTGCTCCTGCTCCGCGGTGGTCAGCTCGCGGACCACGAGGCCGACGTTCGGGAGCCGTGCGCGGAACAACGCGGCGATCTCCGGGTAGACGACGTAGAGCGCGGGCGAGGTGACGCCGACCGTGAGCTGACCGACCTCGCCGCGGTCGGTTCGCAGGGTGAGCGCCGCGGCGTCGTCCATCTGCCGCAGCACCTTGCGCGCCTCGGCCAGGAAGACCTCTCCCGCCCGCGTGAGCGAGACCGAGCGCTTGTTCCGGTGGGCGAGACGCACGTCGAGTGCTCGCTCGAGCCGCAGGATCTGCTGGCTCATCGCCGGCTGGCTGATGTGACAGCGCTCGGCGGCCCGGCTGAAGTGCAGTTCTTCGGCGAGTGCCACGAAGCACTCGAGTCCGGTCCGGTCCATTGGCCCAGCTAACTCTGATAACCAGAACAAATCAATAGATCCAGACAAAGAGTTGGACCCAATCGTCTCGGCGCTCTTACCGTGGCCTGCGCCACTCGAAGAACGGAGAGCACCGAATGCTGTTGCCGACGTCCGACGGTCCGCCGATTCGCGTCACGTCCGTGGAGACGACCGTCGTCAACGCGGAGCTGCGGAACTGGATCCTGGTCAAGGTCCGCACCGACCAGGACGGCTTGTACGGCTGGGGCGAGGCGAGCCTCAACTGGAAGACCCGGGCCGTGACCGGGGCGATCGAGGATCTCGCGCCGCTGGTGGTCGGCCGCGACCCGCGGGACATCGAGCAGATCGTGCGCGTGCTGACCAAGCACAGCTACTACCGCCTCGGCATCATCGGGTCCACCGCGATCAGCGGTATCGAGCACGCGCTGTGGGACATCTTCGGCAAGTCCGTCGGGCTGCCGGTGTGGCGGCTGCTCGGCGGCCGGGTCCGCGACTCGGTGCGCGTGTACACCCACCTCGGGCTCGGCGACATGAGTTCGGTGTACGACACGGCCGACGCCGGCCGGCTGCGCGAGAAGGCCGCGGCGGTCGTCGAGCAGGGCTACGACGCGCTCAAAGTCGTGTTCATCCCCTACGGCAACCACCTGACCGTCGCCGCGGAGCGCCGGCACGTCGACAAGCTGATGGCGACGCTGCGCGACACCGTCGGCCCCGACGTGGACATCATGGTCGACTTCCACGGGCGCACCGCGTCCGTCGCCGCGGCCTCGCAGTACATCGAGGTGCTGGCGCCGTACGAGCCGCTCTTCTGCGAAGAACCCGTACAGCCCGGTGACACGGAAGCACTGCGGCAGGTCGCCGAGCGTTCGCGCGTGCCGATCGCGACCGGGGAACGGCTGGTGGGCCTCGGCGAGTTCCTGCCGGTGTTCGCGGCGAAAGCGGTGCACGTCGCGCAGCCCGACCTCAACCACACCGGCGGGTTGCTGGAGGGCAAGCGCATCGCGGCCGTCGCCGACACCGAGCTCGTGGGCGTCGCGCCGCACAACCCCAACGGCCCGATCGCCGGGGCCGCGGCCCTGCACTTCGACGTGAGCACCCCGAACTTCGTGATCCAAGAGGAGATGAGCGGCGCGGTGAGCTGGTACGACGAGGTCGTGCGCACCCCGATGACCCGGGTGGGCAGCCACTGGCAGGTCCCCGACGCACCCGGGCTCGGGGTCGAGGTGGACGAGCGGGAGGCCGCGAAGCACCCGTTCAAGCCGGAAGTGCCGCACAGCAGCTCGGCCGTACTGGCCGACGGAACGGTGGTGGACTGGTGACCACCACGATGCGGACGTTCGACCACCCCGCCGGCGTGCACAACGCCACGCCGCCGCGGGTGGTCTTCGGCCCCGGCACCTCGGCCGGCCTGCGCGACGAGGTGGAGCGGCTCGGCGCGAGCCGGGCGCTGGTCGTCACGACCCCGGGCCGCACCGAGCTCGGTGACCGGTTCGCGACCGCGATCGGCGATCGCTGCGCGGGGCTGCTGCCCGAGGCCGTGAGCCAGGTGCCGGTGGAGCTCACGCGCCGCGGCGCCGAGAAGGCCGCGAGCCGGGGCGCCGATTGCCTCGTCGCGGTTGGCGGCGGCGCGGCGACAGGCCTGTGCAAGGGCATCGCGTACCTCTCCGGACTGCCCATCATCGCCCTGCCCACGACCTACTCCGGCTCGGAGATGACGGGCTTCTGCGGGATGACCGCCGACGGCGTGAAGCGCATGCACGAAAGCCTTGCGATGCGACCGTCCACAGTGGTCTACGACGCCGAGCTCTCGCTCTCGCTGCCGCCGGCGGTCAGCGCGTCGAGCGCGATGAACGCGCTGGCGCACTGTGTCGACGCGATCTACCTGCCCAGTCTGAGCCCGCTGATCGCGCCCGCGGCCGTCGAGGGCGCCCGGGTGGTGGCGACCACGCTGCCGGCGCTGCTCGCGGACCCGGGTGATCTCGCGCTGCGGAACGAAATGCTCTACGGCGCCTACCTTTCCGGGGCCGCGCTCACCGGCGGGTTCGCGATGCAGCACGCGATCGCGCACATGCTCGGCGGCAGCTACGACGTGGAGCACGGCGTCGCGCACGCCGTGGTGCTGCCCTACGTGACCGACCACCTCGTGCGCCACGCGCCCGGGCCGCTCGGCCGGATCGCGGCCGCGCTCGGCACCGACGACCTCGCCGGCGCCCTGTGGGACCTGGCCGTCGGCGCGGGACTCCCGGTGCGCCTCGCCGACGTCGGCTTCGGCCCCGGCGACGAGGACCGCGCCGTCGAGATCGCGACCACGGCCGACGGTGCCCCGGCCACGCCCGACACCCACGACGGCGGCCGGGCGGGCAACCCGGCGCCGGTCACGCCGGCCGCCGTGCGCGCCATCCTCCGCGCGGCTGCCGACGGGACCAGGCCGGGTGGCTCGCGATGAGGATCCTGCTGATCGGCGAAGCCGCGGACCACGAGGACGACCTGCGCGCGCACCTGGCGCAGCCGTACGAGGTGGCCGGATTGCCGTGGGCGGCCGCCGACTCGGCCGCGTTCGACGGCGAGCTCGGCCCGGACGACGTCGTCGTCTCGTTGCGGTTCTCCCGCCCGGAGGGGCAGGCGCCGCCGTTCCGGCTGCTGCACGTGCCGGGCGCGGGCCTCGACCGGATCGACTTCGCCGCGCTGGCCCCGGAAACCGCTGTGGCCAACGTGTTCGAGCACGAAACGCCGATCGCGGAGTTCGTCCTCGCTCGGCTGCTGGAGTGGGAGATCCAGGCTGCCGCGCTGCAGGCTTCGTTCAGCGCGGACGCGTGGCCGGAGCTCTACGCGCACCGCGTCCCGCACGGCGAGCTGTACGGCAAGACGCTCGGTCTCGTCGGCTACGGGCGCATCGGGCGGGCCATCGCCGAGCGCGCCGCCGGGTTCGGTGTCGAGGTGCTCGCGGTGGACGACTTCGCGAGGGGCGACGGCATCGCGCAGGTGCTGCCGACCGCCCGGCTGGCGCAGGTGCAGGAAACGGCCGACTACCTCGTGCTCGCCTGCCCGCTCACCGCGGAGACGACGGGGCTGATCGACGCCGCGGCGCTGGCGCGGATGCCGGCGCACGCCGTGCTGGTGAACATCTCCCGCGCGCCGATCGTCGACGAGACCGCGCTCTACGAAGCATTGCGGGACAACGGGATCGGCGGTGCGATCCTCGACGTCTGGTACCGCTACCCCGGCAGCGGCGGGGAAGCCGTGGCCCCCGCGGCTCACCCGCTGTGGGACCTGCCGAACGCCTGGTGCACGCCGCACTCCAGCGCCTGGACCACCCAGCTGCCGCGCCGCCGCTACGCGGTCATCGCGGACAACATCAACCGGCTCGCCGCAGGGGAGCCGTTGCGCCACGTCGTTCGCCCGCCGAATGGCACCGCTCAAGGAGGAGCAAGCCATGACCCCCACCGGAACACCTGACCAGATCTGGGCCGAGTCCCGGCGCCGCCTCATCCCGGGGACGGTGATCGGGAGCCTCATCGAGTGGTACGACATCGCCGTCTACGGCCAGGCCGCGGCGCTCGTGTTCGGCACGCTGTTCTTCCCCCAGTTCTCCGACACCGCCGGGCGCGTCGCCGCGTTCGCGACCTTCGGCGTGGGCTACTTCGCCCGGCCGCTCGGCGCGATGATCTTCGGTCACGTGGGAGACAAATACGGTCGCCGGTTCTCCCTCGTCTGCACCCTGCTGCTGATGGGGATCGCGACTGTCGTGATCGGGCTGCTGCCCACCTACGCGGGCATCGGGATGCTCGCGCCGGTGCTGCTCGTGGTCTGCCGGCTGCTGCAGGGGCTCGGCGTCGGCGCCGAGTACGTGGGCGCCGTGACCATGGTCGCGGAGTTCGCGCCGGCGAAGAAGCGCGGCTACTTCGCCTCCCTGCCCGCCTCCGGGGTGTTCCTCGGGATCGGGCTGGCGGCCGCGGTGAGCGCGAGCGTCTCGGCGCTGCCGAACGACCAGCTGATGAGCTGGGGCTGGCGGGTGCCGTTCCTGCTGAGCTTCGTCGTGGTCGGCATCGGGCTGCTCATCCGCCTGCGCGTGCCCGAGTCACCGGTGTTCGCCGAGCTGAAGGAAGCTCGGGCCCGCACCAAGGTGCCGGCCCTCACCATGATCAAGGCGATGCCGAAGCGGCTGCTGCTGGTGATGGTCGCCAACGGCGTGCTGGCGTTCAACATCTACGTGGTGCAGACCTATTCGCTCAGCTACCTGGCCGGCAAGGGCGTGGCCAAGAGCAGCGCGCTCGTGGCGGTGCTGGTCGGCTGCGCGGTCGGTGCGGCGGTGATCCCCGTGCTGGGCAAGGTTTCCGACCGCTCCGGGCGCAAGCCGGTGTACCTCGCGGTGAGCGCTTTCTGCGCGGTGGTGCCGTTCCCGTTCTTCTGGCTGCTGGACACCCGCAACGTGGGCCTGATCGTGCTCGCCTTCGCCCTCGCGCTCGGCGGCTGCCTCGCGATGTTCGGTTCGCAGGCCGCGTTCTACGCCGAGCTGTTCCCCGCGCAGTACCGCTTCAGCGGTTTCGCGCTGGGCCGCGAGATCCCCGGCGCGGTGCTCTCCGGACCCGCCCCGGTGATCTGCGTCGGCCTCGTGACGCTCGGCGCCGGTTCCCCGAGCCTCGTGGCGGTCGCGATGGTCGTGGTGGCCGTCGCGGGCCTGCTCGCGGTGCTCGCCCTGCCGGAGACCCGCGGCACCGACCTGGCACCCATGGTCGAGCCCTTTCCCGCCGTGACCGAGCGCGCCGGCGCCTGACCCCCGTTCCGGGCCGGCTGCCCCCCACCGGTCCGGACGGGTTCCACACCACGTCCCTACGAACGCTGTCCCGACAGCAGCTCGAACGCCTCCCACATCCCGGCGTAGCGGCCGCCGCGGGCGAGCAGTTCGTCGTGGCTGCCGGCCTCGGCGATGCGGCCGCGGTCGAGCACCACGATGCGGTCGGCCGACTGCGCGGTCTGCAGCCGGTGGGCGATCACGATGGTCGTGCGCCCCGCCGAGAGCGTCCGCATCGCCTCGGCGACGTGAGCTTCGGCCGCGAGGTCGAGGTTCGACGTCGCCTCGTCGAGCAGCAGGATCGCCGGGTCCACGAGCTGGGCGCGGGCGAGCGCGAGGAGCTGGCGCTGCCCGGCCGAGAGCGAGCGGCCGCGTTCGGCGATTTCGTGCAGGTAGCCGCCGGGCAGCGTGGCCACGAACTCGTGCGCCCCGACGGCCCGGGCGGCCGCCTCCACCTCTGCGTCGGTGGCGTCGGCGCGGCCGTAGGCGATGTTGTCGAGCACGGTGCCGGTGAACAGGAACGCCTCCTGGGGCACGTAGCCGAGCGCGCGACGGTAGGCGGCGAGGTCGAGAGAGCGCAGGTCGTGGCCGTCGACGCGGACGCTGCCGGTATCCGGGTCGTAGAAGCGCGCGAGCAGCTTCACCAGCGTCGACTTGCCCGCGCCCGTCTCGCCGACCAGCGCCACGGTCTCGCCGGCCGCGATCGTCAGGTCGACCTCGCGCAGCGCCTCCGGCGGTTTCGCCACGGCCTGCGAGCCCGCGACCAGCCGCGGGTCGGCGGGACCACGGCGTTCACCCGTGCCGAGCGCCGGCGCCGAGGGGTACGCGAAGCGCACGCTGTCGAACGTGATCTCGCCGCGTAGCCGGCCGGGGTCGATCGCCTGGACGGCGGGCGGGGTGAGCGTCTCCAGCCGCATCAGGTCGGAGATGCGGCTCACCGACACCCGCGTCTGCAGCCACGAGTCGAACACCTGCGACAGCTGCTGGATGGGGGAGAAGAACAGGTCGATGTAGAGGATGAACGCGATCAGCGCGCCCGGCGTCAGGTGGCCGGAGTAGATCATCCCGGCGCCGACCCCGAGCACGATCGCGTCGGCGCCCGCCGAGAGGAACTGCACGAACGGGAAGTACGTGGCGGCCAGCCGCTGCGCGGAGTAGCGCGAGTCGAGGTAGTCGCGCCCGAGCCGGCGGAACCGGCGGATCGTCTCGTCCTCGTGGGCGAACGCCTGCGACTCACGCACACCCGAAAGACTCTCCTGGAAGTCGGCGTTCACGATCGCCACGCGGTCGCGCGCCACGTCGTAGAGCTTCGCGGCGCGCCGGCGGAAGATCACCGTGCCGATGGCCAGCGGCACCACCACCGACAGCGTGCACAGGCCCAGCAGAGGGTTGACCACGACCAGCGTCACGCCGACCCCGGCGAAGGTCACGAACGCGACCAGCGCCGAGAGCAGCCCGTTCTGGATCAGCGACTCGAACTGGTCGACGTCGGTGGTCATCCGCGTCATGATCCGGCCGGCCATCTCGCGCTCGTAGTAGTCGAGCGAAAGGCGTTGCAGCTGCGCCCAGATCCGGATCCGCAGCGACAGCATCACGCGCTGCGCGGTCCGGCCGGTCACGAACGTCTGCGCCACCTCGTCGAGGAAGGCGATCAGCGTGATCAGCAGGAACAGCCCTGCGGCGCCGAAGAGCACGGCCTGCGAGCCCTGCAGCACGCCGTCGTCGATGCCGCTCTTGACGAAGACCGGCCCGATCACCGACGCGACGGCGTCGATCACCACGAGCAGCAGCCCGAACAGCAGCGGCCGGCGGAACTCGCGCAGCAGTGTGCGCAGGGAGAACGTGCGCTCCTGGCGGGCTTCGGTGGCGAGGTCGACCTTCGCGAAGTCCCGCACGGGTTTCAGCTGGTCGACGCGGGCGAGCAGCTGAGGGGTCGGGGGCAGTGCGGCGCGCCAGCCGCTGCCGCCGGCCGAGCCGCCGAGGCCGGCGCCGATGCCCGCGGCTCCGGTCGCGCGGGTCGTGAAGCGCCGGCCGTTGCCGTTCTGCCCGTTTCCGTTGTGCCCGTTGCGTTCCCCACGCCAGGCCGACGCGGTAGTGCCGGCCACGGTGAGGGCCTCGATGCGGTCGCCGACACGTTCGGCGGCTTCCTCCTCGAGGCCGGTGAGCAGCGTGCGGTAGAGGGCGCTGCGCTCGACCAGCTCCTCGTGGGTGCCCTGGTCGGCGACCACGCCGCCGTCGAGCACCACCACGCGGTCGGCCAGGTGCAGCGTCGAGCGGCGGTGTGCGACGAGCAGCGTGGTGCGCCCGGCCAGCACCGCGCGCAGCGACGCGTTGATCGACTCCTCGGTGTTGGCATCGACGGCGCTGGTGGCGTCGTCGAGCACGAGAATCCGGGGGTCGGTGAGGATCGCGCGGGCCAGCGCCACGCGCTGGCGCTGCCCGCCCGAGAGCGAGAGCCCGCGTTCGCCGACCACGGTCTCGTAGCCCTGCGGCAGGGCGCGGATGAAGGCGTCGGCCTCGGCGACCTCGGCGGCGGCGAGGATCTCCTCGTCGGTGGCGTCCGATCTGCCGTAGGCGATGTTGGCGCGGATGGTGTCGGAGAACAGGAAACTCTCCTCGAACACCACGCCGACCTGGGACCGCAGGGATTCGAGCCGCACCGTGCGCAGGTCGTGCCCGTCGAGCAGCACGGCGCCGGACTCCGGGTCGTGGAAGCGGGACACGAGCGTGGTCGCGGTGGTCTTGCCGCTGCCGCTCGGGCCGATCAGCGCCACGCGTTCGCCGGCCGCGATGTGCAGGTCGAAGCCCCGCAGCACCGGCGCGTCGGGCGAGTATCCGAAGTGGACGTTCTCGAAGGTGATCTCCCCTTTGGCCGTCGGCAGTTCCACGGCGTCGGGGGCGTCGGCGATGTCCGGTTTCAGGTCGATCAGCTGGAAGATCCGCTCGACGCCGGCGCGGGCCTGCTGGCTGATCGCGAGCACACCGGCGAGCTGGCGCGCCGGGGCCATCAGCTGCCCCACGTAGGTGGAGAAGGCGAGGAACGTGCCCAGGCTGAGCCCGTGGTGCAGCGCGAGCCAGCCGCCGAGCACGAGGATCGCGACCTGTCCGAGCGCGGGGATCGCCTGAAGAAGCGGCTGGTAACGCGACTGCAGCCGCACGGCCCGCAGCTGCATGCCGTAGAGGTCGCCGGCGGTGTCGGCCAGGCGGCCCAGCTCTCGGTCCTCCTGACCGAACGCCTTGACCACGCGCACGCCGTTGACGTCCTCGTCGACGATCTGCACCACGTCGCCCTCGCGCTGCTGCGCGGCCCAGGTGGCGGGGAAGATCCGCCGGCGCATCCGGTAGGACACCATGAGCAGCAGCGGCACCACGACCAGGCTCACGAGCGCGAGCAGCGGCGAAAGGACCAGCATCACGCTGAGCGAGAGCAGGACCAGCAGGATGTTGCCGCTCATGATGGGCAACAGGCTCAGCAGGCCCTGCACGAGCGCGGAGTCGGACGTCGCGCGCGACACGAGCTGGCCCGTGGGCATGCGATCGAGGTTCGCGAAGTCCATGCGCTGCAGGTGGGCCTGGATGTCGTTGCGCAGGTCGTACTGCACGGCCAGCGCGACCCGGCCACCGCGGTAGCGCCGCTGGTAGGCGAACACGAACGCGGCCGCGGCGAGCACGAGCAGCGCGATCAGCCACGGCCACAGCGAAGCCGAGCGGCTGAGGATCACCCCGTCCACGATCTGGCGTTCCAGCAGCGGCACCACGGTCTGGCAGGCGCTGCCGAGCACGGCGGCGCCGAAGGCGATCAGCAGCTCGCGGCGGTGGCGCAGGACGTAGCCGCCGAGGCGGCGCAACCAGCGGGACTTCTCTTCGGGTTCGCTCACCGGTTTCCGGCCAACCGCTCGGCCATGACCTCGTCGATCGCGTCACCCAGCCGGCCCAGCGACTCGAGCACCACGTCGCCGTCGGGCGTGCGGGCGACCAGCGCGAGGAGCTCCTTGATCATCTCGGCCTCGGTGGTGGCGAGCAGCCGTTCGCCTTCCGGCGTCAGGGAAAGCGCCGTGGCCCGGTGGTCGGCGTCGACGTCGCCGCGGACCAGGAGGCCGCGTTTCGTGAGCGCGTCGACCGCGGCGCTGATCGCCGGACGGCCGAGCGCGAGCCGCCGCGCCACGCGGGAGGCCCGCTCGTCGCCCGAGGCGATGGCGGACAGCACGCGGTAGTGGGCGAGGTTCAGCTCTCCGGACGAGCGCTCCAGCAGCCGCGAGACGCGGGCCAGTGCGCGCACGGCGCTCGTCGCGGTCTGCTCGCGGGATTCTCCGGGGGAGGGCATGATCCCGACTGTAACCCCTGTTTGTTCGATCGTCGAACTAGTAGGTCTCGGCGGACCGAACAGGATTCGGTAGCCTGGGCTCGACCGGCCTGGGTCGACAACGGAGTTCTCTGCTCACGCGCGCCGCGGGCAGAACGAGGTTCGGAGGTAGTGTGAGCTTCAACCTGGCCACGATCTTGCACGAGTCCGCGCTCGCCCAGCCGGAAAAGGACTTTCTGCGTTTTCCGGGTGGAATCCACTCCTACGCCGCGGTGGACGAGGCGTCCGGCCGGGTCGCGGCGGCGTTGCGCGCGCGGGGTTTCGCGCCGGGCGACAAGATCGCCGTGCAGCTGGCCAATGTGCCCGAGTTTGTGTTCGCGTACTTCGGGATCCTCAAGGCCGGGCTCACAATTGTCCCGCTGAACCCGCTGCTCAAGGCCGACGAGATCGCCTACCACCTGGCCGACTCCGATTCGCGGCTGCTCATCGCCGACACGGCGCTGGCCGGCGAGGTAGCGAAGGCGCTCGCCGAGGTGCCGGAGGTGACCGCGGTCGTCGTGGGCGGGCCGGACGGGTGGCCCGCCGGTGCGGTCGGGTTCGCCGAGCTGCTCGACGCCGAGGACGACGGCGACCTGTACCCCGGCGCGGCCGACGACACCGCCGTGCTGCTGTACACGAGCGGCACCACCGGACGTCCGAAAGGCGCCGAGCTGTCGCATTTCTCGCTGTACATGACGTGCACGATCGGCGGCCAGACGTTCGGCACGGAGCCCGAGGACGTGGTGCTCGCGGTGCTGCCGTTCTTCCACGTCTACGGCTTGTCCAGCATCCTCAACTCCGCAGCCCGCCACGCGCGCACGGTGTCGGTCGTCCGGCGGTTCGAGCCGAAGGCGGTGCTGGAGGCCATCGAGCGCGACCGCGTGACGATCATGGCCGGCGTGCCCACGATGTACCACGCGCTGGCCGTCGCCGACAGCTCCGCGTACGACACGAGCAGCCTGCGCATCGGCAGCTCCGGCGGCGCCGCGATCCCGGAGCAGGTGCTGCTGGCGTTCGAACAGAAGTACGGCATCCCCGTGCTGGAGGGCTACGGCCTGTCCGAGTCCGCGTCGACGACCACGGTGAACCCGGGCGCCGCCGACCGCAAGGTGCTCTCCATCGGCAAGCCGATCTGGGGCGTACAGCTGCGCATCGTCGACGCGCAGGACCGGCCCCTGCCTGCCGGTGCCGACCACGTGGGCGAGATCGTGCTGCGCGGGCACAACATCACGAAGGGCTACTACAAGCGGCCTGCCGAAACCGCCGAAGCGTTCCGGGGTGGGTGGTTCCACACCGGGGACCTCGGTTACGTCGACGAGGACGGGTTCGTGTTCGTCGTGGACCGCAAGAAGGACCTCGTGATCCGCGGCGGGTACAACGTGTACCCGCGTGAGGTGGAGGAACTCCTCTACCGGCATCCGGCTGTCGGGGAGGCCGCGGTGATCGGAGAACCGGACGAGCGGCTGGGCGAGGAGATCGTCGCCGTGGTCTCTCTGAAGGCGGGTGCGTCGGCGGAACCGGAGGAGATCGTGGCGTGGGCGAAGGAACGGATCGCCGCGTACAAGTACCCGCGCCGGGTGCGGATCGTCGACGAGCTGCCGAAGGGGCCGACGGGGAAGATCACGAAGCTGCCGTTGCGGGGGCACTGACCGTCCACTGTGGTCGGATGGTTCGGCTCGTTCAGTCGGCTCAGTCGAACGTGAAGTCGTACGCCTGAAGTCCCGGGGTGAGCGACAGTGTCAGCGTCGAATGGCGGGCGGCCGGGCCGGAAACCAGGGTGTAGAGCTTCGGCACGCCCGAAGCCGCCACTGTCGTGTGGGTGCCGTCGAGATCGACGATGAGCGTGCCCGTGCCGGCGAGGACGAGGTGGACGGCACGGGCACGGAAGTTCAGGCGCAGGCGCGCGGCCGGGCCCGCGGTGAGGGACTCGCCCGACGCGGTCCAGGTGCCGTCCAGGGCGAACGTGTCGGAGGCGACGGCGGCGGGGAAGCGCAGCGTGCGGGTCCGGCCCGGTGGTGGCTGGTCGCCGGTGATGTCGAGGGGCGCGTTGGCCGGGCCGAGGTAGGTCTCCGGCGTGGCGGCTTGCACCGGGGTCCGGTCGGGGACGTCGGTGGGCGGCGGCAGGGGACCGGCGCCCGCGTCGGTGAGGAGGCCGCGGAGCTGCTGTTCGGTGTCCGCGTAGGCGCCTTCGCCGAAGTGGGAGCCGCGGACCTGGCCGGAGGCGTCGACGAGGTAGGAGGCGGGCCAGTACTGGTTGCCGTAGGCGTTCCAGGTGGCGTAGTCGTTGTCGATCGCCACGGGGTAGTCGACGCCGAGTGCCTCCACCTGGGCGGCGACGTTGGCGGGCTCGTGCTCGAACGCGAACTCCGGCGTGTGCACGCCGAGCACCACGAGCCCTGAATCGCGATAGGTGCGGTACCAGCTTTCGTAGTGCGGCATGGCGCGCAGGCAGTTCACGCAGCTGTAGGTCCAGAACGTGACGAGCACGACCTTCCCGTGCCGGCTCGCGAGCGTCAACGGCCGCCCGCCGGGGGTGTTGAGCCACGCGGTGATGCCCGTGGGCTCGGGCGCGGCGGCGAGCTCGTGCAGGTTCGCGGTCGCGGAAGTGCCGGCCTCGAACGACTTCTGCAGCGCCGCGGTGTAGTCGGGCACCGCGCGCTGCAGGCCGGCGGTGAGGTCGAACGCCGTGGCCGCCGCGACCGCCAGCAGCGCGACGCCGGTGGTCACGCGGATCGCCCGGGCTCGGGTGCGCAGGGACCGGACGCGGCGGGTCAGCGCGTCGCCGGCCAGCGCGAGCGCGAGCAGCGGGATCCCGGCCCCGACGCCGAACGCCGCCGTGAGGCCCAGCGCGCCGAACCCGATCCGGTGCGTCGCGCCCAGCACGGCGATGGTCGCGAGCACCGGGCCCGCGCACGGCACGTAGACGAGGCCGAGAGCGAGGCC
Organism: Amycolatopsis sp. NPDC051372; assembly: GCF_040682095.1. NCBI lineage: Bacteria > Bacillati > Actinomycetota > Actinomycetes > Pseudonocardiales > Pseudonocardiaceae > Amycolatopsis > Amycolatopsis sp. NPDC051372. The sequence goes on from NZ_JBFBAF010000008.1 coordinate 205,850, forward strand.
GACGGTGAACCCGCCCGAGTCCGGGTCGGCCGCGCGTCCGCGAAGGTGCGCGAACGGCCGTTCCAGCAGCTCGCCGACGCGCCGCGAGACCAGGCCCAGCCCGAGCAGGGTGAGGACCGCGATCCCGGCGTCGCGCAGCAGGTCCTGTGGCAGGTGGAACGCGCTGAGCACGAGTGAACCGAACAGCGTCGCGAGGCTGAAGCTCGCCACGAGCCCGGCAACCACGCGCACGGGCCGACGCGACCCGGCCGTGAGGACCACGGGCAGGACCGGCAGCACGCACGGCGAAATGCTCGTGACCGCGCCCGCGAGCAGACCGGCGAGCACAAGAGTGAGCATGGTTTCTCCCCGGAGATGAATTGCTCGTAGCTTAGCGGCTATTCGTAACCCGTCAAAATGGTTATGACTTGAGACACGAAAAAGGCCGGTGAAGGCGGAATGCCTTCACCGGCCTGGTCGTGCCGGGGAGTGGGTCAGCCGACCTGTCGCGACGGGGACAGGGGCGGGTTGCCGCGCTGGCGCGCCCGGTAGGCGGCGGCCTTCATCTTGTTCCCGCAGGTCGCCATGGCGCACCACTCGCGCCGCGACCCGCGGGAGCGGTCGAGGTAGACCTGGGTGCACTCGGGCCGGCCGCACTCCTTGAGCAGGTCGGCGTCCGGGCCGCCGAGGATCTCCACGGCCTCGCGAGCCACCGACGACAGCGCCTGCGCGGGGGTCGCTTCGAGCCGGCGACCCTCCGGTGCCAGCTGCGGAACGGTCGAAGGATGCGCCGCGAACTCGTTGACCACGTCCATCGCCCGCAGGTCGGGCTCGTGGTGGGTCAGCCGCGCCGCGACCAGCGCGTAGATCGCCTCGCGCAGCTCGATCGCGGCGGTCACGTCCTGCGGCCGGCTCCCCGGGTCCGTGTCGGTGACGCCCGACTCGCGGAACCACGCGTCGAGGTTGCGCGGTGAACCGAGCTTCTCCAGGGGTTCGGCGTTGCGCCGGGCGCGCAGGGTCCCGACGAAGTCGAGTGCCGGGTTCCCGCAGGGGAAGGCGTGCTCCATTGCACCAGTCTGACAGGTGACGAAAAAGAACGCAACAATCGCTAACCGGTAAAAGCAATTTAACTGGAATTTGCGGCAAAATGTGTAACCTTCTTGACTGGTGACGAATACGCGTGCGAGAGTTTCGGCATCGCCACCGGGCCCCGCGGAAACCGCGTTGGCGGCCCCCGTCCGGAAAGGTCTCGCCTTCGATGGATCCGACTGTCTCGCTTCTGCTCGTCCTGCGGAATCTGCTCGCCGTCTTGGGTTCGCTCACCGGCACCCTGGCGCCCGTTTACGTGGCTGGGGAGTACCTGTGATCACCACCGGCCAGTACCTGCACGTCGTCACCCGCGCGCTGACCGGCATGGCCGCGGTCGTCGAGCAGCTCGGCGACGACCTGGCCAACACCCGCCTCGAGCTGCCCGGTGCCAACACGCCGTTCGCGGTGCTCAACCACTGTCTCGGCGCCACGGCCTACTGGGCCGGCGAGGTCGTCTCCGGCCGCGCCGCCCACCGCGACCGCGACGCCGAGTTCACCGCCGCCGGCCCGGTCGCGCCGCTGCTCGACCGCGTGCGCACGACCGTGCGCCAGCTGAAGAAGGACGTGACCCGCGCGGATCCGCACGCGACCGTGCCCGCCGCTCTGGCCGGCCTCGGCGACCCGCTCGACGCCGGCGGCGCACTGCTGCACCTGTGCGCCGACCTCGTCCAGCACCACGGCCAGCTCGAAATCCTGCGCGACGTACTGCTCGCGCAAGCCCGCACCGCCGCCTGACCCCGAAGTTCTGTCGAGAAAGGACAGTTGCCATGACTGAAACCACCTACACCGCGGTTGTCACCGCCACCGGCGAGGGCCGCAACGGCGGGCGCGCCACCGCCGCCGACGGTTCGCTCGACGTCACCCTCGCCATCCCGAAGGAGCTCGGCGGCAACGGCGGCGCGACCAACCCGGAGCAGCTGCTCGGCGCCGGCTGGGCGTCGTGTTTCCTCGGCGCGGTGAAGATCGTTGCCGCGCAGAAGAAGGTGAAGCTCGCCGACCTCGCCGTGGTCGCCGACATCACCCTCCACAACGAGTCGGCCGACTTCTGGCTCAGCGCCGCCCTGCACCTCGAAGTGTCCGGTGTGGACCAGACGACCGCCGAAGAGCTGGGCCACGCCGCGCACCAGATCTGCCCGTATTCGAAGGCGACCCGGGGCAACGTCGAGGTCACCATCGACGCCACTGTCGCCACCGTCGCCTGACGGTGCGCCCGACCGACGAGGAGCACACCATGATCTCCCGGCGGGCGTTCGGGAAGGCCGTGGGAGCGGGGGCGGTCGTCGCCTCGCTCCCGGCCTTCTCCGCGGAGGCCTCGGCCGTCTCGGCCGTGGCCTCCGGGCTGGGTCCGGTCCGCCACGTGCGCACCGACCTGCTCGACCTCGCCTACCACGAGGTCGGCCCGGCCCGCGGCGACGTGGTGCTGCTCGGCCACGGCTGGCCGTACAGCCCGCACGCCTACGCCGAGGTCGCGCCCGCGCTCGCGCGCCGCGGCTACCGCGTGCTCGTGCCGTACCTGCGTGGCCACGGCGCCACCCGCTTCCGCGACGCCACGACGATGCGTTCCGGCCAGCAGGCCGCGCTCGGCGCCGACCTGATCGCGTTCCTCGACGCGCTCGGCGTCGAACGCGCGGTGTTCGGCGGCTACGACTGGGGCGGGCGCGCCCTCGACGTCGCCGCGGCGCTGTGGCCGGGGCGGTGCCGCCGGCTGGTGTCGGTCAACAGCTACCTGATCCAGAACCTGGACCCGGGCGTGCTCGCGTCCTCCCCGGACGCGCCCGGCACCGAATCAGCGCACTGGTACTTCTACTTCTTCTTGACCGATCGCGGCCGCACGGCGCTGACACGTTCGCGGCGTGACCTGGCGGAAGTGGTGTGGCGGCGCAACTCGCCGCAGTGGCGCTTCACGAGCGCCGACCTCGACATCGCGGCCGCCGCGATGGACAATCCGGACTACGTGGACGTCGTCATCCACAACTACCGCGTGCGCCAGGGCGCGGCGCCGGGCGATCCTCGTTACGCCGGCCTCGAGGCGCGGCTGCTGGCGCAGCCACCGATCACAGTGCCGGCGGTGACGCTCGACGGGCTCGCCGACGGCAGCTTCCCGGCGACCGACGGCACGGCGTCGGCGAAACATTTCACCGGCCCGCGCGTGCACCACCGCGTGCCCGGGGCGGGGCACAACCTGCCCCAGGAGAAGCCGCGCGCGTTCGTGGACGCCGTGCTCGAAGCGGTCCGGTTGTGACCCCGCTCGGCGGCGAGGCCCCGGCCCCCTGGGCATCCGCCGGATCAGGAGCAGTGATGCACCCCGCCAAGACGCCCGTCACCTCGCGCGGCCGTGCCAAGCACGTGATCGCGGTGCTGGTCGTGCCCGATTCCGTGGCGCTGGAGGTCACGGTGGTGCACCAGGTGTTCGGGCCGCGGATGGCGGCGATCGCCGAGCTGACCGGCGATGTCGGCAGTGCGTACGAGGTGGTGCTCTGCGGCGAGGAGCCGCGCCAGGTGCTGTCTTCGGGCGTGGACTTCGGGGAGCTCGCGCCGCTGGAGACGCTGCTGACGGCCGACACGGTGATGGTGCCGGGCGTCGAGGAGCCGCTGGCGGAGCGGCCGCGGTCCGTGGTGCGGGCGTTGCGGGGCGCGGCGGAGGCCGGCGCGCGCATGGTGTCGTTCTGCGGGGGTGCGTTCCTGCTGGCCCGGGCCGGGTTGCTGGACGGGCGCCGGGCGACCACGCACTGGCTGTTCACCGAGGAGTTCTGCCGGGAGTTCCCGCAGGTCAAGCTGGAGCCAGGCTGCCTGTACGTGGACGACGGCAGGGTGCACACGTCGGGTGGGATCTTCTCGGCGACGGACCTCGCGTTGCACCTGCTGGCCGAGGATCTGGGCCAGGCTTACGCGGGGGATGTCGGGCGGCTGCTGGTGACGGCGCCGCGGCGGCCGGGTGGGCAGGCGCAGTTCGTGAAGGACTCCATCCGGATCGCGGGGGAGCCGGCGCTCGGTTCGTTCCTGGCGTGGCTGCGAGAGCACCTGCACGAGCCGTTGACGCTGGCCGGGCTGGCCTCGCAGGTGCACCTGAGCGAGCGGAGCCTGGTGCGGAAGTTCCGGCGGGCCACCGGGATGACGGTGTTCGACTGGATCAACCGCGAGCGCGTGGCGGCCGCCAAGGTGCTGCTGGAGACGACGGACCACCGGATCTCGGAGATCGCCGCGATGGTGGGGTTCGGGTCCGCGGAGACGCTGCGCCGCCACTTCGAACGCCAGGTCGGCACCACGGCGGGCAGCTACCGGGCCACCTTTCGCGCCACTCCGGCCGCGTCGTGACGAACCCGGCGCCGGGTGAGGCTCGATTTGGCGGGATTCGAGCGTCGGCCACGGTTCCCGCCAGCTAGCGTCGAAGAGCGGGCCACGGTGGCCCCGGTGAGGAGGAAAACCATGCCGGCGTACGGATTTTTCATCGAGTTCGAAGCGAAGCTCGGGAAGGAGGACGACGTGGCGCAGTTCCTGACTGCCGCCAAGTCCCTTGTGGACGCCGAACCGGGCACCTTGGCCTGGTTCAGCTTCCGCCTCGGGCCGTCGTCGTTCCGGATCTTCGACGCGTTCGAGACCGACGAGGACCGCGAAGCCCACCTCCAGGGTGAGGTCCGCCGGCAGATCGAGTTGCGCGGCGACGAGCTATTCGCCGTGCCGCCCACGATCACACCGGTGGACCTGCTGGCCACGAAGCTCCCGCCGCACTGACCCTGCCGCGCCACGGCGGCCGTGCCACGCTGGGTTGGTGCCCGAACCCCGTGACCCGGCCACCGCGTCCTCGCGTGACTTCGTCGGCTACGGCCGGTACCCGCCGCGCGTGCGCTGGCCCGGCGACGCCAAGGTCGTGGTGAACGTCGTCGTGAACTACGAGGAGGGGGCCGAGTACTCGATCCCCGACGGCGACGGCCGCAACGACGGCTGGGGCGAGTACGCCTACGAGGTCGGGCCCGAGGTGCGTGACTTCGGCACCGAGACGCACTACGAGTTCGGCAGCCGCGTCGGCATCTGGCGGCTGGCGCGGATCTTCGACCGGTACTCGGTGCCGGTGAGCGTCGGCGCGTGCGCGGTGGCGCTGGAGCGCAACCCGGCCGTCGCGGAGTGGATCCGCGAACGCGGCCACGACGTGATCGGCCACGGCTACCGCTGGCTCGACTACGCGCGGATGTCCGTCGACGAGGAGCGCGACCACCTGCACCGCGCGATCGCGTCGCTGGAGCGGACGACGGGCCAGCGGCCGCGCGGGTGGTACGTGCGGTCGTTCCCGAGCGAGCACACGCTCGACCTGCTCGTGGAGGAGGGCGGGTTTCTCTACGATTCGGATCCGTGCAACGACGAGCTGCCGTACTTTTCGGAGCTCGGGCTGCTGATCGTGCCGTATTCCAAGGTTTACAACGACACCCGCTACCTGCTGAGTCCGACCTACGGCTCGCCGGCGCAGTTCTTCGAGAGCCTGCGGCTCGCGCTCGACTACCTGTGCGAGGAAGCCGACGACGGCTTCGGGGCGCGGATGATGACCGTCGGGCTGCACCCGCGGTGGAGCGGTCAGGCCGGGCGCGCGGCGGCCGTGCGGGATTTCGTCCGATATGCCACGGAGCAGCCGGGTGTCCGCTTCCTGCGGCGGCTCGACATCGCGCAGTGGTGGTCGGACCACCACCGGGATTGGGAGCCGATCGGCCCGTGACGTGACTGTCCACAGTGGTCCTGGGTCGTTACGGTGTCCTCATGGTGGATGACGCGAGGACGGTGTCGGTGCCGGTCGAGGGCGGAGCGCTGGCCGTGGAGGTGGTGGCCGGGGCTTCGACGCCGGTGCTCGCCGTTCACGGGGTGACCGGCAACCGGCGGTTGTGGAACTGGCTGCGGGCCGAGGCGCCGGACCTGTCGCTGGTGATGCCGGACCTGCGTGGGCGCGCGGGCAGCTTCGCGGTCGCCGGCCCGTCTTCGTTGCGGCAGCACGCTTCGGACCTGTTACGGGTGCTCGACGCGCTGGGCCACCCGGTGGTCGACGTGTGCGGGATGTCCCTGGGCGGGTTCGTCGCGGTGGAGCTCGCCACGCGCCGGCCGGACCGTGTCCGCGGGCTCGTGCTGGTCGACGGCGGGCTCCCGATGGCCGTGCCGTCGGGCCTCACGCCCGAGACGGTGCCCGCCGCGTTCGCCCCGCAGCTGGAGCGCGTCTCGCGGCGCTGGGCGGACGTCGAAGAGTACTTGGCCTATTTCACGCGCGCCAACCCCTTGCTCGACGCCGCCGACCCGCTCCTGCGCGACTGCCTCGACCACGACCTGTCCGACGGCCGCGTCTTCCTCAGCCGGGAAGCCGTGCTGGCCGACGCGACCGACGTGTTCTTCGGCGAGTCACGCTGGCAGGAGATCACCGTACCGACCGAGCTGGTGTGCGCCGAGTGGAGCTCGGGGGCGGGCATGCCGCCCGCGTACAGCGACGAGGCTCTGGCCGGTTTCCGTGCCGCCGTGCCCTCCCTGCGCCGCCCCCGGCGCATCACCGGCGCCGACCACGCGGCCACGATCATGACCCACTCGGGCGCGGCCGTCGTCGGCGCGGCGCTGCACGATCTGCTGGCCCGATAGAGCCGTCGTCGAGTCGGGTGTTTCTCCTGCGCTTGACAATTATGACGGTTGTCATAGCCTTCGGGGGTGGCCGATCCCTGGTTCTTCTCCCGCTTGTCACCCGGCGTCCGCCTCGCCGGCACCATCCTCGACGGCGTACTCCAGGGCCCGGAGGCCGTGAAGACGCAGGTCCGCGCCGTGGGGGCGTGCTACTCGGGCATGACGGTCCGCTGGCGCCTCGACGCCGGGGACCGGCAGGTGGAGGAGTACACGGCCCAGGTCCGCGGCCACACCATCTTCGGCACCGGCACCTTCCACTTCGACGAACGCGGCGAGATCGACGAAATCGTGGTGAACCACCGTCCACTGGGGGCGGCGCTGGTTCTGGCGGGGCTGGCCGGGGGTGAGGGCGCGCCGGGGTTGGCGGTTTCCGAGGCTGTCGCTTCTGACGACGCGCCGGGTGCTGCTGTTGCCGCCAGCGGGGCGGGTTCGGCCGGTTCCGAGGGCGGGGTCGCTCCTGGTGATCCGCCGTCCGCGGGTTCGCACTGATCCGTTCCTGCTGCCGACTTCCCTGAAAGGACTTCCCCGATGGCCCGCCTTCTGTTGACCGAGTTCGGTGACCCCGCCACCTCCGTCCGCCTCGACGACGCCCCGGCTCCGAAGCCCGGGCCGGACGACGTTGTGGTCGAGATGCTCGCCGCCCCGCTCAACCCCGCGGACTTCCTGCTGATGCGCGGCCTCTACGGCGTCCGCCCGGCGCTGCCCGCGCCCCTCGGCGCGGAGGGCGTGGGCCGGGTCGTGGCGGGCGATGCCGGCCTGGTGGGCAAGCGCGTGCTCATCCTCCCGACCATGGAACAGGGCCTGTGGGCGGACAAAGTGGTGCTCCCGCGCCGAAACGTGCTGCCGATCCGCGAGGACGCCGACGTCCTGCAGCTGTCCATGCTCGCCGTCAACCCCGCCACGGCCTATCAACTGCTGCGCCTGCACGGCCCGCTGGAGCCGGGTTCGTGGATCGCCCAGACTGCCGCGAACTCCGCCATGGGCCGCTATTTGATCACCCTCGCGCGCCGAGCCGGCCTGCGCACCCTCAACGTCGTCCGCAGCCCTGCCGCGGCCGCCGAAGTCCTCTCCGCGGGCGGCGACCAGGCCGTCGTCGCCGACGACAACTTCCGCGCCTCCCTGAAATCCGCCCTGGCCGGCGAGCGGCTGTCCCTGATCCTCGACGCCACCGGCGGCCCGGTCGTCAAGGACCTCACCCGCGCCCTCGAAGACGGCGGCACCGTCGTCACCTACGCCTTCCCCGAAGGCGCCCCACGGATCTCCCCGGCGGACCTCGTCTTCCGCGGGATCACCCTCACGGGCTTCTGGCTGATGAACTGGCTCCGCACCGCCACGGCCGCCGAGGTGACCACCTTGTACTCCGACTTGGCCGATCTGGTGGCCACCGGCGAGCTGACGGCGCCGGTCGAGGCGACGTATCGGCTGGAGGACTACGAGGCAGCCTTCGCGCACTCCCTGACTCCTGGCCGCCGAGGCAAGATCCTCTTCACCTTCGGCGAGTAAAGGCCAAGCGAACAAGAAGAAAGCCGCAAGTCCCCAGGACCTGCGGCTTTCCCCAAGAGCAAAACCTCAGTGCCCCACAGCCGCCCGCACCGACTCCTTCAGTGAGCCCAGCGTGGCGATCACCGCGGTCGGCTCGTAACCACAGTGCGCCATGCAGTTGTCGCACCGAGGGTCCTTGCCGCGGCCGAAGGCGTCCCAGTCGGTGTCCTCGATGAGTTCCTTGTAGGTCTTCGCGTAGCCGTCGTCGAGGAGGTAGCACGGGCGCTGCCAGCCGAGCAGCGAGTAGGACGGGATGCCCCACGGGGTGCACTCCAGGTCGCGCTTGCCTTCGAGGAAGTCGAGGAACACGGGGGAGTGGTTGAGGCGCCAGCGTTTGCGGTTGCCGCCGCCGAAGGCCTTCGTGAAGAGCTCGCGGGTCTGCTGCACGCCGAGCCAGTGTTCCTGGTCCGGGGCCTTCTCGTAGGCGTACGCGGGCGAAATCTGCATGTTGTCGACGCCCAGGTCGTTGAGGAAGTTGAGCACGTCGACGACGTCTTCGGCGGTGTCCCCGTCGAAGAACGTCGTGTTCGTCATGACCCGGAAGCCCTTTTCCTTGGCGAGCTTGATCGCCTCGACGGCCGCGGCGAACCCGCCCTCCTTGCGCACCGACGCGTCGTGGCGGTCTTCGAGGCCGTCGATGTGCACCATCCACGCGAAGTTGTGGTGGGGCTTGAACTTGTGGATGTGCTTGTGCAGCAGCAGGGCGTTGGTGCAGAGGAACACGATCTTGCGCCGGTCGAGCAGCTGCCGCACGATCTCGTCGATCTTCGGGTGCATCAGCGGCTCACCGCCGGCGATGGACACCATCGGCGCGCCGCTCTCCTCGATGGCGCCCACGGCCTGCTCCACTGGCATGCGCTGCTTGAGCAGGGTGTGGGGTTGCGCGATCTTGCCGCAGCCGGCGCACTTGAGGTTGCAGGCGAACAGCGGCTCAAGCTCGACCAGCAGCGGGAACTTTTCCTTGCGCAGCAGCTTCTGCTTCATCAGATAACCGCCCAGTCGCACGGACTGACGCAACGGCATGGCCATGGCTCAGAGCACCTCCCGAGGTAGGGTGAAAGTGATTTCTTCCTCCGTCAGCCGATTTTCGGCGACGGTGACCGGCCCGAGTCCGCGCAGGCTCGCCACGACCTCGTCGACGAGGTGCGGCGGCGCCGAAGCGCCCGCGGTGAGGCCGATCCGGCCCGCGCCCGCCAGGCGGCGCAGGTCGATGTCCGAAACTCCGTCGACCAGCACGGCCGGCGTTCCCTCGCGCTCCGCGACTTCCACGAGCCGGCGCGAGTTGGACGAATTGGCGGAGCCCACCACCAGCACGAGGTCGACCTCGCGGGCGATCGCCCGCAGCGCCTGCTGCCGGTTGGTGGTGGCGTAGCAGATGTCGTCCTTGCGCGGCGCCGAAAGCCCGGGGAACCGCTCGCGCAGCACGGACGCGATCTCCTCGGCCTCGTCGAGCGCCAGCGTGGTCTGCATGGTGTACGCGACACCCTGGGTGGCGGGCACGGTCACGGTGCGGGCCGCCGCGACGTCCTCCACCACCACGACCGAACCGGGGGCCTCCCCGACGGTGCCTTCCACTTCTTCGTGCTCCGCGTGCCCGATCAGGAACACCGTGTCGCCGCGCCCGCTGTAGCGGCGCACCTCGTTGTGCACCTTGGTCACCAGCGGGCACGTCGCGTCGATCACCGACAGGCCGCGGCCGGCCGCGTCGCGCCGCACCGCCGGGGTCACGCCGTGGGCGGCGAACACGAGCGTCGCGCCCTCCGGCACTTCCTCGACCTCGTCGACGAACACCGCGCCGCGCTCCTGCAATTCCCGCACCACGTGGGTGTTGTGCACGATCTGGCGCCGCACGTACACCGGCGCGCCGTGCTTGGCCAACGCACGGTCCACGATGTCGATCGCCCGCTCCACGCCGGCACAGAACGAGCGCGGGCTCGCCATCACCAGCTGCCGCGGCCCGGTCGCGGCGGCCCACGCCGTGAGCGCGGGCACGGCCGCCCGCAGGCTGCGCAGCCCGGCAAGGCCGTGGGAAACCGTGGCGGGCCGCACCAGTGGTGCGCCGACCGTGTCCACAATGGACCGCACGACGGCGAACGGCTGCCCGGCAGCGGCCAGCCGGTGTGACTCCATGTCGACCGCCAACGCGCCCGACGAGGCCAGCGAAGCACGTTCCCGTTCGCCCACCACGTGGTCGACCCCGAGTACCGGTCCGACGTGGACGGTCAGCCCGAGCCGCCGCAACGCGCCGGCCAGCAGTGCGGCGGTCGGCACCTCGACCACTCCGTCGGGCCCGCGCACCTCGTCGGCCACCACGACGTCACCCGGTCGCACGTGTGACGCGAGCCCGCCGCCGATCCCCGCGACGAGGCGTGGCCCGGAAGGCAACCGGGCCGCGGTCGCTGCCGCCCGCCGAGGACCGAGGCCTGTGCGCACTACCGGCAGGCCGGCCGAGCGCAACGCGGCCCGCTCGATCCGCAGCGGCGCGCACAACACGGCCGGCCTCACGAGGAGCTCCGCACGTACCGGCCCAGCGCCGACAGGGGGAACACCACGCGGTAGAGGTGATACGAAAGGTAGAAGTCGCCGGGGAAGCCGGTGCCGGTGTGGAAGTCCTCGTCCCAGCCGCCGTCTGCGCGCTGCTGCTCGCAGAGCCACGCCACGCCCTCCGTCGTCGCGGCGGAGTCTCGCTCGCCGGCGGCCAGCAGCGCGAGCAGCGCCCACGCGGTCTGCGACGGCGTCGACTCGCCGCGGCCCGACCACTTCCCCGGGTCGTCGTAGGAGCGCAGGTCCTCGCCCCAGCCCCCGTCGGGATTCTGGTGCTCGGTCAGGTACCGCACGGCGCGGCGGATCCGGACGTCGGACGCCGGCATCCCGGCGAGGACCAGCGCGGGGACGACCGCGCCCGTGCCGTAGACGTAGTTCGCGCCCCACCGGCCGAACCACGAACCGTCGGCCTCCTGGTTGTCCAGCAGCCACTTGACGCCGCGGCGGCATTCGGTCGTGTCCGCCTTGCCCTCGGCCGCCAGCATCTCCACGACGTGCGCGGTGACGTCCGCCGACGGCGGGTCGATCACGGCGCCGAAGTCGCAGAACGGCAGCTTCGTGGCGAGCACCTGCGTGTTGTCCGCGTCGAACGCGCCCCAGCCGCCGTCGCTCGACTGCATGCCTTCGAGCCACTTCACGCTGCGGTCGATCGCCCCGCGGATGCGCAGGTGGTCGGGCCGGCCCATGCGCCGCAGTGCCAGCACCACCTCGGCCGTGTCGTCGGTGTCCGGGTAACCGTCGTTGGCGAACTCGAACGCGAACCCGCCCGGCGCCAGCGTGGGGCGGCGCACCATCCAGTCGCCCGGCACGGTGATCTCCTCGCCGAGCATCCACTCCGTCGCGCGCACCAGCGTCTCGTCGCCGGGGGAGACGCCCGCGTCGAGCAGCGCGGTCATCGCGAGCGCGGTGTCCCACACCGGCGACTGGCACGCCTCGAGCCGGCGCACCCAGCCCTGCTCGGTCTCCTCGCGGATGGTGAAGTCTTCGAGACCTTCGAGGCCGGCCTTGAGCGCGGGGTGGTCGAGCGGGTAGCCGAGCAGGTGCAGCGCGAGGATGGAGTACACCCACGGCGGCTGGATGCCGCCCCACGAGCCGTCGGACTCCTGGCGCGCCAGGATCCACTCGGCGGCCTGGCGCATCGCGACCTTGCGCACCGGGTTGAACGGCAGCTTCGCGTACGTGTGCAGCGCGGTGTCGAGGTTCTGGAACACCCCGTCCCACGACCACGGCGCCGCGGACTTCTTCGGGCTCTCACCGACGCGCAGCTCCGCCACGTCGAACGGCAGCTTTCGCTTCGGCCGCAGCGTGCCGACGATCGTGAGCGGCACGATGGTCTGGCGTGCCCAGCACGCGAAATCGTAGACGTTGAGCGGAAACCAAGACGGCAGGAAGATCAGCTCCGGTGGCAGGTTCGGCAGGTCGGCCCACGACCACTGCCCGAACATCGCGAGCCAGATCCGCGTGAACACGCGGGTGCTCTCCAGGCCGCCGTTCGCGCGGATCCAGCCGGCCGCCTCGACGAGCCACGGCGCGTCGGCCGGGTCGCCGGCCAGCCGCAAGGCGACCCACGCCTCCACGGTGGTCGACAGGTCCGCCGGGCCGCCGGGGAAGTTGGCCCACGTGCCGTCGTCGCGCTGCTGCGAACGGATCCAGCGCGCCGACTCTTCTTTCTGCTGTTCGGTGAGGATGCCGAGGAACTGGCGCAACAGCAGGTCTTCGGCGTCCATCGTGACATTGGTGGCGAGCTCACCCTTCCACCAGCCGGCCGCGTCCTGCTCGCCGCGCAGGAACTCGACGCCGGCGGCGAGGGTTTCTTCCGGAGTACGCGAGCGTTCGCGCGGGGTGTCCGAAGTGGACGTCCCGGGGACGGTCTGCGTCATTCACGCCTCCCTGTGCACGATGAAGCGTGCGATGCCGATGAGCTCTTGGCGTGGCCCGGAACGAATTGCCGACAGCGCTCGCTCGGCCGTCTCGACGCGGCGGGCGGCCTCGGCCGTGGTCCACTCGCGGCCGCCGGCCGACTCCACGAGCGCGGCGACGCGCGCCAGCTCGGCCTCGTCACCCGTTTCCTCACCCGCGAGCCACTCCGCGAGCTCGCGGCCTTTCGCACCGCCATGGGTGATCGCATAGGTGACGGGCAACGACTTCTTGCGCGCCCGTAGATCGGAGTACACGGGCTTGCCGGTCACGGCCGCGTCGCCCCAGATGCCGAGCACGTCGTCCACGAGCTGGAACGCCAGCCCGACCTCTTCGCCGAACACCGCGAGGGCGTCGACGGTCTCGGCGGGCGCGCCGGCGAGCACGGCGCCGATCGCGGCGCTGCAGGACAGCAGCGCGCCGGTCTTGCCGCCGGCCATGGTGACGCACTCGGGCAGCGTCACGTCGTCGCGCTGCTCGAACTGGACGTCGAGCACCTGGCCGTGGATGAGCCGGCGGGTGGTCTCCGACAGCAGCCGCGCGGCGGGGATCGCGTGCGGGGAATCGCTGTCCAGCACCACTTCCTGCGCGAGCGCGAGCATCGCGTCGCCGGTGAGGATGGCGGCCGGCGCACCCCACAGCGCCCACACGGTGGGCCGGTGGCGGCGTTCGGTGTCGCCGTCCATGAGGTCGTCGTGGACGAGCGAGAAGTTGTGCACCAGCTCGACGGCGACGGCTCCGGGCACGCCGGTCTCGGCGGGCGCGCCGGCGGCCAGCGCCGAGAGCACCGCGAGCGCGGACCGCACGGCCTTGCCGCCGTTGCCGCTCACCGGCGCGCCGTCGGCGTCGGTCCAGCCGAGGTGGTACGCGCTGATCGCGCGGCTGGTCTCGTCCAGCCGGCCGACGGCCTCGCGCAGCGCGGGCTGCACGACGTCGCGGGTGCGGCCGAGTGCTGCCGGCACCGCAGGGGCCGCCTCGGCGGCGGGTCGCATGGTGGCGGTCATGCTCCGACTCCCTCCTTCTCCTCGTGCACGTTGTTCTCGAGGAGGGCGGTCGCCGCGGCCGCACCGCTGCGGGCAGCGCCCTCCATCGTCGCGGGCCAGCCGGTGGCGGTCCACGCCCCGGCCAGGTAGAGCCCCCGCGCGGACGTCTCCGCGGCCGGACGCAGCGACGCAGTGCCCGGGCCGGGCCGGAACGTCGCGTGCCGTTCCCGGGTCACGAAGAAATCCAGCACCTGCGCGCCGCGAGCTTCGGGCAGCAGCCCGGTGAGCTCCGGCAGCAGGCGCTCGCGCAACGTCGCGGTCGGCAGGTCGATCAGGTCGTCGGCGGCCGAGAGCGACATCGCCAGGTATTGCCCCGATTCGAGGCCCGACTGGCGCGTGCGGTCGAAGACCCACTGCACCGGCGTGCGCACGCCGGCCACGAACGGCTCGTCCAGCACGTGCCGGTCGAGCACCACGTGGACGTTCACGATCGGCGAGCTGCCCAGCCCGCCCGACCAGCCGGGCGGCAACGGGATCGCGCCCGGCGGCGCGAGTTTCTCCGTGACGGGCGGGGGAGCGGCGAGCACGACGTGGGCGAAGGTGGCCTCGCCATCGTCGGTGCGCACGCGCCAGCCGCCGGCCGTCTCCTCGATGCCGCGCACCTTCGTGCCGGTCCGCACGTCGGCGCCGGCCGTGGTGAGCGCGTCGAGCGCCGCGTCGCCGTGCAGCTCGCGCAACGGCACGAGCGACCAGCCGATGTCGGCCGCGGCCGGGTCGGTGAGCAGGCCTTCCTGGAACACCGTGGCCGCGAGGGCCAGCGACGCTTCGTCGGCCGTCGCGTTGAGCGTCGCGACGCCGACGAGGTCCCACAGCGCCTCGATCGCGGCGGCGCTCTGCCCGTGGCGGCGCAGCCATTCGCCGAACGACTGCCGGTCCGTGCGGTCGTCGGTCGGGTCCACGCGCCGCAACGCCAGCGCTGCCAACGCGAAGCGCGCGCGGTCGAGCGGGCGCAGCGGGTCGTAGCGCAGCAGGGACGCGGCCAGGTGCAGTGGCGCGGGCAGGTCGCCGCGGCGCAGCCACGTCGACTCCGTCGAACCCGGCGTGCGGATCGGGATCTCCAGGCGCGGCTGCAGCATCACGCGGTCGGCGACGCCGAGGCGGTTCAGCAGCGCGAGGTAGGCGGTGCAGCAGCGGAGAAACACGTGCTGGCCGTTGTCCACGTGCAGCTCGCCGCGCGTGAACGAGTGCGTGAGCCCGCCCAGGTGCGGCCGGGCCTCGAACAGCGTCACCGAGCGCCCGGCGTCGGCGCAGCGCAGCGCAGTGGCGATGCCGGCGAGCCCGCCGCCGACGACCGCGACCTCGGAGGTCATCGGCCGATCCCCGTGAGCGCCCGAACCGCGACCACCGCCTTTTCCCTGCCGGACAAGGAAAGCCTGCGGTCGAACACGAGCGAGGGCTGCTCGTCGATGCGGTCGAGCAGCGTGCGGTAGATCCCGGACATCGCCGTGCAGCACGCGGCGCTGCGGCGGTCGAGCGAGGGCACGAGCTGCAGGCCGCGGGCGTACCACTCGCGAGCGCGGGCGGCGCTGAAGTGGACCAGCGCGGTCAGCCCGCCGCCGTCGTCGGCCAGCCGGCCGTCCTCGCCGACCTTCAGCTCCACGCCGAACTTGTCGAGGTCTTCCTTGGGCAGGTACACGCGCCCGTTGAGGAGGTCTTCGCGGATGTCGCGCAGGATGTTGGTCTGCTGCAACGCGATTCCGAGCTCGTCGGCGTACGTCGGTGCCTCGGGCTCGGGCCTGCTGCCGAACACGCCGAGGCACAGCCGCCCGACCGAACCGGCCACGCAGCGGCAGTACTCCACGAGGTCCTCGAACCGCACGTACTCGCGGCCGGTCACGTCCATCTCCACGCCGTCGAGCAGCTCCTCGAACGCGCCGAGCGGGATCGGGTAGCGCCGCGCCGCGTCGGCGACCGCGACGTACACCGGGTCGGCGCCGGCGGACAGGTCACCGAGCGACTTGCGGATGTCGGCCAGGCCCTGCAGCTTCGCCTCGGGCGCGAGATCGCCGTCGCCGATGTCGTCGACGATCCGGGCCAGCGCGTAGACCGCGCACAGCGCCGAACGCTTGTCGGGCGGCAGCAGCCGGATCCCGTAGTAGAAGTTGCGCGCCTGGTCCTTGGTGACCAGTGCGCAGTGCTCATACGCCTCTTCGACCGTGCTCATCCCGACCGCCTCCCCGTCCTGGGCTCACCCACCTGCAGCCACACGAGCCACGCCAGCACACCCGCTTTGCCCGGCTTGGCCTGCGTGGCGAGTACGTCTCCGTTCGTCTCCCGCAGCGCGTCGACGGTCGCCAGCCCGCCGGCCACGAATCCGCTCACGGCCAGCCGGCCCCAGCCGGACAAGAGCCCGACCAGACCAGCGCCGCTGCCCAGAAGGGCCGCGGCGCGGTCGATCTCGAAGCGCATCAGCTCTCTCAGCCGGCGCGACGCCCGCGCCGCGCCGAGCTCGTCTTCGGTGACGCGAAAGGCCGCGAGGTCCTCTTGTGGCAGGTAGATCCGGCCGTTCCCGTGGTCCTCGGCCACGTCCTGCCAGTGCTCCAGCAGCTGCAGCGCGGTGCACACGCGGTCCGAGAGCTCCTCAGCGTGCGCGTCGTGCACGTCGAACAGCCGCAGCACGATCCGGCCCACCGGGTCGGCCGACAGCCGGCAGTACGCGCGGAGGTCCTCATACGTCGCGTACCGCGTCACGTGCTGGTCTTGCAGATTGGCCTCGACCAGCCGGCGGAACGGTTCGAGCTCCACCCGCCCCGCGCGCATCGCGGGCACCAGGCCACGGATCACGGGGTCGGTGGGATCGGCGCCGTCGAAGGCGGCCGACAGCTCGTCCCCGAACGCCTTCAGCAGCGCGCTGCGGTCGCCTTCGGCTTCGTCGCCGAGGTCGTCGATCGTGCGCGCGACGGCGTAAACGGCCTGCAGATCCGACCGGAGCCGCCGGGGCAGCACTCGGAGCGCGACCGGGAAGTTCTCCGCATGCCGCTTCTCCCGCAGACCGTCCGTGTCCGCTGCGTGACCGTCAGGTGAAGTCGATCTCATTGCACACAGTCTGACTCGCACGGATGGGCGGCTTCTGCGACCGGAAGAAGAATTTTGCTGGCTTCGACTTGGCACGAGCGGACAAAGTGGGGTGAGGATAAGGCGGACCGAACCCATAGACCTGCTACCTGCTACGGAAGGACGAGCTGCGCTCATGGGATCAGACCAGGTGACCCGTCTGGGTGAGCTGGAGACCGTCGTGACCAGGCGACTCCCGGCCATTCTGAACGAGGTTCGTGATCAGCTCGTCGAGCAGCACCCCGACTACGCTGCGTTCCTCACCGAAGAGCTGGCGGAGATCGTGACGGCCAGCGCCGGGTTCGTGCGCCGGCTCATCAACCTCGCCGAACAGCCGGACGAGAACCTGCCCGAGCTCGGCTCGGGCGTCGAGCAAGTGGTGTTCGAGGAGATCGGGCGGACGCAGTACCGCCAGGGCCGGCGCGTGACGAGCCTGCTCTCGGCCTATCGCGTGGGTGCGCGGGTCGCGTGGCGCCACGTGTCGGAAGCCGCGCTGGACCTCGAGGTGCCGGCGGAGCTGTTCGCCTCGCTCGCCACCACGGTGTTCGCGCTGGTGGACCAGCTGTCGGAGTCCTCGCTCAAGGGCTACCTGCAGGAGCAGTCCGATGCCGTGCGCATGCGCGAGCGGCTGCGCGACGAGCTGACCGAGCTGCTGCTGTCCGATCGCGCCGACGGGGCGGCGGTGCAGGCCGCCGCGCTGCGGGCGGAGTGGCGGCTGCCGCGTTCGGCGACGGTGGTGCTGGTGGAGGACGAGAACCAGCTGGGCCGCGACCTCGTGGCGCGGCTCGACGACACCTGCCTGCGGCTGCGCCGGCCGGGCCAGCTCGTGACGATCGTGCCGGACCCGGGTGGCCCGGGCCGGCGCGCGTGGCTGGCCCGGGCGCTGCGTGGCGGTGGCGCGGTGGTCGGGGCGACCGTGCCCGTCGACCGGCTCCCGGCGAGCCTGCGGATCGCGGAGGTGACCGCCCGGCTGCGCCGCGACCGCCTGCTGTCCGACGACCCGGTTTTCGCCGACGAGCACCTCGACGCGATCATCGTGCACCGCGACGACCGGCTGCTGGAGGTGCTGCGCAAGCGGTCGCTGGCGCCGCTGGACGACCTCAACGACTCCTCGCGCGAGCGCCTGCAGACCACGCTGCGCTCGTGGCTGCTGCACCTCGGCGACCGCAAGGCCGTGGCCGAGGACCTGCACATCCACCCGCAGACGGTGTCCTACCGCCTCGGCCGCCTGCACGAGCTGTTCGGGCCCGCGCTCGACGACCCGGAGGCCAGGGCGACGTTGCTGCTGGCCCTGGCCTGGGGTCCGCCCGGGGGACAGCCGACATCGGAGTGACTCAGGGAATAACCCCGAGGACAGAGTTGGTTAGCAGGGCTAAGTTGTTCACGGACGGCGAAGACGAGGCGAGACACAGGAGACGCTTGCAGGCATGACTTGGGGCGAGGGAGGTGCCGTGCGCGGTCCGCTGGGCGACCGGTCAGCTTTCGGCGCCGAACCGCGTCGCCAGCGCGCGGTACGCGCCGGGCAGCGCGCCACGCAGCGCGACCGGCACGCGCAGCCAGCGGGGCACGTAGTAGTCACCGGGCCGCTGCGTCGCGCGCACGACCGCAGCGGCCACGCGCTGCGCGGACACCGGCCGTGGCGTCGTGCGGGTGTAGGGCCGGCCGCGACGCTCGAAGAACGCGGTGCGCACCACGCCGGGCACGACCACGCCGACGTCCACGCCCGTGCCGTGCAGCTCGAAGCGGAGGCTGTCGGCGAACGCGTCGAGCCCGGACTTGGTCGCCGCGTACACGGCTTCGCCCGCGACGCCGGTGCGCCCGGCGATCGACGTCACGAAGACGATCCGGCCGCGGCCCCGCGCCAGCATGCCGGGCAGCAGCGCGCGGGTGAGCTCGAGCGGCGCGGTCAGGTTCACGGTGACCAGCCGGGAGAGGAGCTCGGAGGAGAGCTCGGGCAGGGGACCGGCCCAGCCGAGGCCCGCGTTGTTCACGAGCGTGTCGACGCGGCCGGTGACGGCCAGCGCGCGTTCGGCCAGTTTGCCCGCGGCTTCGGGGTCCGCGAGATCGGCTTCGAGCGCGGTGCCGCCGGTTTCCGCGGCGAGCGCGGCCAGGCGCTCGCGGTCGCGTCCGTGCAGCAGAACGTGGGTTCCCGCGGCGGCGAGCAGGCGCGCGGTGGCCTCGCCGATTCCCGAGGAAGCGCCGGTGACCAGCGCTGTGCCGCGGGGAGCGGGCATCAGACGGCGGTGAGCGCGGGCTTGTGCGAGGCCATCCGCAGCACGATGCCCTCCGAGCGCAGCGAGCGCCGGAACCACAGCAGCGAGCCGACGATCGCCAGCGCGACCAGGCTGTATGAGCCCGCAGTGCTGACCATGAGGAAGTTGCCGACCGTCGCTTTCGCGAGCATCACCAGCGTCACGGAACCGTTCACGGCGAACACCAGCGCCCACAGCACCGACACGCGCTGGAAGAAGCGCCGCATGCCGGGGTGGCCCGACAGCGTGTCCGGGAACGAGCAGAAGTCACCGGCCAGCCGCGCGAGCAGCGGTTTGTTGAACGGCGCGGAGACGAGGAACAGGCTGGCGATAACGAAGTTCTGTAGGGTCGGCTGCAGGAAATACAGGAAGGCGCTGCCGGTGGCCAGGCCCAACGCGGTCCGGGCGATCAGCAGCACGGACGTGAGCCACAGGACCGCGGGGACGGGCTTGCGCATCACCAGGCGCGTCACGATGACGACGACCGACCAGCACAGCGCGGCGATGACCCCGCTGTCGAAGCTGACCAGAGTCAGGAGGAGGTAGAAGAGGCCGGCTGGTACGAGAGTGGACTCCAGCAGATGCCGACCCCCGCCCACGACCAAGTTGCGGAACGACGGGAGGTCGATCGTCATGTGGTGTCGCATGCGGTTCAAGTACCTCCGGTGCGGGGTGACCATCCCCCCAACGGCCCACGAATTTTTCAACAGCATAGGCACGGCGGATGGGAATGGTGTGAGGTGAGTATTCCATGAGTGTCACGGGGGTGTCGCTTTTCGTGGCCGTCCCTGCCGCGGTGCTGGGCGCGGCGTGCATGGGAATCGCCAGCGCCGCCCAGGCAAAGGCGGCCAAAGAGGTCGAGCCGGCGAACCCGCTCGATCTCACGTTGTTCAGGCGCCTCGTCGGTCGACCATTGTGGCTCATCGGCATCGTGGCGACCGTACTGGGGCTCGTGCTGCAGCTCGTCGCGCTCGCGTTCGGGCCGTTGCTGCTGGTCCAGCCGTTGCTCATCACGTCGCTGATCTTCGCTGGGTTCGTCTTCGCGCGGCTCGAGCGACGAGGTCCCGACCGGGTGATGAGCGCCGGCTCGGCGCTGTGCGTTGTCGGGCTCGCGGTGTTCCTCGTGATCGCCCGCCCCAGCGGCAACGGCGACGTGCTCGTCACGGGCGCCAAGCTGCTCCCGCTCGGCATCGCGCTGGCCGTGGTGACGATCGCGGGCCTCGCGCTCGCCGCGCTCACCCACTCCGGCTCCGGGCGCGTGCTGGGCCTCGCTGTGGCCACGGGCGTGCTCTACGGCCTGACCGCCGGCCTGATGAAGGTCGTCGCCGGGCAGTTCCGCCAGGGCCTGGACGAACCGTTCAAGCACTGGACGCTCTACATCGTCTGCGTGGTCGGCCCGCTCGGGTTCCTGCTCAGCCAGAACACCTTCCAGCAGGGCCGCTATCTCACGCCGGCGCTGGCTGTCATCACGGCCCTCGACCCGCTCGTGGGGGTCGCGATCGGGCTGTCCTGGATGGGGGAGAGCGCCAACGGCACGCCGTGGGGGCTCGCGGGCGAGGCGTTCGCCGGTGCGGTGATCGTGGTCGGCATCGCGATGCTCTCGACGCGCGCGGCTCACCTGGACGTGGCCGCGATCGAGGAAGAACACGAACACGCCGAGGCCGAGCACGCCGGGTCGGACCCCGACGACGGGTACGGTCTGGCCGGATCCACCTGTTAGGAAACAGCTGGTGACCGCCGCTCGCGGCACCTCTGGCGAAGGGGGCGCGTTGGAGCGCGTGCTGATCGTCTCGGCGAACATGGGGGAAGGGCACAACGCCACCGGACGGGCGCTGGAGGGCGCCGTGCGGGAGCGCTGGCCCGCGGCCGAGGTGAAGTGGCTCGACGCCCTCGACCAGCTGGGGCCGGGTTTCGGAGGCCTGTTCCGCCGCATCTACGTCGCCAACGTCGAGACCACCCCGTGGCTGTACGAGTTCTTCTACGACGCCATCTGGCGCCTCGCCTGGTTCGCGGCGGCGTCGAAGCGCTTCACCGCGTCCTGGTGCGGGCGGCGCCTCGCGAAACCGGTGGCGGACTTCGCGCCGGACCTCGTGTTGTCCACCTATCCGATGGGCACGGCCGGGCTGGCGTGGCTGCGCCGGCGCGGGAAGCTGGAGGCGCCGATCGGTGCGTGGGTGTCGGACTTCGCGCCGCACCCGTTCTGGGTCTACGGCTCGGCCGACCTCACGATGGTGATGCACGAAGTCGCCGTGGGCCTGGCGCGCCGTTGCGCGCCCTCGGCCGCGGTCGGGGTGTCGGCGCCGCCGGTGCGCGCCGAGTTCCGGCCCGGCGACCGTGCAGGCGCGCGTCAGTGGCTGGGCTTGCGGCCGGACGCGTTCGTGGCGTTGGTTTCGTGCGGCTCGCTCGGGTTCGGCGACGTCGAGGGCACGGTGCGTGAGCTGCTCGCCGCCGGGCCCGAGGTGGTGCCCGTGGCGATCTGCGGCCGCAACGAGGCTTTGCGGCACCGGCTCGAACGGCTCGACGAGCCGCGCCTGCGGGTCGTGGGCTGGACCGACCGGATGGCCGACTACACGATCGCCTCCGACGTCGTGGTGACGAACGCCGGTGGCGCGACCGGGCTGGAAGCCCTGGCGTGCGGGCGGCCCGTGCTCATGCACCGGCCCATCGCCGCGCACGGCAAGGCCAACGCCCGGCTGATGGCCGGGGCCGGTCTCGCGCTCGTGACCGAGAAGGACGGTGAGCTCACCGGCTCCGTCCGCACGCTGCTCGCCGAACCGGAGCGGCTCAAGGCGATGGCGGAGGCGGCCACGCGCCACTGCGATTCGGCCACTTCGCTCACGGCGGCGCTCGAGTCGCTCGTCGACTCGCCGCTCAACCCGGCGCCGCAGCGGCTGCGGCCCGAAGACGCGTTGTTCCTCCACGTCGCGACGCCGCAGGTGCCGCAGCAGGTCGGCGCGGTGCTGATGCTCGACCCGAAGGCCGACGGTTCCCGCCCCACGCACGCGGACGCCGTCCACCTGCTCTCGGCGACGCCCGGCTTGCGCGCGCGGCTCTTGCCGGGCGGTGGCCTGTGGCGGGCGAAGTGGCAGGAGGACCCGGCGCGCACGGCCGACGGCATCCTCGGCGACGTCGAGCTGCCGGCGGGCAGCGAGCTCGAGTCCTCGCTCACCGCGCAGATGGACGACTTCTTCTCCGAGCCGGTCTCCCCGGAACACCCGGTGCGCGCGCGGCTCGTGACGGGCATCGAGGGCGAGCAGGGCGCGTTGCTCATCGCCCTGCACCACGCGGCGAGCGACGGCATCGCGGTGATCGGCGCCCTCGTCGGGCAGGCTCGCGGCAAACCGCCGCTGGACCCGCCGCCGGCGCTGATGCGCCGCAGCCGGCTGCGCGGGGCGGCCGACCGTGTCTCGGCCGCGGCGCGGAAACGGCCTGGGCGCAGGAAGGAAGCCGAGGAGCTGGCCCGCGGCATCTGGGCGCTCGCGCGGGCGGGCACCGCGCCGCGCGTGCGGGGGGTGACCGAGATCTCGGGCCCGCGGCGGCATTACGCGCGAGCGCACCTGTCGGCGCCGCAGGTGCGGGCGGCCGCACGCAAGGTCGGCGTGCCGACCACGGACTTCGTGCTCGCGCTCGTCGCGGAAGCCGTGCACCAGGAACTGGGCGCGGCCGCGCCGGAGCGGGTGCGGGTGCTGATCCCGATGTCCATTCGCGACACCGGCACGTTCCGCCAGCTGGGGAACCACACAGGGGCCGCGAGCGTCGACCTGCCGACCGGTGCGATGTCGCTGGCCGAACGCGTGCGCGCGACGCGGGAGCTGCTGGCCGAGCAGGTGACCCGGGGCGCGCCCCGGGCGGGCAACGCCGTGGTGCGCGTGATCGGGATCCTGCCGCCGTGGCTGCACCGGCGCGTGGCACGGTTGGTCTACCGCGGCACCTGGTTCAGCATGATCGCCTCGGTGCTGCCGGGCGCGCGTTCGCCGGTGGTGCTCAACGGTTCCCTCGTGCGCACCGTGTACCCCGTGCTGTCGCTGGCGCCGGACGTGCCGGTGGCGGTGGGTGTGATGACGTGGGCCGACCGGTTCACCGTGTGTGTGACGGTGCCCGCCGGCCACGCCGCGCGAGGCGACCGGATGGCGGGCACCGTGACCTCGGCGTTCGCCCGGTTGCAGTCCGAAGTGGACTGACCCGTCAGGAGAAGTGCGTGGTCGGCCGGGGGATCTCCTGGCCGTCGACGAAGAGGTCGACCTTCTCGTTGTAGAAGCAGATCAGGTTGGAGATCGCGCTGAGCGAGCGCGTGGGGAAGTCGTAGGACCAGGCCAGGTCCTGGTGCACGACGTCGCCGACGCGCACGGACCAGTAGCCGGTGGTGGTGCCCTTGTACGGGCACTCGGTGACGGTGGCGGTGGGCACGAGGTGGGAGAAGTCCACCTCGGTGCGGTTGAGGTAGTATCGCGTCGGCAGGCCGGTTTCGAACAGCAGCACCGGAGACGACGACTCGGCGAGCGTCCGGCCTTCCAGCGCGACGCGCACGTGCCGGGTGGAACGCAGGGCGTCGACGCGCGCGTACGGGTTGCGCGGGTGGACGAACACCTGCTCGTCCTCCTCGAACCACGCGTCGAGGGCCGCCCACTCGAACCGGACGTGGTCCGCGAGCCCGGAGGTGGCGTCCTCACCGTAGAGGCGCGCGGCCGCGGTCTTGACCTCGTCGCCCGCCTTGAGGGTCTGGCGGCGCGCGGTGCCGCGCTTGAGGTGCTGCGGGTGGTTCTCGTCCACGAGCACGCCGGGCGTCACGTCGGCGGCCGGGATGTAGTACTGCGGGTAGTACGGCCACTCCCACACGTACAGCGCGCGGGTGGTGTCGAGTACCGTCTCACCGCCGAGCACGGCGCGGATCCGCCGGGGCACGGGCTCGACGTGGTCGATCGGGGTGATCGCGTCCGGGTAGTCGCGCATCGGGATCTCCTCGGTTCGGCCGGGCCGGTTTCCGGTGTGACAGCTCCGGCTGCGCTGGAACTGGGGCGTTGAAAAAGGAGCGCTGAAAAAGAGGCGCCGAAACCCGGGCGCTGGAAAAAAGGCGCCGAAAAGCGCGCGGCGCGCGGACGTGGGTCCGCGCGCCGTCGTGATCAGGCCGTCGCCCGCTTGGGCAGCTTCCACCCGGGGCGGGGGAAGTGGCAGGTGTAGCCGTTCGGGTACTTCTGGAGGTAGTCCTGGTGCTCGGGCTCGGCCTCCCAGAAGTCACCGGCCGGGGTGACCTCGGTGACGACCTTGCCGGGCCAGAGGCCGGAGGCCTCGACGTCGGCGATGGTGTCTTCGGAGACCTTCTTCTGCTCGTCGTTCGTGTAGTAGATCGCCGAGCGGTAGCTCATGCCGATGTCGTTGCCCTGGCGGTTCTTCGTCGTGGGGTCGTGGACCTGGAAGAAGAACTCGAGCAGGTTGCGGAAGTCCGTCTGGGAGGGGTCGTAGAGGACCTCGATGGCCTCGGCGTGGGTGCCGTGGTTGCGGTAGGTGGCGTTGGGTGTGTCGCCGCCGCTGTAGCCGACGCGCGTGGACACGACGCCGGGCTGGTGGCGGAACAGCTCCTCCATGCCCCAGAAGCACCCGCCGGCGAGGATCGCCTTTTCGGTCGTCACGTCGTCTCCTTACTTGTCGGTGTTGTCGGTGAAGAGGGCACGGAAGTCTCCATACCCCTCTTTGTCCAGGTCGTCGAGGTGGATGAACTTCAACGACGCGGAGTTGATGCAGTAGCGCAGGCCGCCCTTGTCGAGCGGGCCGTCGTCGAAGACGTGGCCGAGGTGGCTGTCACCGTGCAGCGAACGGACCTCCGCCCGGATCATGCCGTGGCTGAAGTCGTTGCGCTCGACGACGTTCGTCGTCTTCTGGATCGGCTTGGTGAAGCTCGGCCAGCCGGAGTGGCTGTCGTACTTGTCGACCGACGCGAACAGCGGCTCGCCGGACACGACGTCGACGTAGATGCCGGGCTCGTGGTTGTCCCAGTAGGCGTTCGCGAACGCCCGCTCGGTCCCGTCCTGCTGGGTCACGCGGTACTGCTCCGGGGTCAGCCGGGACACGGCTTCCGGGTTCTTGTTGTACTGGGTCTGCTGGGACACAGCTCTCCCTTCGCGGCCTCTCGGCTCGGGCTGGGGAACCAGGTGAAACGCACCTGAACGTACAGTTATACAGACACCGTACGGGCACTTTCTATTCCCTCGGACGGCCGCTTGCGCCCCCGTCCGACTTCTGTAAGAAATCGGTCTCCACCAGCAGATCGAGCAGGGTCCGCAGCGCCCGGCCGGGGGCCTTTTCACCGTGGCTCACGACCGAGAGCGGCCACGTGAGCCCGGCGTCGTCCAGCGGCACCACGGCCGTGCCGGGAGCGGTCAGCGGCACGAGGTCCGGGACCACGGCGACGCCCAGCCCCGCGGCGACGTACAGGGGCATCACCCGGAGGTCGGCGACCTCCACGGGAACCCGGCGCCCGACGCCGAGGGACTCGCAGGCCCGGTCGATGGCGATGCGGTTGCCGAAGCCGCGGGGCGCGTCCACGAACCGCTCGCCGGCCAGGTCCCGCAACGAGATCGACGGCCGGCCGGCGAGCGGGTGCGCGGCCGGGAGCACGGCGAGGTAGGGGACCGTGACGATCGTGCGCACGGTCAGGCCCGGCAGCTCGCTCTCGGGCAGGCCGAGCAGCGCGAGGTCGAGCCGGCCGTGGCGGACGTCCTCGGCCAGGCCGGTCGAGCCCGTCACCGACACCGTGAGGTGCAGGTCGACCAGCGGGTGCCGGTCGTGGAACGTGCCGAGCAGCGCGGGCAGGTCGAGGGCGCCGACGCTGGTGAGCGTGCCCACCCGCAGGCTCCCGCGCAGGCCGGCCGAGGCCTCCTGCACCACCTCGCGGGCGCGCTCCACGGCGTCGAGCGCCGCCTTCGCCTCCGGCAGGAACAACGCGCCCGAGGCCGAGAGCGCGACCCTGCGCGTCGAGCGGTCGAACAACGTCGTGCCCAGCTCCGTCTCCAGCGTGCGGATCGTGGCCGACACCGTGGACTGGACGGCGAACAACCGCTGAGCCGCGCGCGTGAAGCTGAGCTCCTCGGCCACGGCCACGAAGTACTCGAGCTGGCGGGTCTCCACGGCATGAATTATCGCATCGAGCGATAACTGTTGCCAAGACTTTTCGTTGGACGGAATGAGTCGCCGAGGGGATGGTTGAAGGCACAAGGATCTTCCGGGGAAGGCAGCCATGCTCCACACCGTTTCGCCCGTCACAGCCCGCACAATCCGCCCGCGGCTCACTCACGACTGGGGCTTCCGCGTGATCGCCCTCGCGTTCGCCGCGTCGCTCGCGTTCTCCACCGTGCCGACGCCGCTGTACTCGATTTACCAGCGCCAGGACGGGTTCCCGACGTTCGTGGTCACCCTCGTCTTCGTCGCCTACGCCGTGGGCGTGATGGCGAGCCTCTACCTCGCCGGCCACGTGAGCGACTGGCTCGGCCGGCGCCGCGTGATCGTCGCCGCCACACTCGCCGAAGCGCTGGCGGCCGCGTTGTTCCTGTCGTCGCCGGAGGCGCCGGTGCTCCTGCTGGCCCGGCTGGTCAGCGGCGCCGGCATCGGCGCGCTCACCGCCACTGCCACCGCGCACCTGTCGGAGCTGCGCGCGGTCGCGCGGCCCGGTGAGCACGCCGGCCGCGCCGGGCTGATCGCGAGCGTGGTGAACCTCGGCGGGCTCGGCCTCGGCCCGCTCGTCGGCGGGTTCTTCGCGAAGTACGCGACGAGCCCGCTCACCACACCGTTCGCGGTGTTCCTGGTGGTGCTGCTCGTGGCCGCGATCGCCGTGGCGCTGGTGCCCGAGACCGTCGAGCCGTGGGACGAGCCGCCCGCGTACCGGCCGCAGCGGCTGACGCTCCCGGCCGACGCGAAGCCGACGTTCTTCGGCGCGGCCATCGCGGTGTTCGCCTCGTTCGCGATCACGGGACTGTTCGCGGCCCTGGCGCCGACGCTGCTCGCCCAGGGTCTGCACCAAAGCGGCCATCTGCTCGCCGGGATCGCGGCGGCGTCACTGCTGGTCGCCGCCGCGTTCGGGCAGATCGTCTTCGCGCGACTCACGGTCGCGCGCCAGCTGCGGCTCGGCTTCACGCTGATGGCCGTGGGACTCGTGGTGCTGCCGGTCGCCGCGCTGCTGCCTTCGTTGTGGCTGTTCTTCGCCGGCAGCCTGCTGGCCGGCACGGGCATGGGGCTCGGATTCCGCGCGTCGGTGACCACTGTGGCCACGCTGACCGGTCCGCGCTCGCGCGGGCAGGTGCTGGCGGCGCTGTTCCTCGCGGCTTACGCGGGCCTCGTCGTGCCGGTGCTCGCCGTCGGGCTGGCGCTGGTGTGGGTGTCGAGCCCGATGGCGCTGCTGGGGTTTTCCGCGGCCGAGCTCCTGCTGCTCGTCTGGTCGGCGAACCGCATCCTGCGGCCCGCTACCCGGGCCGGTTCGAGCCGCCAGTTGAGCGTCACCGTGGTGCCGTCCGGGCGCTGCACGCATTCGCTTTCGTGCGCCAGTCCCTGCATCAACGGCAGGCCGCGGCCGCGCAGGCCGTTGGTCGGGCGGGGCGGCAGCCAGCGGCCGTAGTCGGTGACGATCACGGTGACGGTTCCGCCCACGCAGGTCGCGAGGACGTCGAGGACGCCGGTTTCCCGGCCCTCGTAGGCGTGTTCGGCGGAGTTGGCCATGGCCTCGTAGCTCGCCATCACCACGTCCTCCTGCTGCGTGGTGCTCATGCCGAGGCCCGCGACCCAGCCGGCGAGGCCGCGGCGCAGGCCGCTCAGCGGCTCCGGCGCGGCGGTGACGCGGCGGCGGAACTCCGGCGTCAGGCGATCTTCGGTCGCGCGCCCCGTCACGCCGCACCTCCGTCGCGGCGGCGCACGTGGATCAGGGCGATGTCGTCGTCGTGGCTGCCGCCGGTGAGTTCGTGGATCAGGCGGTCCCGCGCGGTTTCCGCGTCGGAGCCCTCGAGCAGGCCATCGCGCAGGCCACCGAGCGCGTCGAGCAGCCCGGCGATGCCGGCGGTGAGGTCGCGGATGCGGCTCTCGACCAGACCGTCGGTGTAGAGCACGAGGTCGGTGCCGGGCGGGAAAGCCACCTGCTCCTGCGGGAACTCCGCGCCGACGCCGAGCGGCTGGGCGAGCGCCTCGCCGATCTGCTGGGGCGTGCCGTCGGCGTGGACGAGCACGGCGGGCAGGTGCCCGGCGTTCGCGTACGTCAGCGAGTGGTCTGCGGGGTCGTGCACGGCGTAGAAACAGGTCACGAAACTCGGCTCGGCGAACCGGCCGGTGAGCTGTGAGACGTTGCGCAGGACCTCCGACGGCGGCAGCTCCAGTAGCGCGTATGAGCGGATCGCGGTGCGGACCTGGCCCATCACGGTGGCGGCGGTGACGCCGTGGCCGACGACGTCGCCGATCACGAACGCGGTGGCGCCCGAGCCAAGGCGGAGCACGTCGAACCAGTCGCCGCCGACCTTGCTGCCGGTGGCGGCCGGCGGGTAGCGCGTGACGAGGTCGAGGCCCGGGATCCGCGGCGCGGCGGGCACCATGCTCCGCGAGAGCTCGGCGGCGAGGGTCCGCTCGCGTTCGAAGAGGCGGGCGTTGTCCAACGCGATGGCGGCGTAGCCCGCGATGCCTTCGGCGAGGTACTCGTGGCGCTCGGTGAACCGGCCGGTTTCGGGGTGGCCGAAGAAGAACCCGCCGAGCACGTCGCCGCTGGTGGGGCTGACGACCGACACGGCGAGATAGCTGCGCACGGGCAGGTGCCCTTCGGGCATGCCGTGGTAGGGCGCGTTGTGGCCGAACCGCGGGTCGGCCGTGATGTCCGCGCTGCGGACGGTGAGGGTGCCGTCGAACGTCGGGCCGAACACGGCGGTGTTGCGGGGCACGGGGAAGCGGGAGAACGCTTCGCGCGGCACGCCGGAGAGGGTGTAGAGCGTGTACGACTCGCCGAACTGGTCGACGAGGTTGTAGAAGAACGCGCCGACGGCCGCGCCCGTCGCCCCGGTGGCGGCGTCGGTCGCTTCCTGGACCACGACGTCGAGGTCGAGCTGGGCGGTGAGCCGGCGGCCGATCGAGTGCAGCGCGTCGACGACGCCGGCCTCGGCGCGCAGCCGCCTGACGGTGCCGGTGAGCTCGGCCGTCGCGGCGTCGACCCCGGCCGCGGTCGGTGCGAGGCGGGCGCCCTCGGGAGCGTCGGTGTGCAGCAGCACGGTGGCGTCCTCGTCGGTGACGACCACGGCGCCCGTCACGCGTTGAGCCGGGACGAGCTGGGCCACGGTCGCGGCGTCGGGGACCACGATCCGGCCGCGGCCCCGGTAGTCCGCGGCGTCGAGCCGGCGGATCCGCACGGCCACGGGCCGACCCTCGGCGTCGACGAACGCCTTGCGCACGGCCGCGGCCACGGGCCCGAGGCCGTCGGCGGTGGTCATGCGCCCGCCAGCGCGGCGGGCACGGACGGGAACACGGCGAGCTCGTCGGTCAGGCGGGTCAACTCCAGCGGCCGCAGTGTGAGCCGGCTGCTCGCGACCACGCGCACGTCGGCGGGT
Organism: Amycolatopsis sp. NPDC051372; assembly: GCF_040682095.1. Classification (NCBI taxonomy): domain Bacteria; kingdom Bacillati; phylum Actinomycetota; class Actinomycetes; order Pseudonocardiales; family Pseudonocardiaceae; genus Amycolatopsis; species Amycolatopsis sp. NPDC051372. The sequence goes on from NZ_JBFBAF010000008.1 coordinate 235,475, forward strand.
TCGGCCTGCCGGTGGGCCCACACGAGCACCGCCATCCCCGCCGACGCCAGGAAGTCGACGGCGCTGAGGTCGATCACGAGCACCGGCGCCCCCGTGCGCGCGGCGCGGTCCACGAGGCGGCGCAGCTTGGGGGCGAGCGCGAGGTCGAGAGCGCCGCTCACGGCCGGCACCGTGGCGCCGTCGTCCTCACTGAGCGCGACGGCGCCGCCCGTGGTTTCCACCCGGCCCGCGTCGTCGGAGGGGGCACCGGACTCAGCCATGCGCAGATAATGCCAAGCCGCGTCCGTCTCGCCCGGCTGTACCCCGTTCGGTGCAGTGCGGGGCAATCTCGGGGCCGGCGACCGGTTCGGTGACCGAATGATCAGGCGTCGTTCAGCGCCCGGGCGAAGGCGGTGTGCACGCGCAGGTACTGGCGAAGCGGAAGGGCGTCGCCGGGCGCGGGGGAGGCCAGCCGGCGGGTGGCCCACGTGTTCCAGGTGAGGTGCGCTTGGGCAATCGACAGCCGCGCGGCCGCGGCGACCTCGGCGGGGCCTTCGCCGGCGAGAACGGCTTCGTGCATGAGACGCGGGCTGCTGCGCCGGATCCAGTCCTGCAGCGAAGCCATGGCCGCGAGGCGGTGGAGCTGAGAGCCGGATCCCCCGGTGTCGGTGTTCGTGTCCGGGGCAGTTGTGTGCACGCCGGTGAGGTCCGGCGCGGTGGCGCCCGGTGCGCCGGCGTCCAGTGCGGGCGCGGCCGGAGCCGGTGCCGCACGCGGGAATTCGGAGCGTCCGGCGAGTTTCGCGGGCGCCTTTTCGGTGATCTCGGGGGTGAGTGAGGTCGTCATGGCGATTCTCCCTGGTCGGGCGGTCAGCCACACCGCGATCGTGGCCGCGCCGGTCGGGACGGGCGGCGTCCCACGGCTACCCTCTCACCCTTCGGTTCAATCCTCGGTTTTGTGAGACCGTGATCTCACTCGTTCGGGGGCGATTTCCCTTGGGGCGCCTCACCTTCCGGGACGCGCGAGCGCCGCCGGGCGGGACCCGGCGGCGCTCGTTCACCCGCGTGTCAGCCCTTGTTCTTCAGCCCGTCGACCGCGTCCTTGACCTTCTCGCCGGCCTGCTTGAGCGCACCCTTGGTCTGGTCCGCCTTGCCCTCGGTCTGCCACTGCTCGTTTCCGGTGGCGTTTCCGAGCGCTTCTTTGGCGCGGCCCTTCAATTCATCGGCCTTGTTCTGCATTTTGTCGTTCACGACCGCTCCTTTCGCGAAGCCGGGTGGCTACCCGTTTTCCGGCGGTTCAAACAAGTGGCCCGGTAACAAAGTGGCCCGGTGACCCAGTGGCTCAGTACCAGTGCGCGCGGCCGCCGACCTTGCGGCCGGTTCCGCCCAGGATGGCCAGGACCGCACCGATGACCAGCAGGACGATGCCGATCGTCCACAGGATCGAGATGCCGGTGATGAAACCGACGACGAGCAGGATGACTCCGAGCACGATCATGGATTCTCCAGCTGTTCGTTTGGGGACCGATGGTTCCGGAGTACCCGGCCGGGCGATCTCGCAAACACTCTCGGGTCCGGTCCGGTGTGGACGTACCAGTGGTCTGATCCGGTGGCCGAATCGGTGGAACCGGTTCCGGAGAGTTCATTCGGTCACCGAAGGAATATGCGCACAGGTGGGCGAAGCTGCGGTTTTGTACCGCCTTTGCCAGGGCCGACCAGGATGTGAAACCGCTTTGCGGCGGGGTGCAAGCGGCCTAGCTTTTGAGCCCGACAGATCGATTTCTCACCGAATGAGGGGAGCCGGTGCGTGGCCTCGGGCGAACTCGCGACGACGGCGCCGGTCGGGCTCGGCTGGCTCGCCGTGCGGATCGGCGAACGCACGGCGCGCGGCATCGCGGGCGCGGTGTCGGGCCTCATCCGCGACGGTGAGGTACTGCCCGGCACGCGGCTGCCGACCGTGCGCGCGCTCGCGGCCGAGCTGTCGGTGAGTCCCACGACGATCGCGGAGGCGTGGGCGCAGCTGCGCGCGGCCGGGCTGATCGGCACCGGCCGCAGGCGTGGCACGACAGTGCTGGCCCCGCCCGCCGGGCTCCCGCCCGCGCAGATGTTCCCGGGCTGGCAGTCGGTGGACCTGGAGCACGGCTCACCCGATCCCGCGCTGCTGCCGCCGCTGGAGGACGCGGTGGCCGCCGGGGTGCGGGCGGAGCGGCCGGCGGCGAAGGAACCGATTAGCTCCCGGCTGCGGGCCGCGGTGAAGCCGGAGTGGCCGTTCGCGGCGGAAGCTTGGACGGTCGCCGCCGGTGGTCAGGAAGGCGTGGCGTTGGCGTGCCGGGCGGTGGCCCGGCCCGGCGACGTGGTCGCGGTCGAGGAACCCACCGCGCCGTGGCTGCTGCGGCACCTGCGCGCGGCGCGCATCCACGTGGTTCCGGTGCGCTGCGACGAAACCGGCCCGCGCGCCGACGCGCTCGAAGCCGCGCTGGCGCACCGGCCCGTCGCCTTCGTCTACCAGCCGCGCGCGCAGAACCCGCTGGGCCACACCGTGTCCGCCGCTCGCGTCGCCGAGCTCGCCGCCGTGCTCGCGCGTACCGACGCGGCCGTGATCGAGGCCGACGACTTCGGCCCGCTCGCCGCCTCGGCGGGGGCGAGCCTGGGCACGCACCTGCCCGGGCAGGTGCTGCTGGTGCGGTCGTATTGCACGGCCTTCGGCACCGAGCTGCGCAGCTGCGTGCTCGGCGGCTCGGCCGCGCTCGTGGAGCGAGTGCGCGCACACCGGGCGTTCGGCACCGCGTGGTCCAGCCGGGTGCTGCAGGACGCGCAGGCGTTCCTGCTCACCGACACCGCCACGGACGCGCTGGTCCACCGCGCGCGCCGGCGCTACGCGGGTCGCCGGGCGGTGCTCGCCGAGGCCCTGCGCGACCACGGCCTCGACGTGGCCGTGGGCGACGGGCTCACGCTGTGGGTGCCGGTGCCCGAGGAAACCCGCACTTTGGTCACGCTGGCCGCGCACGGTGTTTCCGTCGGCGCGGGCAGCCGGTGTTTCACCGGCCGCTCCGGCGCGCCGCACATCCGCGTCGCCGTGGGCCAGCTGCCCGACGACCCGGCCCCGGTCGCCGACCTGGCCGGGATGATCGCGCGGGCAGCCGGCGTCCGGTCCCGCCGCAGCGCCTGACCCGTCAGACGGCCTCGAAGTGCTCCACCCGAGGCGGCGCGGCGAGGTAGGGCCCGAGCAACGCGCCGTACGCCGCGTAGCGGTCGGTGCCCCGGAAGTGCTCCAGGTGGTGCTGCTTCGACTCCCACTCGACGACGCCGACGAAGCGGTCCGGGCTCTCTTCACTGCGCATCATCCGCGCACTGCGGCAGCCGGGCGTGGTCGCGAGCAGCTCGTGGGCTTTCGCGTACGCGGCGGCGAATTCGTCGCCGGCGCCCGGTTTCACGTCGACGATCGCGATTTCGGTGATCACCCCTGTCGTTCTACTCCGGACTCGCGATCACCGGTACTGCCGGCTCGGTGATCGCCTGAGGGACTAGTACCTCCGCCGCTTCCGGCGCGCGGGCCGGGTGGCGCGCATGATCCGTCCCCACCTGTCCGGCGGGCCCGCCGCTGGACGATCTCGCTCGCCGTCGTGCTCGTGCTGGTGCTCGCCGGCGGGTACGCCCTGCTGCGGGTGGCCGACGCGCGCACGTTCCAGTTCTTCGGCGGCCTCACCGACCAGGTCGAGACCTTGCTGCGGCGGCTGCGGGTGCGCGCGCCCGGCCCGCGCGTGGTGATGCTGACGACGATCGGGCGGGCGAGCGACATTCGCCGCGCCCTGGCCGAGGGCGCGGACGGGTTCGTGCTCAAGGACTCCACGGGCGAAGAGCTGGCCGCCGCCGTCCGCGCGGCGCACGCGGGGATGACCGCCGTCAGCGCGGCCGTCGCCGCGGAGCTCGGGGTGCCGGCCGAACCGTTCACCCCGCGCGAACGCGACGTGCTGGCGTTGCTCGGCCGCGGACTGTCCAATCGGGACATCGCCGCCGAGCTCGGCCTGGCGGAACGCACGGTCAAGGTCCACGCGGGCAACTGCTCGCGAAGCTTCAGGTGGGCAGCCGCACGCAGGCGGCGCCGGCGGCGGAGCGGGTGCTGGGCTGAGGCGTGCGTTCGCCCTCCGCGAGACCGGTGGTGGCGCCGCGGCGGGCGCGCCAGGGTGAGGGCATGAGACTTCTCGTGCTGGGTGGGACGGTGTTCGTCGGACGGGCCGTCGCGGCGGAGGCGCTGCGACGGGGTCACGAGGTCGTGTGCGCGGCGCGCGGCGAGTCGGGGACAGTGCCCGACGGTGCGCGGCTGATCAAGGTGGACCGGGACGATCCGGACGGATTGGCTTCGCTACCCGATTTCGACGCCGTGGTGGACGTGGCGCCGATGTCGTTCCCGTGGGTGCAGCGGGCGCTGGCGGCGCTCGCGGACCGCGTGGCGCACTGGACGTTCGTCTCGACGATCAACGTCTACGCCGACGAGGCGACGCCCGGCCAGACCCCGGCGACCGGCCCACTGGTGGACTCGCTGCCGCGCCACGCGACCCGCGACGACCTGACCGCGGAAGGCGGCACCGGGCTGTACGGCGGCATCAAGGTGGCCGGCGAGAACGCCGTGCGCGCCGCGCTGGAGGAGCGCGCCTTCGTGGTGCGGCCCGGCCTGATCACCGGCCCCGGCGACGGCAGCGACCGCTTCGGCTACTGGCCCGGCCGCTTCGCCCGCGGCGGGCGCGTGCTCGTGCCCGCCTCCGACCGGCTCGCGCAGTACATCGACGTGCGCGACCTCGCGGCCTGGATCGTCACCGCGTTCGAGACGGGAATGGGCGGCACCTTCGACGGGATCGGGCCCGCGGTCGACCTGGACAAGCTGCTCGCGGACATCGCCGCGGCCGTCGGAACCGACGTCGAGTTCGTGCCCGCCACGGATACCCAGCTGGAAACCGCCGGCGTCGCCCCGTGGTCCGGTCCACGTTCCCTGCCGCTGTGGCTCCCACCCACCTACGCCGGCCTCGCCTCCCACGACCCGGCCCCGTCGCTGGCGGCGGGCCTGGACGTCCGTCCCCTCGCCGACGCCGTCGCGGGCGCCCTGGCGCGCGAACACGAGCTGGGCCTGGACCGCGACCGGCGCTCGGGCCTGTCGGCAGCCGAGGAGGCGGAGGTGCTGGCGGGGTTGTGATCAGGTGAGATCTGGGGGAGGGGCGTGGCTGCTGGGGGAGCTGGGTCGGTTCGCGGGCAGCCGCTTCACCGCCGGGACGCGCCGGCGAGCAGGGGTTGGCTTTCGCGAGTCACTCCGCCGACGGTCACGGGGACCGGGTCGGTTCGTCACGAACCGGTCCACGGGCGGGGCAGGCGATGGGTGAACTCGCGGCAAGCCACTTCGCAGGCCGGCGGGAGTCGGTGTACCAGGCCGGTTCGCGGCGAAGCCGCTTGCCGCCGGGCACGCGGCAGGGGGCTGGGGTCGGTTCGGGCGGGCCGTCTCACCAGTTCTCGGGCGTCGGTGCCTGGCGAGGTCACGTCAAACGACCGCGCGGGCCAGAAGGCGCAGCAAACCCGGAGCCGCGCCTGTCGTCAGTAGCTGGTGAGGCGGGTCAGCTTGCGGCGAGCCACTTCGCCGTGCCCGGGCGGACCGGGACCCAGCAGCCGCCCGACACAGCGGGGGTGGTTTCGTCGGGGAGGGCGAGGAGATCGGCCAGCACGCGGGTGGCGGGGCCGCTGGTGCGCCAGAGCCAGGTGCTCGGCGTGAAAACGTTTTCCTCGTCCGCCGGCATGCGGGTGGCGGTGGCGTCGTCCTCGGCGTCGAGGCGGAAGACGTCCACGACGTCGCCGTGGACGCGGACGCCGACGACCGCGAGGACGGCGCCGGTGGCGTCGCTCGGGTGCACGAACTGGTAGCCGCGGGCGATGAGGGCGCGCAGGCCGGATTCGACGTCGCAGGGTGGCCGGGCCGCTCGGTGGTTCATCATCCCCGCTTTCCGTTGCCAGCTCGGGCATCCGCACGTGCATCTGCGCGCTAGTGCGGACGTTAGCACGACCTCCCCCAGCGTAGGACAGACACACTTCTCTTTTCGGTCCCGTCTGCGCGCTTATGTAGAAGATCGGGCACCGCGCGAAAAGGGTCGTTCGTACCACGGCTTGGTGGTCGACCGGGCAATGGCGACACGGGCGTGACGAATCTCGCTCACCATGTCAAGTGACGTTCACGAGGCGGACGCCACCACGGCCGGGTGGTGATCCTGTTGGCCATGTGGCAACCGGCGCTAGCATCGACTACCCCGCGAAGCACGGGGGACGGACCGCCGAGGCGAGCGGTCACGGTGCCGGTGTCCGCGCACCTCTGGGGTCGGTGATGGGACTGTTCGCGATGGTGATCGCCGGTCTGCCCTTGGCAGGCGGGCCGTTCGCCGCGGCGCTGCTGGTGCTGCGCCGCCGCCCCGCCCTGCGCACAGCGCGCGCCGTCCGCACGCAGGCGCGGCTCGCAGAGGAGCTGCGCGCGGTCGCCGAGGTTCTGCCGCGCGTACGGCCCGCGCCCGACCAGCACGCCCTGCCGAAACGAGCGACCGTCGAACCCGTGCCGATCGTCAGCGAGTGCCAGCCGTGCCGCGCGGCCGCTGTACCCCAGCCTCGGCGGCCCCTGGCCCCCATCGAACCCGACCCCGTACCCGCACCCGCGACACAAGCCTGCGCCGCCTGCACCCACTGACGCACTCACGCCCCGAACGGCGCCCCGAACCGCGCCGGCACCCCCGGCGAATACAGCACGCTCACCGGCTCGCCCGCCACCGCGACCCCGCCCAGCCCCACCAGGTCGTCGCGCAGCTCCAGCAGCGACGCGCGGTGCAGCGGTCACTCGGAGTGGTCGTTGGGCACGTACAACGTCCGCCCGTGCCACGTCACGTGCAGCCCCCACCGCGCGGTCAGGAACGTCTCCAGCTCCGACGCCCGCTCGATCCGCGCGCCGGCCCGCACCACCAGCCGGCTCGAACCCCGCCCGGACCGGCGCCGGCATTCGTAGGCGAGCACGTCGCCGTCGCGGCGCAGGCTCATCGACGACCACCGGTACGGCAGCGAGAACGCGAGCCGCCCAGCCAGCGCGGGCACGAGCCGGGCGGCGTCGAGCGAGCGGAACACCACGCCCCGGCGCCCGGCCGCGTCCACGGAGTACAGCCGGACGTTCGTCTCGCAGAAGCTCCCGAAGTACGGCACCGCGGGCCCGCCCAGCGGCCGCACCCGATCCATCCGGAACGGCACGAGCCCGACGTAGGTGACGCCGTCGGCCGTGTCGGGCCGCGTGCCCTCGGGCAACAGCGGTGCGACGGTCGCCGGGTCCACCGGCCAGTGCGCGAACACGAGGTCGCGCCACCACTGCGCGAGCACGCCGCGCGTCACCCGCCGGGCGACGTGACGGTGATCGGCTCCACGAACTCCACCGTACGCGTCCGAAGTGGACGGTCGCCCGGCGGCGTGACCCCGGCCACTGCCCGCCGGGACTTTTCCGTGCCCTCCCACTGTTACACCTGCTGCGGAAGCCGGAGGAACCCGGCGACCGCCACGAGCAGGAAGGGGTGAGAACCGATGGCGAAGAGCGTATTGCGCCCGGTGATCAAGCTGCGTTCCACCGCCGGCACGGGTTACACGTATGTGGTGACCAAGAACCGCCGCAACGACCCGGACCGGATGGTCCTGCGCAAGTACGACCCGGTCGTCCGCGAGCACGTGGACTTCCGCGAAGAGCGCTGACACCGAGCAAGACACAGGGGCTGAGGGTGGTCACCACGACCACCCTCAGCCCCTTTTTCGGTGGCGCCGCGTCAGCGGCGGCACGCGAAGTCAGCCGCAGTGCCCCAGCGGCGCGTCGAACTTCACGGTGCCGACCGAGCCGCCCCACGTCACGCACTTGCCGGCCGCCGAAGCCGTGACCGGCCCGGCGAACCGGGAAAACGAGCCGGAGTCCGTCTGCTTCGTCCCGCCCTGCACCTGCAGGTACGCGGTGGTCTGCGACGGCGTGCCCGCGCCGGAGTTCTTCATCGTGCTCACGCAGTTCTTGCCGGTGGACGCGTTGTAGGACAAGTACACCGTCCCAGCGGTGCCGAGCGAGCCCTGGTCGATCACGCCGTAGCCCGAGCCGCACGCGGGCGCGCCCAGGTCCGCGTCGGTGAACTTCGCCCAGCGGATCGCCGCGCTGGAGTTGCCCTGCGGGCCGCCCTCCAACAGCACGCCGGCCGAACCGGTGCCGAGCGAGACGAGGTCGGAGTACGCCGCGTCCTGGCTCCACACCAGGAACCCGTCGGTGTCACCCAACCAGCTGCCGCCCTCGTCGAACGACGAGCGGATGCGCAGCGCGTGGCGGTGGTCGCACACCGACGGCCCGGCGAAGATCAGCCGCGTGTAGGCGCCGCCGGTGTCGGTGGCGCTCATCGCGAGCGTGGACCCCTGCACGTCGGGCGTCTTCGCCAGACCCGGCTCGGTCACGAACTTCTGGCTGAACGTCAGCCCGCCGTCGGAGCTGATCGCGTACGCCCGCTCGACGGTGGAACACATCGTCCCGGCGTTGTTGCGCGCGGAGGCGTAGATCTTGCCGTCGGGCAGCTCGGTGAGGCTGATCTCCTGCGGGTTGAGGGTGCTGTTGTTCGTGCTCGCGTCGGTGGCGCCGCGGTGCCAGGTCGCACCGCGGTCGTCGCTGTAGATGATCGCGCCCGTGTCGGGCGCGGAGCTGTTGACCTGGTAGCTCATGCCGGCGACCAGACGCCCCTTGTGGGCACTGCGGGTGAGCACCGAAGCGTGCGACGGCCCGGTCGCGAGCCAGCCCGGCGCCGCCGCGAAGCCGAGCTGCGTGGTGAGCACCTGAGGCGCGGCCCACGTGGAGCCGTTGTCCTTGCTGACGCTCACGCGGGGAACGCGGCCGCACGCGGCGTGCGGGGCGACGCACTGCATCACCGACAGCAGCACCACGCGGCCGTTGGGTTCGTCCACGGTCGGCGGCACGACGACGGGCGTGGGGTTGCCCTTCACATCGCCGAAGCCCTGGATCACGATCTGCAGCGGGCCCCACGTGGAGCTGCCCTTGGCCTGGCGCTTCATGACCAGGTCGATGTCGCCGGTGTCGGCGCAGCTGTTCTTGCGGCCCTCGGCGAAGGCGAGCAGGTCGCCGTTGTTGGCCTTGACGATGGCGGGGATGCGGAAGCACGAGTAGCCGCCGGTGCCGGCCTGGTACACCACCGTGCTGGCCGCGTCGGCCGACGCGGCGGGGGTCGCGCCCGGCACCACGGCCGCCGCGGCGAACGCCGTCGCCCCGGCCACTGCCATGAGCAGTCCTCGTGCGACACGTCTCAGATTCACTGTCGGTCTCCGTCCTGGGGGCCGTCCCCGCGATCACGGGGCGGCTGCCGAAAGTGCTCCCAGGCTCCGGCGCGGTCGTACACACGCCGTACAACCGCACGCACAATCGCTTTTGTACCAAGGAGAACTGTTTGCCCGGCGGTGACCTGGCCGTGATCGTCCCACGTCCTACCTGCGGGACCGTTGTCCTGTCGGCAGGGCGCTCTCGCGGACCCGCGCTGTAACGGGCGCTACGCTCAACAGGAGACGTGCCCGCAACCGGTGAGCGAGGGAGGAACCGGTGAGCGAACCCGGTGCCCCCGTCGGGGTCCGGTTCGAGCTGCTGGGACCGCTGCGCGCCTGGCGCGGTGGCCACGAGCTCGCGATCGGGTCGCCGGCGCAGAACCTGCTCCTGGCGGTGCTGCTCGCGCGCGCCGGCCAGCCGACCGGGGTCGACGAGCTCGTGGGCCAGCTGTGGGACGACCAGCCGCCGGCCAGCGCCGTGAACGTGATCCAGCGCTACGTCGGCGCCCTTCGCCGGCTCGTCGAGCCCGACCTGCCCGCGCGTTCGCCCGGCCACTGGCTCGTGCGCCACCCCGGCGGCTACGGCCTGCAGGTCGACGCCGCCTCCTCCGACCTCGTCGAGTTCCGCGCCCGCGTGCAGCGAGCGCGGCGCGCAGAGAACGCCGACGACGCGCTCGCCGAGTTCAACGCCGCCCTCGCCCTGTGGCGCGGTCCGTGCGCGGCCGGGCTGATGATGCCCGGGCGCGCCCGCGCGCTGCTGGCCGGCATCGACCAGGAGGGCCTGGCCACGGTCGTCGAGGCCGCCGACGTCGCCCACGCGGCCGGGCGCCCGCTGCAGCCGTTGCTGCTGCACCTGGAGCGGGCCGTGAAAGCCGATCCCTTCAACGAGACCGTGCACGCCCGGCTCATGCTCGCGCTGGACTCGGTCGGGCGCCGGGCCGCGGCGCTCGAGGTGTACCGCGAGATCCGCAAGCGGCTGGTCGACGAGCTCGGCGTCGAGCCCGGCGCGGAGCTCACGCGCATGCAGCACGACGTGCTGACGCAGCAGGCCGAGGAGGTGCCCGCGGTCCGCGCGCCGCAGGCCCGGCCCGTGGTGCGCCCGGCGCAGCTGCCGCCGGACCTGCCGACGTTCACCGGCCGCCGCGACCAGCTCACCCGGCTCGCCGGGTTGTTCGACTGCGCCGCCGAGCGCCGGCGCGTCACCGTCGCGGTGATCGACGGGCTGGCCGGCACCGGCAAGACCTCGCTGGCCATCCACCTCGCGCACCAGGTCGCCGAGCGCTTCCCCGACGGGCAGCTCTACGTCAACATGCGCGGTTTCGACCCCACGGGTGCCACCGTTGACCCGGCCGACGCGCTGCGCGGATTCCTCGACGTGCTCGGCATCGAGGCCACGCAGGCGCCCTCGGGTCTCGACGCGCGCAGCGGTCTCTACCGCAGCCTGCTCGCCGGGCGCCAGATGCTGGTGGTGCTCGACAACGTCCGAGACTCCGAGCAGGTCCGGCCGCTGCTGCCGGGCAGCGCCGGGTCGGCCGTGATCGTGACCAGCCGCAACCGCCTCAGCGCCCTGGTCGCCACCGAGGACGCCGACGTGCTGACGCTCGACACGCTCTCGTCGTCGGAAGCCCGCGAGACGCTCGTGCGCCGGCTCGGCGAGGAGAAGGTGGCGGCCGAACCCGAGGCCGTGGAGGAGATCATCGAGCTGTGCGGCCGGCTGCCGCTCGCGTTGGCGATCGTCGCCGCGCGCGCCCGGACGCACCCGCAGTTCTCGCTCGCCGACATCACCGCGAAGCTGCGCGCCACCCAGGGGACGCTGGAGGCGTTCCGCGGCGACAGCGCGGGCGACGTGCGCACGGTGTTCTCTTGGTCCTACCGCGTACTCGAACCCGGTGCGGCGCGGCTGTTCCGCCTGCTGTCGCTGCACCGCGGCGCCGACTTCTCGACCGCGGCGGCCGCGAGCCTCGCCGGGGTGCCCCTGCCGCAGGCGCAGGACCTGCTCGAAGAGCTCACGCGCATCCGCTACCTCAGCGAGCACCGCCCGGGGCGCTACCTCGCCCACGACCTCGTGCGCTCGTACGCGATGGAGCTGCGCGAGCAGACCGACCCGGCCGACGAACAGGCCGACGCCCTCGCGCGGCTGGTGAACCACTACCTGTGCAGCACCCACGGCGCGTACCTCGCGCTGAACCCGCACCAGCTGCCGATCGACCCGCCCGTGCTGGAGCCGGGCGTGACCGCCGACCTCGCGCGGGGCTACGGCGAGGCGATGGAGTGGTTCGAGGCCGAGCTGCCCGCGTTGACACTGCTGATCCGGCAGATCGCCGGAGTGCCGCGCCTGGCCGGCAACGTGTGCAAGCTGGTGCTGAGCCTGCAGCCGTACTACCAGCGCAGCGCCCTCTACCACGACTGGGTCACGCAGGCGGAGCTCGCGTTGCGCGTCGCCGTCGGCACCGGAGACCTGGCGGCGCAGGCCAACGTGCACCGCAGCCTCGCGGGCGCCTACCACTTCGTCGAGCGCTACGACGAAGCGCTGGAGCACCTCAACCGCACCGCGGAGCTGTTCGAACAGCTGGGTTTGGCGGCCGATCAGGCCTACGTGCACAGCAACTTCGGCACGGTGTTCGCCAAGCTGGGCCGGTTCAACGCGGCCCTGGAGCACCACGAGCGCGCGTTCGAGCTCTACCGGGCCAGCGGCAACGTCAAGGGCGAGGCCATCGGACTGGAAGGCATCGGCCGCTGCCTGAGCGAGATGGGCGGCAACGCCGAGGCCGTGCCGCTGATCCTGCGGGCGATGAAGCTGTACGAGGACATCGGCGACCGCAACGGCGAGGGCAACTGCTGGAGCACGCTGGCCACGGCGTACGGCTCGCTCGGGCACCTCGACCAGGCGATCGACGCGTGGCGCCGCGCCGTGACCTACTACCGCGAGCTCGGGAACCGCTCCGACGAGTCCGACTCCCTCGTGGCGCTTGGCGACGCGCTCAACGCGGCGGGCGACCCGGAAGGCGCGGAGAAGGCGTGGCGCGAGGCGCTCCACGTGCTCGACGCGTTCGGCATGCCCGCCGCCGACGACGTGCGGCTGCGCCTCGGCGACCCGGACTCGCGCGTGGTGTCGCCGCCAGGCGCGTGAGCGGTCAGATCAGGCCTTCGCGGATCGCGTAGGCCACGGCGTGGGCGCGGTTGCGCAGCTCCAGCCGGACGGTCATCTTGCTGATGATGTTCTTCACCGTGCGCTCGCTGTAACCCAGCTGGTTGGCCACTTCGCCGGCCGAGAGACCGTCGGCGAGGAAGCGCAGGATGTCGGTCTCGCGGCGGTCGAGGCGGTTCTGCCGGGCCGCCGCGTGCGTCAGCCGGCGCACCTGCGTGCTCAGCCGCTCGACGGGGTCCGCCGGGTGCGCGCCGGCCGCGTCGATCACGGCCTGCGTGACGGCCTCGCTGCGGCTGGTCGTCTTGTCCAGGATCGTGACCACGCGGTGCTGGGCGAGCTCGGTGATCGGCAGGTCGTCGAGCCGGCCGATGACCAGCACGGACGGGATGTCGAGCGTCGCGGCGACGCGTTCCAGGATGTCGCGCGTGCGCGGCGTGAACCGGTCGGTGACCACGAGCGAGACCTCGGCGCCCATCGGGCGCGTGCGGTCGACCACGGCTACTTCGGGCTTCCCGTCGAAGTAGCTTTCGAGGCACGCGCGCGTGAGCGCGTCGGAGACCGAGAGCAGGGTACGCACGGTTCCGGTCCGCAGGGTCTGGTTCATGCTGCCAGCATGCGCGAGTGGACTGATCAACTACTCCGGGCGCGTTCAGTCGTCGTTCAGTGGCCGCGCAGAGCACCCCGCGGTGGTGGCCGTTCGGTCACGCGTGCGGGAAAGTGCTCGACTCACCGGCGGTGATCGAGTTTGATGCGGGCAGGGGGCAGGTGGGTCCTTCTCAGGACCCCGGACGACGAGCTGGTGCGAACAAGATGGACGACGTTTTGGCCGAGGTGGCCGACCTGGGGCTGACCGCGAAGCTGACTCCGGTGGCGGGCGGGATCGCCGCCGTGTGGCGCTGTGACCTGCTGCGCGACGGCGTGGCGCTCTCGGCCGGGCCGGGCTACGGCGCGGGTGCCACCGCGGAGCGTGATGCCGTGCTCGACGCGCTGACCCGCCGGTTCGGCGGTGCTGCCTGGCTGCGCCCGGCCGACGTTCGCGCGGTGCCGGCGCCTGAGCTGGCGACGGGCCCGCTGGCTGCCGACGAGACCGTGTGCTCCCTGGCCCGCTACACCGACCTGCCCGTCGGCACGCTCGCGTACCGGCGGCTGATGCCCACCGGCCTCGGCCCGGTCGCCGCCGTGCCGGCCGTGCTCGCGATCACCGACTACGGCCGAGCCGGGCACCTGCTGCTGCGCCACTCCGTGGGCGACGTCGTGGGCTACGAAGCGCTCGGCACCCGGCCGGCCGCCGCTTCGTGGGGCGCCGCGACGACCAGCCCCGAGGCGACCGTGCGCGCGCTGATCGGCCTGCTCGACCACAACGCCCACGAGTCGATGCTCGCCGGTGCCCGCCCGGCGCTGCTCGACCCGGCCGGCCTGCCCCCGGACCTTTCCGCCCTGCTCGCCTCCGCGTCGCTCGCCGCGGGCGGGCCCGTGCGCGTCGCCGACCTCACGCCCCAGCTCGGCGTGCCCGCTTACCTGGCCGGCGACCGCGCCGCCTGGGGCGCCGGCGTGTCGTTCAGCCGGCGGTGCGCCCTGACCGACGCGTTGACCGGCTTGCTGCGCCGTCGCGCCGCGACCCCGGCCGCCCGGTACCCGGCCCTGGCCGAGGCCGCGGAATTCGTGCCGTTCCGGGAGAACAACCTCTCCGGTACGGCGCCGGAGCTGCTGGCCGAGCTCCTGGACAGCCTCGCCGCGCGGGAACTGACGGCCTACCTCCGCGAGCACCACACCGGCCGGGTGTCGGTGGTCCACGTGTTGGTGCCGGGGCTGCGGTGCCGGGAGGGGCTCACTTCGGTGTGATCCGGGGCAACCCGCTGAACCGCTCGGCGTTTCCGTCCGTGTAACGAAGAGGAGCACCGGCCGCCGTGCCGGTTTCGGGCGGAAAGGAACCCCGTGTCACTTTTCACGCGCACCGACGACCGCGAGCTGTCCGGAGTGGAGGATCCGGACCCCGCGCCGCCGGAGCGCAGCCGGGCGCGGCGCGTGACGGCGGTGGTGCTCACGGTGCTGGCGTGCCTGCTCGTGTTGTTCGCGTTGGTGGCGCCGAACAACCTGGGGGAACTCTCGCCCGCGGCGTTCGTCCGGATTCCGGTGGAGGCGCTGGTCGTCACGGCACTCGCGCTGGTGCTGCCGCCGCGGTGGCGGCGCGTGCTGGCCGGCGTGGTCGGCGCGGTGCTCGGCGTGCTGACGGTGCTGAAGCTCGTGGACATGGGGTTCAACGAGGTGCTCTCGCGCCCGTTCGACCCGATCTTCGACTGGAGCTTCGTGAGCGCGGGGCTCGACTTCCTGCGTGGTGAGGTCGGCGGCGCCGGGGCGATCGCCGCCGCGGTGGGCGTGGTGCTGCTGATCCTGGCGGTGGTCGTGTTCACGACGCTCGCCACGATGCGGCTCACGCGCCTGGCGGCCGGGCGGCGCACGGCGTCGACGCGCGTGGTGGCGGTGCTCGGGGTCGTGTGGATCGTCGCGGCGGTGTTCGGGGTGCAGCTCGCGCCCGGGCAGCCGATCGCGTCGCGCAGCGCGGCCGCGCTCGCCTTCGACGACATCCGGCAGGTCGGGACCGACCTGCACGACAAGCAGGACTTCGCGGCGCAGCTGGCCGACGACCACTTCGCCAACACTCCGGGTGACCAGCTGTTGCAGGGGTTGAAGGGCAAAGACGTGCTGCTGACCTTTGTGGAGAGTTACGGCCGCTTCGCGATCGAGGGCTCCGACATCGCCCCGGCCATCGACATCCAGCTCGATCAGGAGACGAAGAGCCTGCAGGCGGCCGGGTTCGCGGCGAAGAGCGGGTTCCTGGACTCGTCGACCTTCGGCGGCGGCAGCTGGCTCGCGCACTCGACCGTCCAATCGGGAACGTGGGTGGACAACCAGCAGCGCTACAACGACCTCCTGGCGAGCAACCGGCTTTCGCTGACGCGCGCGTTCGGCAAGGCCGGCTGGAAGACGGTCCAGGACGTGCCCGCGCACACGATGCCGTGGCCGGAAGGCAAGTACTACGGGTTCCAGCAGTACTACGACTTCCACACCGTCGGGTACCAGGGCCCAGGCTATGCGTACGCCACGATGCCCGACCAGTACACGCTGTCCTTCCTGCAGCGCACCGAACTCGCCGCGCAGAACCGCAAACCCGTGATGGCCGAGGTCGACTTCGTGTCGAGCCACGCGCCGTGGTCGCCGCGTCCGTCGCTTGTGGACTGGAACAAGGTCGGCGACGGCTCGATCTTCGACCCGCAGCCGGCGATGGGCGAGGACCCGGAGCAGGTGTGGAAGGACCCGAACCAGATCCGCGACGCATACGGCAAGGCGATCCAGTACACCCTCTCGACACTGACGTCCTATTTGGAGACCTACGGCCACGACAACACGGTGCTGGTGTTCCTGGGCGACCACCAGCCGCCCGTCGTCACGCCGGCCGGGGTCACGCACCAGGTGCCGATCACCATCGTGGCGAAGGACCCGGCGGTGCTGAACCGGGTGTCTTCGTGGAACTGGACCGACGGCATGCGCCCGGCGGCCAACGCGCCGGTGTGGCGCATGGACACCTTCCGGGACCGGTTCCTGACCGCGTTCGCCAAGTAGGCGGCCGGTCGCTGCGCGCCGTGCGGCCATCGGGGAAGCTGTCGGGGTGGAAGACGAAGCGGCGGAACGGACGGGCTATCGGCGGTCGGCGGGGTCGCCGCGCGGGGAGGCGCGGCGGCGCGAGCTGCTGGCGCGCGTGACGGACGACCTCGCCGTGAACGGCCTCGTCGACTTCTCCCTCCGGCGCGCGGCGCGGGCGGCCGGTACCACGCACAAGGTGCTGCTCTACCACTTCGCCGGCGCGGAGGACCTGCTCGCGCAAGCCGTGTTCGCGTTGCGCGACCGCCGGATCGGCAACGCGCTCGCCGCCATGTCCGACGGCGCGAAGCAGCGCACGCTCGCCGGCCGTGTGCGCGTGGCGTGGCAGACGCTGCGTGACGAGGACCCCGGTCTGCGCCGAGTGCTCGACCAGGCCGTGGGGCTCACCATGTACGACCCCGAGCGCTACGCCGACCTCGGCCGCGGTTCGACGCGGCAGTACCTGAACCTGCTGGTGTCGTTCTGCCCCCAGCGGTGGCCCGAGCAGCGCAAACGGGAGGTGGCCGAGCTCGTACTGGCGACGTTGCGCGGGTTCGTCGTGCACCGCCTGACCAGCGACGATCCCGGCGGAGCCGACGCGGGCTTCGCGGCGCTGGAGCGGGCGCTGGAGCGGGAGGAAGCAGCGGGAGAGTGAGCCGCTCGGGCGGTTTCCCGGGGCGGCGGGACTGGACGCGTTTGCGAACCACGTGGTTCACTTCTGGTGGGGCGAACGACCGGGAGGTCCGCATGTGGTGTCGGCGAGCACGGTTCGGGGAGTTCGGCGATCCGTCCGCGGGGGAGGCGGGCGAATGAACGAGATCGAGCTGTCCGCGGGGACGATCGAGTACGAGGACACGGGCGGCCTCGGGCCGGTTCTGGTGTTCCTGCACGGGTTGCTGATGGACTCGTCGCTGTGGGCCGAGACGATCGCGGACCTCGCGGGGGAGTACCGGTGCGTCGCGCCGACGTTGCCACTCGGGGCGCACCGGAAAGCGATGCGGCCCGACGCCGAGCTGTCGATGCCGGCGCTCGCGCGGCTGGCGGGGGAGTTCTTGGCACACTTGGATCTTCGTGAGGTGACGCTGGTCGGCGTGGACACCGGTGGGGCGCTCGTGCAACTGCTGATGGCCGGGGAAGCCGGCCGGGTGCGGCGGGTGGTGCTCGCGTCGTGCGACGCGTTCGACAACTTCCCGCCGGGGTTGACGGGGAAGACATTGTTTCTCCTGGGCCGGTTGTCGCCGGGGTTGTTCGGGGCCTTCATGCAGCAGATGCGGCTGAAAGCCCTCCGCCGCTTGCCGATCGCGTTCGGGTGGCTCACGAAACGGGGCGACGCGGCCGTGGTCCGGTGGCTGCGGCCCCTGCTGAAAGAGTCCGGGATCCGCCGCGACACCGTCCGCGTGCTGCGGGCCGCGGCGGCCGAACCCGGGATCCTCGTCGAAGCCGCGGCGCACCTGCCAGAGTTCGACCGTCCCGCGCTGGTGGTGTGGGCGAGCGAGGACCGCGTGATGCCACCGGAACACGGGCGACGGCTGGCCGGGCTACTGCCGAAGGCACAACTGTCCGAAGTGGATGACAGCTTCACCCTGCTGCCGCTCGACCGGCCGGCCGAGCTGGCCCGGCTTATCGGCGAGTTCGCGCGCACCACCTGAGCCTCACTGTCCACAAAGGTCACTTCGCGGCCATCGGGCCCGCGCCGGTCACTGTGCGTGGTCTTGGTGGCCGCGATCGTGCTCTCGACGCGCTTTCCCATGTTGACGTCTGTCCCGTCGCGACTCGATCGGGAAAATCGGAAGCGTTACCTCAGATGATGGCGCCGGGCGGCGCGGAGGCCTAACCTTCCCGCAGCAACAGCCCCACCCCGCACGCCGGCCGCAACTCCGTGGCCGGTTCGCGACCTGGAGATACTTCCGCTGTGAAAGTGTTTCCTTTATCCTGGATCCAATCGCCAATCCGAGAGGAAGGGCTTTCATGATCGATTCCCAGGCCGACACCGTCGCCGACCGAGTACGGGCCGATCTCGTCACCTGCACCAGCTTGCTCGTGTTCAAGGGTGTCCTCGACTACAGTGGCCACCTCTCCGCGCGGGTGCCGGGCACCGACGACCGCATCTTCATCCAGCCGCGCGACGCGAGCCGGGCGGCGCTGCGACCCGAAGACCTGCTGGTCGTGGACCTGGACGGCAACCTCGTCGAGGGCGAGCTCCCGCCGCCGGCCGAGACGGCCATCCACACCGGTGTCTACCGCGCGCGGCCCGAAGTGGACTTCATCTGCCACGGCCACCCCACGCTGTCGACCACCTTCACCATGGTCGACCACCCGTTCCTGCCGATGCGCCACTTCGCGTACAAGTTCCCCGACGGCCTGGCCGTGCACCCCGACCCCACGCACATCCGCTCGCGCGAGCAGGGTGACGCCGTGGCGAAGACTCTCGGCGACGCCGGCGCGTGTCTGCTGCGCTCGCACGGCACGGTCGTGGTCGCGAACCGCATCCAGGAACTGCTGATGGACTGCCTCGACCTCGAGGAGAACGCCCGCACGCTCCTCATTGCGCGCCAGCTCGGCACCCCGCTGCCGCTCACGCCCGAAGAGATCGTGCAGGTCGCCGAGAGCTACGACCGCGGCGGGCACCGCCCCGGCAAGCTCTGGGACCACTACGTGCACCTCGGCCGCCGCGCCGGCGTGCTCGCCGCCTGACCACACAGGACAGCTCCACACAGGACGCAACACCGTCGGCCGGGGAAAACCGGCCGGTGGTAGTCGTTGTGCGCATCCTTGATGTCGAATGGATCCAGGCTCCAACTGACAACCGGAGGAGGTCACGGTGTCCCTCACCGAAGACACGAGCTTGGCCAGTTCGGCCCCGGACCGGGCCGGACCACCGGCCGCGCCACCCAGGAAGTTCCGGATCCCGTGGAACGCGAAGGTCCGCCGGCGGGTGCTGCCCGTCGCGTCGGTCGTGGTGTTCCTGGGCGTGTGGCAGATCTTCGGCGCGCAGGTCAACCCGATCCTGCTGGCCACCCCGTCGGCGGTCGCCGCGTCCTTTGTGGACATCATCGGCAACGGTGAGCTCGGCGCGGCCTTCCTGCGGGCGATGGAGGTACTCGCGGCGGGCTTCGGTCTCTCGGCCGTGGTCGGCATCGCGGTGGGCGTGTGGATGGGCCGGCGCGAAACCGTGTCGCGCGTGCTCAACCCCTACGTCAGCTTCTTCCAGGCCACGCCGCTGATCGCGCTCACGCCGCTCGTGGTGATCTGGACGGGCATCGGGTTCACCTCCGAGGTCACGATCACCTTCCTGCTCGCGGTGTGGTCGATCATCATCAACACGGCCGAAGGCACCCGCACCACCCCGGCGATCCTGCTCGACATGGCGAAGGTCTACCGGGCGGGGGAGTGGTCGGTGGTTCGCCACGTCGCGATGCCCAACGCCGTGCCCTACATCTTCGCCGGCCTGCGCATCGCGCTGGCCAAGGCCCTGATCGGTGTGATCATCGGCGAGATGGACATCAGCCTCAAGGGTCTCGGCGGGCTGATCCAGAACTACGGCGACTCGTTCCAGACCGCGCCGCTGCTCGCCTCGATCATCAGCTCCTCGATCGTCGGCGTGATCGGCACGATCGTCCTCGAGGTCCTGCGCCGCAAGCTCGCCCCGTGGTCGTCCAACGCCTCGGCCCACACCCGCGTCTGAACCCGGCACCGTCAATGAAAGGTTCGCCATGAGCGCACCCACGGCCTGCATCGAGATCGAGCACGTGTCCAAGCGCTACCAGCGCCCGGGCCGCAAGGCCGAGAGCTTCCTCGCCGTCTCCGACGTGCATTTCGACATCCGCCAGGGTGAGTTCATCTCGCTGATCGGCGCCTCGGGCTGCGGCAAGACCACGCTGCTGCGGATGATGTCCGGGCTCATCCCGGTCGACGACGGCCAGATCCGCATCAACGGCAACCCTGTGCAGGGCGTGCCGGGCTCGATCGGGTTCGTGTTCCAGGAGCCTGCGCTGCTGCCGTGGAAGACCGTGCGCGAGAACATGGTCTTCGCCTTGAAGGCCAAGGAGCTCCCGCCCGAAGAGGTCGACGCCGCGATCGCCGCGAAGCTCGAGATGACGAGCTTGCAGGACTTCGCGGGCTACTACCCGTCGGCGCTGTCGGGCGGCATGCAGCAGCGCGCGGGCCTGGCCCGGGCCCTGGCCTGCGACCCCGATGTGCTCTTCATGGACGAACCCCTGTCCGCGCTCGACGCCTTCACCCGGCGCCGGCTCCAGCAGGACATCGCCACGATCATCGAAGGCATCGGCGCGACCACGGTGCTCGTGACCCACGACGTAGACGAGGCCGTGTTCTTCTCCGACCGCATCGTGGTGATGGGCACCTCGCCCGGCTCGGCCCGCGACGTCGTCGAGGTCCCGTTCCCCAAACCGCGGACGCACGCGGAGCTGCTCGGCGATCCCGAGGTGGCGAAGCTGCGCGATCACGTGCTGGGCATCGTGCTCGGCCTGCACTGAAGTTCCCGCACTGAAGTTCCTGCACTGGAGCACCACGCTCGAACCGCTCTCCCAACCCCCATTTCCCTCCCCACCCCACCGTCAGATCCAGTCCAGAAAGGAGGGTCCGCGATGTCCGCTCCCTCTTCGCGGCGGCGCCGCACGGCGCTCGTCGTCGGCGCGATCGCCGCGCTCACCGTGTCGCTCACGGCCGCGTGCGGCTCCGGCGACGCGGCCACCGGCACCGGCGACAAGCTGCCGACCTCGGCCGACGGCACGCCGAACCTCAAGGGCACCACCATCCGGATCGTCACCGGCGCCGCCCCCGCCATCGAGGACACCAAGATCGCCCTCGTGGCGCAGGTGCTCAAGAGCTGGGGCGCCGACGCGACGATCGTCAACCAGACCGGCGACCCCTCGGCCATCCGGGTGCTGCTCGCCGGCGACGCCGACATCGGCACGCTCGCCGTGTCGTCGTCGATCAACTCGGGCCTGAAGATCTTCGGGCCGAGCCAGCCGCGGCTGGACTACCACTTCATCGGCGCCCCTTCGCTGAGCTCGATGAAGGATCTGCCCGGCCACGTCTACGGCACCTCGAACGTCCACGGCGTCGAGGCGCTGATGTTCGCCGACCTGCTGGCGAAGAACAACATCGACCCCAAGGCGGTCACCACGACCGTGGCCGGTGGCGCGTCGGTGCGCGTGAGCGCCATGCTCACCCACCACATCGACGCGACGTTCGCGCACGCCACCGACGTCTCGAAGCTGACCTCGGCCGGCTTCCACGACCTCGTGACGATGTCGAAGACCGCGCCGGAGCTCGCGGACTCGTTCCTCGCGACCTCACCGCAGTGGCTCGCGAGCCACGGCGCGCTGGCCGTGGCGATCGACCAGGCGTGGATCAAGGCGGCGCAGATCTTCAACACCGACAAGGACCAGTGGGTCAAGGCCGCGGTCGCCTACGCCAAGGCGGACGAGAAGGAAGCGTCGAGCACCTACGACGCACTCAAGGCAGCGGACACGTTCCCCGCTTCGAAGGACGCCTACTCCGAGGCTTCCGCGAAGGTCCAGGAGGATCTGGCCAACAAGGTCGGCGCGATCACCAAGGCACCGGCCACGTCCGTCTGGGTCGACACCGCCACGTGGGACAAGGCGACGGCGGCCATGAAGATCAACTGATCCACCTGGTCGGCAACGGAAAGACCCGGTGAAAAGTGCCCAGTGGGAAAGGACTCGTCCGGGTCGGTCCGATAATGGATCCAGGATACGATTGTCCGGCAAAACCAGGACGAATGGTAACCGCTTGACGGCCGGCGCACGCCGGTCGAGGGGAGGCTAGGTCACGATGGCTCAGCGTCAGTCCGGAGGAGTCGGCGGCGGTACGGGAGGCGGCACCCCGGAGGGGGCCGCGATCACCGGCCGCGCCAGCTTCGACGAGGTCGTGTCGCGGTTGTCGAGCGGCTACCGTTCGATCGGCGACATGGTCTACGAAGTCCTGCGCCAGGCGTTGCTCTCCGGGGCGTTCGCCCCCGGGGAGCACCTCCGGCAGGAGGCGCTGGCCACCGCGATCGGGGTGTCCCGGCTCCCGGTGCGGGCCGCGCTGCTGCGGCTCGACGCCGAGGGGCTCGTGGAGTTCCACCCGCGCCGCGGCGCGGTGGTCAAGACGCTGACGGCCGAACAGCTCGTGGAGATCTACGAGCTGCGCGACCTGCTCGAGACCCACGCGCTGCGCAAGTCGATGAAGACGATGACCGCGGACCGGATCGCGAGCCTGCGCCGCAACGCGGAGCTGCTCGACGCCGAGGAGGAGGGCGAAGGCTTCCTCGACGTCCGCGTGCGGTTCTACCGGGAGCTCTACGACGCCGAGCGCAATCCGCGGCTGGTGGAGCTGATCGAGGATCTGCGCAGCAGCGTCGGGCGGTACCTGCTCGGCTGGCGGGTGTCGGGCAGCCGCAGCCACCACGGACGCCACACCACGCTGGTCGACCACGTCGAGCGCGGTGACGTCGAGAAGGCCGAAGCGGCTCTGCACGACCACCTTCGCGAAGTGAGCGAAGGCGTCGCCAAGATCCTTTCCGGCGAAAGCGATCGCGAACCCGAAAGCGAATTCCCCGCGTAACAGAATCCTTTCTCGCAAATCGAAAAAAGCGTTGTCGGCAAACCCGGCCGAATCGCCGGGCAGGTACCCCCTGCCCGGAAACCGGCGGGCAGGAGTGAACGGAAACGGCATGCGAACTGACGAGGTCTCCTGGTTCAGCGACGGCGAACGCATCAGCGGGCTCTGGCGCACCCCGGACGAGGGCGACGGGCCCTACCGCGTCGTCGTGCAGGGCCCGGGCTGGATGGGTCTGAAGGACGCGAAGCTCTACGTGCGCTACCACCAGGCGCTCACCGACGCCGGTTTCGCCGTGCTGGTGTTCGACTACCGCGGCTTCGGTGGTTCCGAGGGCGATCCGGAGCGGCTCTCGCCGGCCCGCCAGCTTGCCGATCTGCGCAGCGCGGTCACCTACGCCGAGGCGCGGCCCGACGTGCTGCCCGACTCGATCGGCGTGTTCGGCAGCGGCGGCACGGGCGGGGGCAACGCGGTGCTGCTCGCGGCCGTCGACCCGCGGGTGCGGGCGGCGGTGAGCCAGCTGCCCGTCGCCGACGGCGGCGACTGGCTGCACCGCATGCGCAGCGAGTACCAGTGGCTCGACTTCCTGGCGGAGCTGGACGCCGACCGGCGCGAGCGGACGCTGCACGGCGTGGGCAAGCTCGTGAACCCGCGCGAAGAGATCATGGTGCCGACCTCGGAACGCCGCGCCACGAGCGTGAAATCCGATGTGGACGGACGCGTGCCGAAGCAGGTACTCCTGTCCGCGGCGGAGGAGATCATCGCCTACCGCCCGGCCGAGGCGGCGGCGACGCTGACCACGCCGCTGCTCGTGATCGGCGTGGAGAACGACGCCACCACGCCCACCGACCACGCGGAGCGGATCTACGAAGCCGCGCGCGGGCCGAAGGAACTGATCATGCAGCGGCACACGAGTCACTACGCCGCCTACGACAAGTACTGGACCGCGACGACGCCCCGCATCGTCGCGTGGTTCGAGGAGTATCTCCGCCCGGCCGATGTGGTCGTGCGTTCGAGCCGGCCGGGCGGACACCCGGCCGTAGTGGAGGTGAAGGCATGAGCATCGATCTTCGCGTGAGCGGTGGCCGGGTCCAGTTGCCCAGCGGCGCCGTGGACGGCGACCTGCTGGTGAACGAGAGCAAGGTCGTCGGGGTCGTATCCGGCTCCGTCGAGATCGCCGACGTCGGCCGCACCGTCGACGCCACCGGGAAACTGGTGCTGCCCGGCATGGTCGACGTCCACGTGCACACCCGCGAACCCGGGTTCGAGCACAAGGAAGACATCTACACGACGTCGCTGCAGGCGGCTGCGGGCGGCGTCACCACGATCTTCGGGATGCCGAACCTGAATCCCCCGACCACCACCGCGAAGACGCTGCGCGAGGTGTTCGACCTCTACGCCGAGAAGTCCATCGTGGACTGGAACCACAACCCGGCGGCCACGCAGCCCGACGAGATCGCGCCGATGGCCGCGATGGGCGTAAACGCATACAAGATCTACATGGTCGTGGACACCGGCCGCACCTACCCGCACCCGGCCGGCACCGGCATGCACGGGCACGGCGACCTGCTGCGCATGATGGACACCATCGCCAAGACGGGTAAGCGCTTCATCATCCACCCGCACGACCAGTCCTTGATGGACTACATCGAGGGCGAATACCTGGCTCGCGGGGAAAACACGCCGCAGGGCTACGCGTCGGCCTACGCCGCGCGCAACGGCGTCATCTGGGACACCGCGATCGAGGTAGTGCTGCGCCTGGCCGAGGCGTCGGGCTGCAAGGTGCACCTCGCGCACATCCAGACGCGCCGCTCCGTCGAGGCCGTGCGCCGGGCCCGTCAGCACGGCGTGGACGTGACGTGCGAGGTCAACCACTGGCTGCCGTTCCTGTCCACTTGGGACGATGTGGAGAAGCTCGGCCCGTACGCGCTGTCCTACTGGGTGCCCGACGACGGCCGCGAAGCCGTGTGGGAGGGCCTTCGCGACGGCACGATCGACATGTTCTCCTCCGACCACGCGCCGCACACGCGCGAGGAGAAGGAGATCGGCTGGACGCAGATGTGGAGCTCCCACACGGGAACCCCCGGCATCCAGTACTTCTACCCGCTCGCGCTCGACGCGGTGAACAAGGGACTGCTCACGCTCGACCGCGCGGTGGAGCTCGTCGCCGGCGCGCCGGCCGCGAAGTTCGGCCTGCAGGGCGTGAAAGGCGCGCTGACCCCGGGCTGCGACGCGGACTTCGTGATCGCGGACCTCGACGCGCCCTGGACGATCACGAACGACGGCGTGCTGTCGAAGATCGGCTGGACCCCGTATGACGGCCGGCAGCTCACGGCCGGCATCGAGCAGACCTACGTCCGCGGCACCGAGGTGTTCGCGGGCGGCAAGGTGACCGGCGAGGCCGGGCACGGCAAGCAGGCGGTGTCAGGAAAGGTGCAGAACGCATGAAGTTCGGACTGCTGCTCCCGCATTTCGGCGAGCACGCCTCGCGCGACAACGTGCTCCAGGGCGCGATCATGGCCGAGAAGGCCGGGTTCGACTCGGTCTGGGTGCGTGACCACCTGGTGTTCGAGCCGCACGGCGAGATGGAGAAACCCAACCGCACGTTCTACGACGCGCTCACCACGCTCACGGCCATCGGCGCCGTGACCGAGCGCATCGAGCTGGGCACGGGTTCGCTGATCCCGTTCCGGCACCCGCTGGTCACGGCCCTGATGACGGGCACGATGACCCAGCTGTTCGGCCCGCGCGTGATCCTCGGGTTCGGCGCCGGCACATTCGACCACGAGTTCGAGGCCATCGAGTGGGGCGAGCGCGACCGCGTGGAGCTCGTGCGCTCCAACGCCGAGATTTTCAAGCGCGTGTTCACCGAGAACGACGTGACCTACTCGGACGCGAACTTCTCGTTCAGCGACATCACGATCGAACCGAAGCCGCTGGGTGGGCGGGTACCGTTCTGGTACTGCGGTGCCACCCCTCGTTCGGCCCGGCTCGCGGTCGAGTTCTGCGACGGCTGGATGCCGGGCCGGATCTCGATGGCGACGCTGGACAAGCGCGTGACGACCATGCGGGAGCTCTCGGACCAGGCCGGGCGCACGATGCCGACCGTGGCCGTGATCCCGCCCACGTCGATCGAGCGCACGTACGAGGAAGCGGTGAAGCACGTGAACGTGCCGGGCCTGCTGGCCTGGGCGAACAAGGCGAAGTTCGCGGTGAAGCCACCGTCGGGCACATTCGAGACCGTGAAGGATCTCTCAGGGCAGCTCATCGTCGGGACACCGGAGGATGCTCTGGAGGAGATCGACCGCTTTGCCGCGACGGGAGTGGAGCACCTGGTGTTCGACTTCCGGTTCAAGTTCGATCGGTGGTTCGATCAGATCGAGCTGCTCGGGTCGGAGATCATCGGCAAGGTGAACGCGGGCGTCTGAGAAGGGACGAGTCCAGTGGTGAGGTTCGGGTACAAGGCGTCGGCGGAGCAGTTCGCGCCGGCGGAGCTGCTGCGCTACGGCGTGCTGGCCGAGGAGAACGGGTTCGACTCGGTGTTCGTGAGCGACCACCTGCAGCCGTGGCGCCACGACGGCGGCCACGCGCCGGCCGCGCTGCCGTGGCTGGGCGCGCTCGGTTCGGCGACGCAGCGGGTGGTGCTCGGCACGAGCGTGCTGACGCCGACGTTCCGCTACCACCCGGCGGTGGTGGCGCAGGCGTTCGCCACGCTCGGGTGCCTGTTCCCGGGCCGCGTGGTGCTGGGCATCGGGTCGGGCGAGTCGATGAACGAGGCCCCGCTCGGCATCGAGTGGCCGGAGCCGAAGGTGCGGTTCGCGCGGCTGAAGGAGGCGATCGAGCTCATCCGCCGCCTGTGGACGGAGGAGCGCGTGGACTTCGAAGGTGCGCACTACCGCACGGAGAAGGCCACGGTGTACGACCGGCCGGAGGTGCCGGTGCCGCTCTACATCGCGGGCTCCGGCCCGGCGGCCACGCGGCTCGCGGGCCGGCGGGGTGACGGGTTCATCACCACGAGTGGCAAGGCGCCGTCGCTGTACACGGACACGTTGCTGCCCGCCGTGCGCGAGGGCGTGGAGCAGTCGGGCCGGGCGGTCGGCGACGTGGACATGATGATCGAGGTCAAGGTCTCGTTCGACGCCGATGCCGACCGCGCGTTGCAGGACACGCGGTTCTGGGGCGCGCTGGCGTTGAAGCCGGAGGAGAAGACGGGTGTCGAGGACCCGGTCGAGATGCAGCGGCTGGCCGACGCGCTGCCGATCGAGCGGGCCGCGAGCCGGTTCATCGTGTCGTCCGACCCGGACGAGCACGTGGCGGCGATCAAGCGGTACCTCGACCTGGGCTTCACGCACCTGGTGTTCCACGCCCCCGGGCCGGACCAGGAGCGGTTCCTGAAGGCCTACGGCACGGAGATCCTGCCGCGGCTGCGCAAGCTGGTGTGACGTAGGTGCCGCGGGCCTGGCGAGTGCGCCGGGCCCGCGGTGTCCACTGTGGTCAGTGCGCCGGCACTGGTGTTTTCGCGCGATCCAGCCGGCCTGACACGACGGCCAGCGCGAGGGCGGCCACCGTCATGGCGGCGCCGACCCAGTTGGTCGACGCGTAGCCGTAGCCCGCGGCGATGACGACGCCGCCGAGCCAGGCGGCCAGCGCGTTGCCGAGGTTGAACGCGCCGATGTTCACGGCACTGGCGACCGTGGGTGCCGCCTCCGCGCTGGCCAGCATCCGCATCTGCAACGGCGGCACGGTGGCGAAGCCAAAGCCGCCCAGCAGGAACAGCGTGACGATCGCGGGCACGGCCGCGTGAGCGGTGAAGGCGAACACCGCGAGCACCACCGCCAGCGCGATCAGAACCGTGTACAGCGTCGGCATCAGCGCGCGATCGGCGAACTTGCCGCCGACGAGGTTGCCGAGCACCAGCCCGACGCCGAACAGCACCAGCAGCCAGCTCACCGCGCTGCTCGGCAGGCCGGCGACCTCGGTCATCATCGGCGCGATGTAGGTGAAGCTCGCGAACACGCCGCCGAAGCCCAGGATCGTCGGGCCGACCGCCAGCCACACCCGCGCGTGGCGGAACACGGCGAACTCCGTCTTGATGCTCGTGTTCTCGGGCCTCGGGGTGTCCGGCACGAGCGCGGCGACGCCGGCCAGCCCGAGCACGCCCAGCCCCGCGACCACCCAGAACGTCGCTCGCCACCCCAGGCCCTGCCCGATGAACGTGCCCAGCGGCACGCCGAGCACATTGGCCAGCGTCAGCCCGGTGAACATGAGCGCGATGGCGCCGGCCTTCTTCTCCGGCTTGACCAGGTCCGCGGCCACCACCGCGCCGACCCCGAAAAACGCCCCGTGCGTCAACGCCGCGACGATCCGGCCGGCCAGCAGCGCCCCGTAGCTCGGCGCCAGCGCCGACAACGCGTTGCCGACGATGAACACCCCCATCAGCAGGAGCAGCAGGTGCTTGCGCCGCATCCTGGTGCCGAGCGCCGTCATCGGCAACGCACCGGCCGCCACCCCCAGCGCGTACCCGGTGATCAGCCACCCCGCGGCCGGGATGGACACCCCGAAATCGGCCGCCACCTCGGGCAGCAACCCGGCGATCACGAACTCCGTCGTGCCGATGCCGAACGCGCCGATGGCCAGCGCGAGCAGGGCGAGCGGCATGGGACTTCCTCCTGAAGCGTGGACAACTACCGTCGCTGGCAATAGTTGCATACGCCTGATATTGAGGCTGCCGACTGTGATCAGCGGAACTCGGTGCGCGCGAAAGCTCGCCCCGGCGTGGTGAGCGGTGCGGCGTGATCAGCTGCCGAAGACGTGCCGGTCCAGGAACGGGTTGCGGAACTTTCCCGCGGGGTCCAGCCGGGTCGCCAGGGAGCGGAAGTCGGCCGACCGCGGGTAGGCCAGGTCGAGTGCCTCGCCGTGGAAGAGTTTGCCCCAGTGGGGGCGGGGGGCGAAGGGGGCGAGGGTGGACTCGATGGTCGGCAGAAGGGTCTCGACCTCGGGTTGGCGGGGGAGCCAGGTGAAGTGGATCGCCACGCTGTCGCGGCCCGACGAGGGGCTGAGCCAGAGGTCGTCGGCGGCGATGGTGCGGATTTCGGACACCAGGAGCAGTGGGGCGATGAGGTGGCCGATGCCGCGCAGGGCTTCGAAGGCGGCGGGGGCAGCGGCGCGGGGCACGAAGTACTCGGTCTGGAGTTCGGCGCCGACGCTCGGGGTGAAGCCGAGGCGGAAGTGGGGGAGGCGGTCATACCAGGGGCCGGGGGCGCCGAGCTGGGCGGTGGTGTTGCCGGCCGGCACGCCGGCCGCGTGGGCAGGATGGCGGGGACCGTCGGCGGGGACGGCGCCGAACAGTGAAGGCGGGACAGCGGCGGGCGGCGAAGCCGGAAACTCGGCCGGGGTGCGGCTCTTCAGCCAGACCTGGTCGACGACGTCGCGGGCCCAGTTCGTGAACAGGCTGACGCTGTAGCCCGCCGCCTGGATCTCGTCGAAGTGCTCGACGGCAGCGGACCACGGCAGGTTGTCGAACACGTCCTGGCGCACGGTGAACGACGGGATCAGGTCGAGCGTCAGCCGGGTCACCACGCCGAGAGCTCCGAGGCCGACGACGACACCGGCGAAGTCGGCGTCGCCCCGGGTGAAGGTCAGCAGCGAGCCGTCGGCGGTCAGCAGGTCCACCGCGGAGACGGCCGCGGCCAAGCCGGGGTGGCGTTCGCCCGAGCCGTGGGTGCCGGTGGCGACGCTGCCGGCCACGGTGATGTGCGGCAGCGACGCGAGGTTCTCCAGCGCGAAGCCGGCTTCGTCGAGCCGGGCCACGAGGTCGCCGTAGCGGACCGAACCCCCGACGGTCACGGTGGCAGCGCGAGTGTCCAGCGACGGTGAACCCGAGATCCCCGAAAGATCCAGCTGCACGCCACCGGGGCTGTCGGCCACGTCGTTGAAGCTGTGCCGGCTGCCGAGCGCCTTGATCCGCTCCGCGGAGGCGACCAGCTCGCGGGCCTCGTCGAGCGTCCGCGGGGTCAGCACCTCGCGGGCGCCGTAGGTGAGGTTCCCCGCCCAGTTGGCGGCCGCGCCGCGCGCACTCTCGATCACGAACGCCCAGCTTAGGCGGGGCTCGCCAAAGGCGTCGGATCCGGGCAGACTTGGCCCATGCTTCTCGTACAGCCAGTGCGCCCCGGACCGGCAGCGCTCTTCGAACCGGCAGCGTTGTTCGAACCGGTAGTGCGTTTCGGACCGGCAGGGCGCTGACGTGCACTCGGCCGGACTGGTACTGCACCCGAAGCGGGACTCCGCCCCGGCGGTCGAGGCCGTCCTCGCGTGGGCCGCGAACCGCGGGATCAAGATCCTCGGCATCGCCGAAGAGATCGTGCGCCTGGACTGCAAGGCGGTGGGGGTGTCGGCGGAAGAGCTCGCCACCCAGTCCGACCTGCTGGTGAGCCTCGGCGGCGACGGCACCATGCTGCGCGCCATGCGCCTGGCCGACGGGCAGCGCGCCCCCGTGCTGGGCGTGAACCTCGGCAAGCTCGGCTTCCTGGCGGAGGTCGACGTGCCCGACCTGCCCGGCGCGTTGTCGATGATCGACGCGCGCGAGTTCACCGTCGAGCCGCGCCTGGCGGTCGACGCGGTGATCGGCGGCCGGACCGTGACGGCGTTCAACGACGTCGCCGTGGTCCGCGTGCCCGGCGACGGCGGGGCGCTGGTCGCGGTGCGCGTGAACGAGGAGCAGTTCGTGAGCTACGCGGCCGACGCGGTCATCGTCGCGACGCCGACCGGCTCCACGGCCTACAGCTTCTCCGCCGGCGGCCCGATCACGAGCCCCGCCGTGGAGGCGCTGCTGGTCACGCCGGCCGCCCCGCACTCCGCGTACGGCCGCGGCGTGGTGCTCTCCGTCCACGACACGCTGGCGCTCGAGCTGCTGCCGGGCAGCGGCCGGCTGGCGGTGGAGGTCGACGGGATCGTCGAGGGCTACGTGGAGCCGGGGGAGCGCATCGAGCTGTGCGCCCGCCCGAGCGCGGCCCGGGTCGTGCGGCTGGGTCATACCACGTTCTTCCAACGGGCCCGGCGCAAGCTGCGGCTGAGTGACTCGGCGGAGATCGCGCCGTCGTCCTGACGGGGCACTCCGCAGGACCACAAAACCGCGTCCACGACTCTGACGCGTGATCCTGCGCGGCCCAGCCCTGCCGCTGTCCCGCTCGGGCACCAACACCGGCGACCCCGCCGCAGCACGCAGTCACACCCCGCGCACGCCGGCTGCTTCGCGGCGAACAGGAGCACCTCGTCCGTTCCGACGAGAGCGATGTGCGGCGCTGGAGGACCTGGCCAAGGCAGGCCTGGCAGCCGCGCGCCGGAAAGATTTCGGCTAGCCATGCAACCTCGCGCGGTCCCCGCGTCGTATGGGGTGGTCGACGAGGGGTGGTGACGTGGCGGATCGAAAGAGCTTCACCGACGTGGCGAGGGACCGCGCGCCGGTGTGGTGCCGGGTGTCGTTCCTGATGTGCGGGGACTGGGCCCTGGCCGAGGACATCGTGCAGGTGACGTTGCTGCGGCTGTACAAGCGCTGGCACCGGCTGGATCCCGCGGGAATCGAGGCCTACGCGCGCAAGGTCATGGCCCGGTTGGCGATCGACGCCTCCCGCCGGCCGCACCGCCGCAGCGAAGTGCTGACGAAGCCCCCCGAACGCACGCAGCGCGCCGCGGCCCCCGAGGACGGCGCTGATGTCCGCGCCGCGCTCCGCACGTTGGGGCCACGGCAGCGTGCCGTGCTGGCGTTGCGCTTCTACTGCGACCTCTCGGTCGCCGAGACCGCGGCGACGCTGCGGATCAGCGAAGGCACGGTGAAGTCCCAGTCCGCGCGCGCCCTGGCCGCGCTGCGGACGCTGCTGTCCGACGACTCGACCACGCTCAACCCGACCGAAAGGGTTCTGCCATGACGACAGAACGGGAGCTGCTCGAGCGGGCCCTGGGCTCCCGCCGGCCGCCGGTGTCGCTGGACTTCGAGGCGATCGAGGCCCAGGGGGCACGAGCGGTGCGGCGACGCACCAAGCTGGCTCTGGCAGGCACTGCCGCCGCGGTGGTCCTCGTCGGACTCGGCGGGGCGGCGCTGTTCACCAGCGGAACCCCGCAGACGGTGACCCCGGCCGCCGGCGGGCAGGTCACCACCGCGGCGCCGACCGAGCGCGAGATCGCCTACTGCTACCAGAACGCGGACATCACCAGCAGCGCGGACGGTCAGCACGTCGCCGTCGGCGTCAGCGGCAACAGCGCCAACGGCCGCGGTGACACCGCGGCCCACATCATGTCGTACTGCAAGACCGCCTGGGCTGAGGACTACTACCGGTGGCAGAAGCCCGGGCTGCCCCGGGTCGTTCCTCCGCTCGTCGCGTGCGTCCTGACGTCCGCGGCCGTCAACATCGACCAGGCGGCGGTCGGCGCGGTCGGTGTGTTCCCCGGTGACGCGACAACGTGCGCTGCGATGGGGCTGCCCGTCGCGAAAAACCTGGAATCTTCGCGTTAGTCGAAATCGCCGAATTTCTTCATGATCTAGGTCTCGCCCGGTTGGTTCTCGATAGTTTTCATACTGCTGACATGGTTTTCGACCGAAGGCAACCAGCTGACCGAGCCTGCACAGGCCACGGCGCAATGTCAGGGTCAGCGACGAGCAGTTCCCCGGTGCCTCGGACCGTGGGCGTGTGACGTCGGTTCAGTGGGGGAGGGCCGCGCCGGCTTCTTCGAGGAAGCTCGGAAGTACTGGTTGCAGGTCCACTCCGGACGGTTGCGCCGATCGGCCGACGGCGTTGCGCCACTTGCTCGTGGCGTGTCGATTTTTGTCGGAAACGTGTGACAGCAGTGTGAATCACGGTCCGGACGCTTGCCCGCGCGGGGCCGACGTGCCGAGAATCCAGCGGTGATCGGCGAGGCGAGCGAGGTACGCGTAGCAGCGGACAGGCGTGACCTCCCCGCGGTCGGCACGCCCCGGCTCATCGGCCGCGACGACGAGCTCACCCGCCTCGCCGCGGCGCTCGCGTCGCCGCCGGGGGTGGTGCTGGTCTCGGGCGAGGCGGGCATCGGCAAGAGCCGGCTCGTGCGGGAGCTGCCGCAGGAGCCCGGTGTGCTCGTCGCGCGCTGCCCGCCGCTGCGGGAGGCGCTCACGCTCGGCCCGATCGTCGACGCGTTGCGCCAGGCGCGCCCCGGCGTCGCCGGCCTGGAGCTGAGCCCGCTGGCCGGCACGCTGCGGCCGTTGTTCCCGGAGTGGGACCTGCCGCCGGCGCCGGAGGCGCTGGCCGACGCGGGCGCGGCCCGGCACCGGCTGCTGCGCGCGCTGGCCGAGCTGCTCGACCGCATCGACGTCGACGTGCTCGTGGTCGAAGACGTGCACTGGGCCGACGAGACCACGCTGGAGTTCCTGCTGTTCCTCGCCGCCCGGCAGCAGCGGCCGGGACTCGTGCTCACCTACCGGCCCGACGAGGTCGGCGACGACAGCCTGCTGCTGCGGCTGTCCTCGCGTTACCCGCGCATCACCCTCGGCGCGCTCGACGTGGCCCAGACCGCGCAGTTGGTGTCGTCGATGCTGGGCGACGAGCGCGTGTCGGAGCCGTTCGCGCGGTTCCTGCACCGGCACACCGACGGGATCCCGTTCGCGCTCGAGGAATCCGTCCGGCTGCTGCGCGACCGCGCCGACCTCATCCGCCAGGGCGGTGAGTGGATCCGGCGTTCGCTCACCGACATCGCCGTACCGCCGACGATCCGCGACGCGCTGGCCGAACGGCTCGTGCGGCTCACGCCCGACGCCCAGGCGGTGCTGCGGGCGTGCGCGGTGCTCGCGACCCCCGCGGCCGAACCTGACGTCGTCGAGGTCTGCGGGCTGCCGGCCGAACGCGCGGGCACGGCGATCGACGAGGCCGCGCGCAGCGGTCTGCTCGTCGAGGACGAACGCGGGCGGCTCGGCTTCCGGCATTTGCTGGCCGCGAAGGCCGTGTACGACGGCATGGGCGGGCGCGAACGCCGCGAGCTGCACCGGCGTTCGGGCAAGGCGCTGTCGGCTTGGGACCCCGCGCCGGTCGCCGTGCTCGCGCACCACTTCCGTGAGGCCGGCGAGACGGAGAAGTGGTGCGAGTACGCGGAACGCGCGGCGGATCTCGCGCTCGCGTCCGGCGACCACCACACGGCCGTGTCCTTCCTCCACGGCCTGCTCGCCTCGCCCGCCCTGCCGCCGACGGCCGTGGCCAGGCTTTCGCGCAAGACGCCGCTGTTCGCGTTCACCGGCTACCTCGGGCGGGTCGACCTCGTGCGGACGGTGCGTGGGGTGCTCGACAGCGCCGTGCTCGACCGGCGCGAGACCGCGGAGATCCGCAGCCAGCTGGGCCGGTTGCTGATGCACGCCGGCGACTACGCCGAGGGCGCCGCCGAGCTGGCACGCGCGATCCCCGATCTGGCGGACAATCCGGTCGCCGTCGCGCAGGCGATGTCCGTGCTCGGCCGGCCCGCCGGGGCGTCGTGGCCCGCGCTGGCGCACCGCGAGTGGCTGGACCGCGCCGACGCTGTCGTGCGCTCGGCCGTGCCGGAGGACGAGCGGCTGTCGTTCACCGTCGATCGCGCGACGGCGTTGCTCGAGATGGGCGACGAAGCCGGCTGGACGGTCGCGGACACCCTGCCCGCGGACGACGCCCACGACCCGCTGCAGATCACCCGCGGCCTGCTCAACTACGGCGACGCCGCTCTGCAGTGGGGCCGCTACGCCGACGCGCGCGCCAAACTGACCCGGTCCGTCGAGCTGGCGGAGCGGCAGGGGTTGCAGCGGTTGCGCGACATGGGGCTCGCGACGCTGATCCGCCTCGACTGGCTGACCGGCTCGTGGCAGGGGCTGGCTTCGCGCGTCGCCGAGTTCGCGGATCTCGCTGAGGAACCGCTGATCCAGCTGGACACGACGTTGGTGGGCGCGCTGCTGCAGTCCGCCACCGAGCCCGGCAGCGAGGCCGAGGTCGAGCGCAAGCTGACGCTGGTGCTCGACGCCGCCCGGCAACGCGGGATTGTCGACATGCCGCTCGAACCGGCCGCGGCGCTGGCCCGGCTGCACCTCGCGGCCGGGCGCCCGGAGCCGGCGCTGGCGGTCACCGAGGAACCGATGGCCGTGGTGGCGCGCAAGCAGATCTGGCTGTGGGCGGACGAACTGGCGCCGGTGCGGGTGGAAGCGCTGCTGGCCGCCGGCCGGGTCACCGAGGCCTCGGCCCTTACCGCCGAGTTCGCCGCCGGCCACCCCGGCGCGACGGGCGCGGCGCACTGGTGCCGGGCACTGCTCACCGAGGCCGCGGGCGACCACGCCGGCGCCGCGCGGGAGTGGGCCGATGCCGCCGCCGCATGGGCGGCATTGCCGCGACCGTACGACGCCCTGCTCGCCCGCGAACGTGCAGCGCTGTGCCTGCTGGCCGGCGGTTCGAGCGCTCCTGCGTTGGAACAGCTGGAAAAGGTGCTCGCGGACTGCGTCGCCTTGGGTGCCTCTGCCGCCGCCTCTCGCGTCCGCTCACACCTCCCCGGCACCGCCGTGTGGCGCGGCGGCCGCCGCGGCTACGGCGACCAGCTGTCCCCTCGCGAGCTGGAAGTCGTGCGGCTCCTGCTGACGGGCCTCACCAACCCGGAGATCGCCCAGGTCCTGTCCCGCTCCCCGAAAACCGTGGCGGCCCAGCTGAACTCCGCGATGCGCAAACACCGCGTGTCCTCCCGCACCGCGCTCGCGGTGAGCGCCACCCAGGCCGGCATCACCCCGGCGACGGCGGACTGAACCAGCGTCGATCACCGGGCCGGCCGCCCGGCGAGGGCCAGAGATCCTGGCGCCGCCGCTGGGCTCCGCGGTGCGCACCTGCGGTTCGCGTCGCGTGTGGTGGTCGCCGGGAGCGCGTTGTCGCGGGGAGCCTGATGGCCGCGCCGGACTGAACCAAGTGGCGGACCGGCCGATCCGGAGCCGTGGACTAAGCCGGCGCGGGCCGGAGATTAGGTCATCCGCCCAATCGCGAACGGAGCGTGCGCGCCCCGATACTTCGCCGGTGAACGCGACGAGACCCGGCGATGACCGTCCGGTGGACGGCACCGCGATACCCCGGCCCGACGCGGGAACGGATCCCCACCCCACCACCGCGGATCCCGCCGACGCCGCACCGGCGCCCGGCGATCGGTCCGACCGGGCAGTCGACGAAGCCGGGCGCGACCTGCCCGCGGGGTATGAACCCCTGTGACTGCCCGGGCGAACGGAAAGGTTATCCCTTGAGAGTCCCCCGGGGGCGCCTGCTGGCGCTCATTCTCCCGGTGCTGGCCGGCCTGGCGCTGGTCGTCGGCACCACCCAAGCCGGCACGACCCAACCCCGCGCGGCACAACCACAACCGTCCGCGAACGCACTCGCCACCGCCGGGCAGGCCGTGCTCGACGCGGCCAACACCTCCGGCGACGCGAAGCCCGTCGCCGCCGACAAGGCCACCCGGACGGCCACCGGCAAGACCGCCGCGAAGGCACCCAAGGCGCTCTACGCCCCGACCGGCTGCAACCCCGCCAAGCCGAAGCCGCACACCGTCACGTGCAACTCGCTGTTCAAGGCGGGCAAGGACCTGCGCCCGCTGACCAGCAACGCCGGTCCGCTGCCGGACTCGCTCGGCCCGGCCGACATCAAGGCCGCCTACGACCTCCCCGACGGCGGCGCGGGCAAGACCGTCGCCATCATCGACGCGCTCGGCGACTCCCACGCCGAAGCCGACCTCGCCGTGTACCGCGCGCAGTACGGCCTCCCGCCGTGCACCACGGACAACGGCTGCTTCCGCAAGGTCGATCAGAACGGCGGCGTGAACTACCCGGCCGACGACGACGGCTGGGCGCAGGAGACCGCGCTCGACCTCGACGCCGTCTCGGCCGCGTGCCCCGCGTGCCACATCCTGCTCGTCGAGGGCGCCTCCACCAGCCCCTACGACATCGTGGTCGGCGTGGACACCGCCGTGCGCCTGGGCGCGAAGTTCGTCTCGAACTCCTACGGCATCGACGGTGAAGACCCCGAAGAGGGCACGCTCGACTCGCACTACACCGTGCCCGGCGTCGCGATGGTCGCCTCGACCGGCGACCACGCCTACGGCCTGCAGGACTGGCCCGCCGCCAACCCGAACGTCGTCGCCGCCGGCGGCACGAACCTCTACCGCGACCCGGCGAACCCGCGCGGCTGGAGCGAGCAGGCCTGGTCCGACGCCGGCTCCGGCTGCTCCCCGTACGAGCCGAAGCCCGAGTACCAGCAGGAGCTCGCCACCGGCTGCGCGAACCGCGCCATCGCCGACGTCTCCGCCATCGCCGACCCGGCGAGTGGCTTCGCGATCTACGACTCCGGCAAGTCCGGCGGCTGGGGTCAGGTGGGCGGCACGAGCCTGTCGTCGCCGCTGATCGCCTCGATGTTCGCCCTCGCCGGCGACCCGCGTCCGGGCACGAACCCCGCGACCTACGCCTACTTCAACCACGGCAACGACCTCTACGACGTCACCGAGGGCACCAACGGCTCGTGCGCCGCGGCCACGGCGCTGTGCACTGCCGGACCCGGCTGGGACGGCCCCACCGGCCTCGGCTCACCCCACGGCGTCGCGACGCTCGCCTACACTCCACAAGGGACGGTCGCCGGGCACGTCCGCGACACCGCGGGCACGCCGATCGCCGGCGCCACCGTGACCGCCACCGGCAAGGGCACCGGCAACGTCTACCACGCCACGACCGACGCCCGGGGTGCCTACCACCTCGCCGTCGCCGCCGACTCCTACCGGATCGCGGTCACCCGCTTCGGCTACGAGAACGGCAGCGGCGAGCTGTCCATCGTGGACGGTCAGGCCACCACCTCCGACTACGCCGTCACGAAGATCGCCACGCAGACGGTGTCCGGCACGGTCACCGACGGCTCGGGCCACGGCTGGCCGCTGTACGCGAAGATCACCGTGGACGGTTACCCCGGCGGCGCGATCTTCACCGACCCGTTCTCCGGGCACTACAGCGTCGACCTGCCGCAGGGTGGCGACTACCAGGTGCACATCTCGGCCGTGCAGCCCGGGTACGCGACGATCGACCGGCAGGTGAGCGTCAACGATTCGAGCGTGCGGCAGAACTTCACCGCCACCGCCGATCAGCAGGCGTGCAGCGCGCTCGGCTACGGCCACGCCGCGCTGACGAACTTCGAAGGCTGGCTCGGCACCACGCCGAAGGACGGCTGGACGATCACCGACACCGCGTCGCCCGGCTGGTCGTTCGACAACGGCATCGAGCTGTTCAACTTCATCGGCACCGGGAACTACGCCATCGCCAGCCCGATCACCCGCGACGGCAAGGCGGAGGACACCGAGTTCGTGTCGCCGGTGCTCGACCTGAGTGGTGACCTCGCTCCCGCGCTGTCGTTCGGCGGGCTGTACGTGCCGGACGGGGACAGCGTGTTCGACACCGACCTGTCCCTCGACGGCGGTGTCACCTGGACCACGCTGGCGCACCACACGACGGATCTCCTGCAGAGGCAGGTGTCGATCCCGCTGCCGCAGGCCGCGGGCAAGGACAAGGTGCGCGTGCGGTTCCACTTCAGCGGTGCCGGCAACTCGCTCGCGGAGCTCGACGACGTCGTGGTCGGTTCGTGCACCCCGACCGAGGGTGGCCTGGTCGCCGGGGTCGTCACCGACGCCAACACCGGCGAGGCGCGCGACGACGTGACGGTGGCGGACTCCGCCACGGCCCGCTCGGCGGTGAGCACCCCGACGTCCGACGACGCGGCTCTGCCCGACGGTTTCTACGAGCTGTTCGACACCACCGGTACGCACCAGTACACGGCGACCCTGCCGCGGTACTCGTCACCGGCGCTGTCGACGACAACCGGCCTGAACTCCGTGGCCCGCCTGGACGTCAAGCTCAAAGCCGGGCAGCTGGCGGTCGGTTCGACCGCGCTGGCCGTGAGCAAGACGATGGGCCAGGTCGCGAACCAGACGGTGAACCTCACCAACACCGGCACGGCACCGGTGCACGTGTCGCTCGGCGAGCACGTCACCGGATTCACCGGGGTCGACCCGTCGGCGGCGGCCGGCTGGCAGCCGCTGGCGGACGTCCCGGAGTTCACCTACGAAAGCGCGCTCGGCGGTTACCAGGGCAAGATCTACAGCGCGGGCGGCATGCCCATGCACATGCTCTCGCCCTCGGCCCGCAGCTACGTGTACGACCCGGTCACCGCCGCGTGGTCGCCGATCGCGGACATGCCGGAACCGGTGATGCGTGGTGCGGCGGCGTTCCTGAACGGTTCGCTGTACGTCGTCGGCGGAGCCGGGATGCCCGGCGTCCTGTCCACGACGTACGCCTACCACCCGCAGACGAACACGTGGTCGCGGCTGGCGGACCTGCCGGCCAAGCTCTACGGCAGCACCGCCGCCACCCTGGGCGGCAAGCTGTACGTGGTCGGCGGCTGCGCGAGCGTGTGCGGCAAGGACCCGGTGAAGTCGGCGTTCGTCTACGACCCGGGGCACAACACCTGGTCGGCGCTGCCCGACTACCCGGAGGCCGAGAGCGACGCGGCCTGCGCCGGTATCCACGCTGAGCTCGTGTGCGCCGGCGGATACCTCGGTGGCGTCACGAACATCAAGTCGACCTATGTGTTCAAGCCGGGTACCACCGCGTGGACGAAGGTGGCCGACGCGCCGTACGAGGTCTCGCAGATGGCTTACAGCGGGGCGAACGGTCGCCTGCAGCTCGCCGGTGGTGAGACCGGGACCGGCACGGTCGTCTCGCAGGCCGGCGAAACCGCGCACACCATCGAATACGACCCGGTGAGCGACAAGTGGTCGTCGCTGCCGGACCTGCCGCAGGAGTACTACGGCGGCGGGCGCGGGGCGTGCGCGCTCTACCAGGTCGGTTCGTTCGTGCCGGCGCTGCGCACCACGGCGATGCTGCCGGGCTACGACCAGTGCGGTGACGACGACGCCGGCTGGCTCTCCGAAGGCAGCACCGAGCTGGACCTCGCACCCGGCGCCACCGCGAACGTCGCGGTGACCGTCGACTCCGGCAAGGTCACGCAGCCCGGCAAGTACACGGCGACGATCGCGCTCGACACCGACTCGCCCTACGCGGTGGCGGCTCTGCCCGTCACGCTGCAGGCCGCGGCCCCCAAGGCCTGGGGTGAGCTTTCGGGCACGGTCACCGACGCCGCGTCGGGCGCCCCGGTGTCCGACGCCACGGTGCAGGTCTGCACGATGGTCCACAATGGAGTGTGCGGCCAGGTCTCGTACACCCTCAAGACCGACGCGCAGGGCCACTACCGGCTGTGGCTGGACAAGGGTTACAACCCGCTGATGGTCACCGTCGCCGCCAACGGGTACCAGCCGCAGTTCCGGCAGGTGAAGGTGATGGCGGGCACGGCCACGGTGAACGACGTGGCCTTGCCGAAGATCTAGGCGCGGCCCGGAAAGCCGAAGCGGTCCCACCCGGCATCCCCCGGGTGGGACCGCTTCGGCGTGCCGGTCTCAGTACGACTTGGGCAGCCCCAGCACGTGCGTGGAGACGTAGTTCAGCACCATCTCCTGGCTCACCGGCGCGATGCGCAGCAGGCGGGCTTCGCGGAAGTAACGCTCGACGTGGTACTCCTTCGCGTAGCCCATGCCGCCGAGGGTCTGCATCGCGCGGTCGGCGGCCTGGAAGCCGGCGTCGGCGCAGAGCCACTTGGCCATGTTGGCCTCGCGCCCGCAGGAGAGGCCCTGGTCGTAGCGCCAGGCGGCGTTGCGGGCCATGAGCGCGGCGGCGTCGAGGCGCGTCTGGGCTTCGGCGAGCGGGAACGCGATGCCCTGGTTCTGCCCGATCGGCCGGTCGAACACGACGCGCTCGCGCGCGTAGGTCACGGCGCGGTCCACGGCGGCGCGGCCGAGGCCGAGGGCTTCGTGGGCGAGCAGGATGCGTTCGGGGTTCAGACCGTCGAGCAGGTAGCGGAAGCCCTGGCCTTCCTCGCCGATGCGGGCCGACGCGGGCACGCGCAGGTCGTCGATCGCGACCTCGTAGGAGCTGACGGCGTTGCGGCCCATCTTCGGGATCGCGTTCAGCGTGATCGCATCCGGATCGACGTCCACGAGGAACAATGACATGCCGTCGGTGGGCCGCTCGACGTCCTCGAGCGGGGTGGTGCGCGCGATGAGCACCATCTTCTGCGACTGGCCGGCCTTGGTGATCCAGACCTTGCGGCCGTTGATCACGTAACCGTCGCCGTCGCGGCGGGCGAAGGTGCGGATGCGCGTGGTGTCGGTGCCGGCGTCGGGTTCGGTCACGCCGAAGCAGACGTGCAGCGAGCCGTCGGCGGCGCGGGGGAGGATTTCCTCGCGCAGGGCGGCGCTGCCGTGTTTGACGATGGTGTTGAGGCCGAAGATCGTGAGGTGCATGGTGCTGCACCCGTTCATCCCGGCGCCCGAGGCGGCGACTTCTTCCAGCAGCAGCGCGGCTTCGAAGATCCCGAGGCCGCCACCGCCGTACTCCTCGGGAATCGCGATGCCGAGCCACCCGGCGTCGGCGAACGCGGTGTAGAAGTCCCACGGGAACGTGCCCTCGGCGTCACACCGTGCCCAGTACTCGTCGGGGAACCTCGCCGCCAGCTCGCGGGCGCCGCGGCGCAGTGCTTCCTGGTCTTCGGTCAGCCCGAAGTCCACGTGCTCCACCTCCGTGTGTCGTTACGACGGCAGTTGTCATTCCGGCAGTGCCGACTCCAACGCCCGGATGACCTGGGCGACGTGCCGGCGCGTCGCCTGTTCCGCGGCCGCCGTGTCGCCGGAGCGCAGCGCGTCCAGGATCTCCCCGTGCTCGTCGAGGCTGGCCTCGGGGCGGCCCGCGACGGTGATCGTCACGTTCTGGCCCAGCTGCAGCTGCGCGCCGAGCAGGTCGGCGATGGCCAGCAGGCGGCGGTTGGCCGAGCCCTGCCAGATCAGGCCGTGGAACTCGCGGTCGAGCTCGGCGTAGCGCGGCACGTCGCCGGAGGCCAGGGCCGCCTGCTGGCCCTCGACGAGCTCGCCCAGCCGGGCGAGCAGCTCCGCCGGCTGCGTGCGGGCGATGTCCCGCGCGGCGAGCGTGTCGACAGCGGAGCGCAGCTCGTAGATGTCGCGCATGTCCGCGACGGTCAGCTCGGCGACGAAGTACCCCGAGTGCCGGCGAGCCACGAGGAACCCCTCGCGTTCGAGGATCGCCAGCGCGGCCTTGACCGGCGTCGGCGAGATGCCGAGCCGCTCGGTCAGCGGCCGCACGGTCACCCGCTCGCCGGGCAGCAGCTGCCGCTCCAGCACGGCCTCGCGGATCGCCCGGTACGCGGTGCGGACCAGGCTGGCCGGTTCTGGGGGCTGGTCAGTCACCGGGTCGCGGCTCCTCGATCGTGGCTGCGGTTGCTGTGGTTCCGGGCGGGTGCATCGGGACGAGCTCGTGGTGCTGCCACGAGGTCAGCTGGTCAGAATAGTGCCGCGAACCGGGCGAGCCGGACGCTCCGCCCGGAATCACCCAGCCGGAGGCGTCGAGATCGGCCAGATCGAGCACCTGGCGGTAGACCGACAGGTTGGTGATGTCGAACCGCCCACCAGGGGTCCAGCCGTAAGCGCCGTTCTGGATCGTCTCGTTGTCGCCGCCGATGCCGATGGCCGGCGGGTCGAACTCCGAGCCGACGACGGGGTGCAGTGGGTGCTTCGCCGCGGTCCGGTGCACCTCGCCCCACGGCCGCGGGCCCGTTTCCGCCACGCGGCGCCAGGCCGCGGCGAGCGCGTCGGCCAGCAGGTCGTCGCCGAGCCGCTCGGCGGGCCACTCGCCCTCGCGCGGCCAGGTCAGGCTCGCGAACCAGCGTCGCAGAACCACCGGCATGCCCGGCAGCCCGCACTTCATCAGCCACGCCCGCGTGTCCGCACCGATCTCGGCGTCCAGCACGCGCGCGGCGATCTCGCGGCGGAAGCACGCGTGCACGAGCCCCGTGGCCTCGCCGGGCCCGAGGTCGCCCCGCCCGGCCACGATCACGGCGCGGGCGAGCTCCGCGTCTCCGGAAAAAGCACCGTACCGGCCGCGCCCGTCGAGCAGCTCTGCCCAGCGCCGGGCCGCGACCGACGTCGTGTCGCCCTGCCACGCGCGCATGTCGTCGGCGGTCGCGGGGCCGGCCGCGGCGGCCAGCTCGTGGATGCGCTCGGAGCGGTAGGAATCGTTGACGGCGTGGGAGATGACCGGGTGCGTGGCGGCGGTGACCGTGTTGTTCGACGTGACGATGAGGTCTTCCGGCGGGTCCTCGGTCCGCGGCATCTCGCCGAACGGCACGCGGCCGCGCCAGCGGTGCGCCGACTCCCAGCCGGGCACCGGCACCTGCGTCGCGGCGTGGTTGTCGCGCGCCGGGAGCTGCCCGCGCAGCAGGTAGCCGACGTGTCCGACAGGTCCGTTGTTGTCGGCGGCCAGGAGGTTGTTGACCGGGTCGACCCAGCCGTCCTGAGCGTCGAGCAGCGTGGGTACGTCGGGGGCGAGCAGCATCCGGCGCAGCACGCCGAACTGCTCGCACGCGCCGTCGGTGGCCGTCCAGCGCAGCGACAGGGCCGCGCCGCTCGCCGGATCGCCGTGCACGACGGGACCGTTCGGGGTCAGCCAGCAGCGTTCGACGCGGTCCTCGCCGTCGCGTACGTGGATGACCTCGTCGCGCACGGACGCGTCCGCCCAGCCGTCGGCCGTGCGCACCTGCTCACCGCGGAAGTGCTCCACGTAGAGGTCCTGCGCGTCGGCAGCGGCGTTGGTGATCGCCCAGCCGACGCGGCCGTTGTGGCCGAAGTGCGGGAAGCCCGGGAGCCCGGGGAACGTCGCCCCGGACACTGTGAACCCCGGGCAGCGCACGTGGGCCTGCCAGTAGGTGTTCGGCACGTCGAGCGCGCGGTGGGAGTCGTTGACCAGCAACGGTTTCCCGCTCGCGGTGCGGCTGCCGCCGAGCACCCACGCGTTGGACCCGCCCTCGGACTCGCTCAGGAACCCGAGGTGCTCGGACGCCGCCTCGACGTCGGCGCGCGCCTGCTCGAACAGCTTCGCGCGGGCCTCGCCGACCCGGCCTAGCGGCGGCACCGTCACGCGCATGCCCGGCAACGGCCGCGGGTCCAGCTTCGCGGCCACCTCGGCGCCGGCCGTCGCGCGCAGCACGGCGCGGGCGATCTTGTACTGCCACACGCCCATCAGCACGTGGCGGATCTTGAACATCAGCAGCGAGTCCCGTGGCGTCCACGGTTCCCAGCCGATGCCGCCGCGTTCGTGCTCGACGCCCGTGC
This sequence comes from Amycolatopsis sp. NPDC051372, assembly GCF_040682095.1. NCBI lineage: Bacteria > Bacillati > Actinomycetota > Actinomycetes > Pseudonocardiales > Pseudonocardiaceae > Amycolatopsis > Amycolatopsis sp. NPDC051372. The sequence goes on from NZ_JBFBAF010000008.1 coordinate 279,447, forward strand.
CGTGCTCGGCGACGTGGGCGTTGACGCCCGCCGCGTAGTGCTCGAACGTCGCGAGCGTGGCGGCGTCCATGGCCGCCAGGTCGCGGTCGGCGGCGTCGGCGAGGCGCAGCCGGCGCGCGAGCCGGTCGGCGGCCACGGCCGGCTCGCCCACGACCTCGGCCCAGCGCCCGCGGGCGCGGCGGCGGTCGTACTCCAGCTGCCACAGCCGATCCTCGGCGGCGGCGAGGCCGAGCTCGAACCACGCCTGGTCCTCGGTTTCCGCCACCACCGAGGGAATTCCGTACTCGTCGCGAGTGATCATGCGGCCCCGACCCGCGCGGTCTCGGCGTAGTGGCACGCCGCGGCGCGCGTGTCCGCGAGGGGCCGCAGCGCGGGATCCTCGGTGCGGCAGCGGTCCGTGGCCAGCGGGCAGCGCGGGGCGAACGAGCAGCCGCTCGAGCGCGCCAGCGCACTCGTGGCCTCGCCGAACTGCTCCACCGGTTCCTGCCGGTCGTGGTCACGCACGCGTGGCCGGGGCGCGGCGGCGAGCAGCAGCTGCGTGTACGGGTGGCGCGGGTCGGCGAACAGCTCCTCGGTCTCGCCCTCCTCCACGATCCGGCCGAGGTACATCACGGCCACGCGGTGGGCGAGGTGGCGCACCAGTGCGAGGTCGTGGCTGATGAACAGGTAGGTGATGCCGCGCTCGTCCTGCAGGCGCCGCAACAGGTTCACCACCTGTGCCTGCACGGAAACGTCCAAAGCGGACACCGGCTCGTCGCACACGAGGAACTCCGGGTCGAGCGCGATGGCCCGCGCGATCGCCACGCGCTGGCGCTGCCCGCCCGAGAGCTCGTGCGGATACCGCTGTGCGAGCTCCGGCGCGAGCGTCACGGCTTCGAGCAGCTCCCGCACCCGCGCGTCGAGGTCACCGCGGAAGTGGTGCACGCGCAAGGGTTCCGCGACGATCTGGCCCACGGTCATGCGGCCGTTGAGCGAGTCGTACGGGTCCTGGAACACCGGCTGCATCGTGCGCCTCAGCTCGCGCAGCTGCTTCTTGCCGATCGAGTGCACGGCCTGCCCGGCGACCTCGACGCTGCCCTCGTCGGGCCGTTCCAGCGCGAGCAGCAGCCGCCCGGTGGTCGACTTCCCGCAGCCGGACTCGCCGACGAGCGCCAGCGTGGTGCCGCGTTCGATGCTCAGACCGACGCCGTCGACGGCCGCGACCGTGCCGCCGCGAACCGGGTAGCGCTTGACGAGTCCTTCCGCGACGACGAGATCCGTCATCACGCCACCTCCATGCGGGATCCGGTGTGCGGGTGGAAGCAGGCGACCCCGTCTTCGAGAACGGGCGCGATGCGGCACAGGTCGTCGGCGTGTTCGCAGCGCGGGCGGAACGGGCAGCCTTCGAGCACCGCGCCGACGGCGGGGACCTGCCCGGGGATGGTGGGCAGTTCCCCGGCCGCCGGGCGGTCGGGATCGGGCACCGAGCGCAGCAGCGCCGCGGTGTAGGGGTGGCGCGGGGCTTCGAGGACTTCGCGCACGGTGCCGGTCTCCACGACCTTCCCCGCGTACATCACCGCGACGCGGTCGGCGATCTCCGCGACCACGCCCATGTCGTGCGTGATGAACAGCAGTGCCGTGTCCCGCGTGCGTTCCCGCAGCAGCGCGAGGACCTGGGCCTGCACGGTCACGTCGAGCGCCGTGGTGGGCTCGTCCGCGATGAGCAGTTCGGGACTGCCGGCCAGCGCGATCGAGATCATCACGCGCTGGCGCATGCCGCCGGACAGCTCGTGCGGCATCTGCCGCGCCCGCGCCGCGGCGTCGGTGATGCCCACGGACTCCATGAGCTCCACCGCGTGGCGCAGCCGGGCCGAGCGCCGCATCGGCGTGTGGATGGCCAGCACCTCGGCGATCTGCGTGCCGATGCGGGTGGTCGGGTTCAGCGAGCTCATCGGGTCCTGGAAGATCATCGCCGCGCGGGTGCCGCGCAGGCGCCGCAGCTCGCGTTCGCCGCGGCCGATGAGCTCCGTGCCGGCCAGCGTCGCCGACCCCGTCACCCGCGCGGCGGTGGGTTCGAGGCCGAGCAGCGACAGCGCGGTGAGGCTCTTGCCGCATCCGGATTCCCCGACCACGGCGAGGGTTTCGCCGCGGCCGACGGTGAGGTCGACCCCGCGCACGGCTTCACGCCCGGCACCGAAGGAGACCTTCAGGTCCTGTACTTCCAGCAGCTCAGTCATGACCGGGCCTGCCCAACTCTTCGAGGGGGACTTCGTATCCGGTGGCGTGCTCGCGGTGGTGCGTGGCGAGTTCACCGGCGGTGGGTGTGGCCAGCTCGCCGTCGGCGACGACGGAGGCGAGCAGCGCTTCCAGCGTGGCTACACGGGCGGGACGGCCCGACAGCCACGGATGGACGGTGATCATGCACAGCGAGCCGAGCTTCTTCGCCGCCGCGATCTCGGCGGCCCAGCCGGCCAGCACCTCGGGCGTGGTCGTGGGCGGCCGGGGATCCCCGCCGACGTAGCGGTAGTAGGGCGCGTCGTCGGTGGCCCAGTCGACGGGGACCTCCACGAGACCGTCGACGAGGTAGGGCCGGTCGTCGCCCATCAGCGAACTGTCGTAGGTCAGGCCGAGCTCGTGCAGGACTCCGAAGACGTCCGTGGTCATGTCCCAGCTGGGGGAGCGGTAGCCGACCGGCCGTTCGCCGGTGATCGCGGTGAGCGTGTCCGCCGCGCGGGCCAGCGTGCGGAGCAGGTCGTCGCGGGTCAGGCCCGTCGGCGCTTCGTGGCACCAGCCGTGCAGCGCCAGCTCGTGCCCGCGGGCGTGGACCTCCGCCACCTGTTTCGGGTAGCGGTCGGCGATCCAGCCGGGGACGAAGACCGTCGCGCGCAGGTGCAGATTGTCCATCATGGACAGCAGGTTGTGGATCCCGCGCCGCGGCCCGTAGCGCCGCTGCTCCAGCTCACCCACGGAGACGGGCGGGTTTTCGCGGGTGCGCCACAGGTGCGGTGACTCGCCGTCGAAGTCGAGCGTGAAGCACACGGCCGCGCGGGCGCCGCCGGGCCAGGGGTAGGTCACGACGTGCCTCCGGAGGGGGTGAAGTCGCCGGCGGTGCGGCCGCCGTCGACGTCGAGCGTGGTGCCGGTGACGAACGACGCCGCGCTGGAGCACAGCCAGAGGATCGCCGACGGCGCGTCGCCGGGCCCGGATGTGCGCCCGAGCGGGATCGCCCGGCGCATCTTGGCGACGTGCTCCTCCGGCAGTTCGCTGACCTCACTGCCGGGCGCGAACCCGGGGCCGACACTGTTGACGCGGATCCCGGCCTCGCCCGTTTCGAGGGCGAGCGACCGGGTGAGCATCTCCAGCGCCGCTTTGCTCGCGGAGTAGACGCCGCCGGTGCGGGTCGGGCGTTTCGCCGCGCCGGACGACAGGTTGACGATGCAGCCCTGCGTGCCGGTGGCGGTCATCGTCGCGATCACGTGCCGCGCCAGCTGGTAGGGCGCCAGCACGTTGATCGCGAAGATCGTCTCCACCGTCTCGCGCTCGGTCGTCGCCACGGGCGTACGCGGGTAGATGCCGGCGTTGTTGACGAGGATGTCGGCCGTCGGCCAGCGCTCGTCGATCGCCGCGATCAGCTCGTCGACACCCGCGCCGGTGGTCAGGTCGGCGACCGCCGCATGTGCGCCGAGCCGGTCGGCCAACTCCTGCACCGGCTCGGGCCGGTTGTCGGACAACACCAACTCGGCGCCTTCGGCGTGGAACGCCTCGGCCGTCCACGTGCCGATCAGTCCGGCCGCGCCCGTGATGACCACGCGCTTGCCGGTGAACTCGCCTCGGTAGTCGGGGCTCATGCGGTCTGCCTCGCCATCCGTCGAAGGAGCCGCGGGCGCGGAAGCTCGGCGCGTTTCGCCGGGTCCAGTCGGTCGCGGGCCGCGTCGCCCAGCAGGTTCACGGCCAGCACGAGCAGGAACAACGCGATGCCCGGGAAAGTCGCCAGCCACCACGCGGACGCGATGTACTGCTGGCCGTCGGAGAGGATCGAGCCCCACGACGCGGTGGGTGGCTGCACGCCGAGGCCCAGGAACGACAGCGAGGCCTCGTAGATCACCATCAGCCCCAGTTCCAGCGTGGCGACCACAATGGACACCGGCAGCACCTCGGGCAGCACGTGCCGCAGCACGATCCACCACGCGGGCGCACCCGTCGCCGTGGCCGCGCGGACGAACCCGCGGCCGCGGGCCTGCAGCGTCGCGGAGTGGGCGACGCGGGCGTAGCGCGGCCAGCGCACGAGCGCCAGGCACACCACCACGTTGAGCAGGCTCGGCCCGAGCACCGCCACCACGAGGATCGCCAGCAGGAAGAACGGAACCGACAGCACGATGTCGACCACGCGCATGATCACCGCGCCGAGCCAGCCGCCGCGCCAGGCCGCGAGCACGCCGAGCGCGATACCGACGACGCCACCCGCCACGACGGCGCCGATCGCCACGAGCAGCGAGACCTGTGTGCCGTAGATGACGCGGGATGCCACGTCACGCCCGAGCGCGTCGGTGCCGAGCCAGTGGTGCGCGCCCGGGGGCAGCAGCCGCTGCGCGAGCGTGACCTTGTCCGGGTCGAACGGCGCCAGCCCCGGCGCGAAGACCGCGACCAGCACGTAGATCGCCAGCACGACCAGGGGAATGACGATCGCTCGCCGCTTCACGCCGCACCTCCGTTGGCACCGGTGGCGACGCGCCGGTCGATCACGCCGTAGAGCAGGTCGGTGAGCAGGTTGATCACGATGTACACCGCCGAGGCGAACAGCACGATCGCCTGCACCACCGGGAAGTCACGCGCCGACACCGACTGGATCGTCAGCTGGCCGATGCCCGGCCACGCGAAGATCACCTCGGTCACCACCGCGCCGCCGAGCAGGTTGGCCAGCTCCAGCGCGGCGACCGTGAGCACCGGGATCGCGCTGTTGCGCGCGAGGTGGCGCAGCACCAGGCGCGTGGTGCTCGCGCCCTTGGCCCGCGCGGTGCGCACGTAGTCCTGCGACAGCTGTTCGAGTACCGCGCCCCGTGTCACCCGCGCGATCGCGGCCGCCGACAGCGAGGCGAGCGTGACGGCGGGCAGCAGCAGGGAAAGCGGTCCGTCGTACCCGGTGGAAGGCAGCCAGCGCAGCGCCACTGAGAACACGAGCACGAGCAGCAGCCCGGTCCAGAACGCGGGCATTGCCTGTCCGATGAGGACGATCGGCATGAGCACGCGTTCCTGCCAGCGGCCGCGCTTGAGTGCCGTGACGACCCCGATGACCACGCCGAACACCACCGACAGGATCAGCGCGGCCACCGCGAGGTTCGCGGTGTAGGGCAGCCGCTCGGCGATCAGCGCCGTCGCCGGCCGGTTCTGCACGTAGGAGTACCCGAGGTCGCCGCGCACCGCGTTGCCGAGGAACGAAAGGTACTGGTGCCACAGGGAATCGCTCAGGCCGAGCTGCTCGCGCACCCGCTCGATGTCGGCCGCCGTGGCGCCCTCGGGCACGAGCAGCCGCGCCGGATCGCCGGAGAGGCGCAGCGCGAAGAACACGATGGTGGTCACGCCGAACAACGCGAGCACGGCCTGGCCCAGCCGGCCCGCGACGTAGCGCGGGGTGGCCGGCAGGCTCCTCGTCCGCCTCCGGCGGGCCGACACTGCGATCGCCGTCATGTCAGCTCACCTTCATCTGGTCGAGGAACAGGCTTTCCGACGCGTCGGGTGTCCACTGCAGACGCGAGTTCGCGCCGTACACCGCGTACGCCTGGAACAGGCCGATGCCCGGCAGGTCGCGGTTGAGCAACTCGAACGCCTGCGAGTACAGCTTGGTCCGCTGCGCGGAGTCGATCGTCTCGCGCGCCTGCTCCACGATCTTGTCGAAGTCGGGGTTGCTGTAGGAGCTCCAGATCTCGCCGGTGTGGAACAACGGGTAGATCACGCCGTCGGAGTCGAGGCACGAGCACGACCACTTGCCGAAGCGGATCGAGCCCCATTCGTGCGACGGGTCCTGCACCTTCTTCAGGTACGTGGCCTGGTCGCTGTTCTGGATCTCCACCTGCAGCCCCACGGCAGCGAGGTCGCCCTGGATCGCCTGCACCACCTGCGGGTCGAACGACGGCGAGGTCGCCATCACCAGCTTCGCGCCGACCGCGTGCGCTTCCTGCAGGAGGCGTTTGGCGTCCTCGGGATCGTGGTGGTTGTCCGGCAATGACTTGTCGTAGCCGAACGCCAGCGGCGTGGCCATGGAGTTGATCGGCTTGGCGTAACCGCGCTGGAGGTTCTTGATCAGCGCGTCGTAGTCGATCGCCTCGGCGATGGCCTTGCGCACGCGGGGATCGTCGGTGGCCCCGCCCTTGATCGTGTTGTACGCGAGGTAGGCCACGCGCTCGGTGGGCGTGGACAGGATCGCCAGCGTCGGGTCGCGGCGGATCTGGTCCGCGGCGTCCGGCGTGAGCGTGGTCGCCAGGTCGACCTTGCGCGACTGCAGGTCGGCCACACGGCTGGCCACGTTGGGCACCGCGCGGAACACGGCCGTGCGGATCTGCGTGGGCGGGCCCCACCATTTCGGGTTGGCCGTGAGCACGACCTCGGACCCGGCCGTCGCCGACCGGAGCACGAACGGGCCGGACCCGATCGGCTTCACGGCGAACTGCTTGTCCCCGACGCGCTGCACGTAGGCCTTCGGCACCACCGAAAGCGTGGTCAGGTAGCTCAGCAGTGTGGGGGAGGGCACCGAAGTGTGCACCACGAGGTCGCCGCCGTCGGCCGTGGCCTTGTCGATGACGGAGAAGTTCGCGTACTGCTGGCTGCCGAACTTCTTGTCCAGGATCCGGCTGATGGAGTACGCCGCGTCTTCGGCGGTGAGCGGGCTGCCGTCGCTGAAGGTCACGCCTGGGCGCATGGTGAAGCGCCAGGTGAGCGGGTCGGTCTGCCGCCACTTCGTGGCGAGCCAGGGCACGACCGCGTTCGTCTTGGGATTCCGGCGCAGCAGCTGGTCGAAGATGTTGCGGTACACCGAGTACGTGTCGGTGTCGTACTGCTTGCCGGGGTCCAGTGTGGACGGGTAGTTGGCGGTGTCGATCGTGATCGTGCCGGGGCCACGGCCCGCGCTCGCCGGCTGGATGCCGCACGAGGCGGCACCGAGAGCGAGGGCAGTGGCCAGGAGGAGCGCCGCACGGAAACGTCGTCGGTTCATGGGCTCGGTCCTGTCAGATCGGCTGCTGAGGCGGGGACGTCAGATCAGATCCAATCGTGCTGGCGAAGGCCTGCGAGCAGGGTCAACGCGCCCGCAACGCACCCCGTGCGGGGATCGCGTCGGTCTTCGCCAGCAGCGGCGCGTCGACCTCCACGGTCTCGGGGTACTTGATGCCGGCTCCGGTGTTGAGGACCACGACCTCGTCGTCCTCGCTCACCCAGCCGGATTCGCGCAGCTGGTCCAGCGCCGCGAAGCAGGCTGCGCCCTCGGGGCAGATGAAAGCGCCCTCGAGTGCGGCCAGCCGCCGTTGGGCGGCCAGCAGTTCGTCGTCGGTCACCGCGATCGCGGTGCCCTCGGTGGCCCGGACGGCGTCCAGCACGAGGAAGTCGCCCAGCGCCTTCGGCACGGTGATGCCGAAGGCGACGGTGTGCGCGTCGGGGAACAGGACGCTTTCCGTGGCGCCGGACTTGAAAGCCTCGACGATCGGCGCGCAGCCGGTGGCCTGCACGGCGACCAGGCGCGGCAGGTCGCCGGAGATCCAGCCCAGCTCCCGCATCTCCAGCAGTGCCTTGTAGATGCCGATGATGCCGACGCCGCCACCGGTCGGGTAGAGGATCACGTCGGGCACGCGCCAGTCAAGCTGCTCGACGATCTCGTAGCCCATCGTCTTCTTGCCCTCGAGCCGGTAGGGCTCCTTGAGGGTCGACACGTCCTGGTAGCCCTGGCGTTCGGCCACGGCGGCGCCGACGAGCTTGCCCGCGTCGCCGATCAGGCCGTCCACGCGGTACAGCTCGGCGCCGGCGGCGAGGCACTCCTTCATCGTGATGGCGGGGGCGTCGTCGGGCATCGCGATGAGGCTGTCCATCCCGGCGCGAGCGGCATAGAGCGCCCAGGCCGCACCGGCGTTGCCGTTGGTCGGCATCGCGACGCCGCGCACGCCGAGCTCGGCCGCGCGGGACACGCCCACCGCGGCGCCGCGGGCCTTGAACGACCCGGTGGGCACGAGGCCCTCGTCCTTCATGAGCAGCTTCGGCACGCCGGACTGCTTGCCCTGGTTCGGCAGCGGCAGCAGGGGAGTCAGGCCTTCGCCCAGGCTCACGATGTTGTCGCGCGAACGCACCGGCAGCACCTCGTGGTAGCGCCAGAGACTGGGCTCGCGCGCCGCGATGTCCTCGCGCGTCACCGTTTCCCGCACCCGCTCCAGGTCGTACCGCGCGAGCAGCGGCGCTCCCGCGGCCGACGTGCCGGCCACCTGGTCCGCCTCGTACCGGTCTCCGGTCCGCGAACACTCCAGGTGACTGAGGAACGAGAACGTCATGCCGCCTCCATGCGTCGGGTCGGGAATCCCCGAGAGTTTGGATCCAAAACGGCGGTTCGTCAACCGGGTCCACCCTTCGGTATCGGTTCCGAAGCCTCGTCGGCCCTGCTCGGTCGCGCAGCGGTGATCATGGAAAACGCTTCGACGGAATGCGCGACGACGGGCTCCCGCATCGTGATCACGGCCGTGCGAAATGGCTGTCGAGGCCGTGTCAATGGCGGGTAGCCGGAAAGTCGATATCACGGCTGACCTGCATCGATCGGTGTTGATCTGTGCGGACAATCACTCGACGGTGACATTCCCGTGTCCGATTCGTAATGTCGAGGCCGCTTTGCGTGCGCCGTATCCCCCGAACGCGGCGCGCGTTCCCCGAGCGAAGAAAATGGTGCACCAGGATGTCCGGAAGACATCGCTACCGGTCGCTGTCGTGGCGGCTGCCAGTCGGGGTCGGCGTGTTCGCCGCCCTCGGGATGGCGGCCCTCGTGTGGCTGACGGGCGCTATCCCGGGCGGTGGGCAGGTCTCGGCCGCCGACCGCCTCGCCCTCAGTGCTCCGCGGCCCGCTTCGAGCGCTCCGCTGTCCGGCGCCCCCACGCCGAGCAGCACGACGCCGAGCAGCCCGACCCAGACGACCCCCAGTACGACCCCGAGCACATCGGTTCCCAGTATGTCGGCCGCGGTCCCGAAGCCGACGACGACGAAACCGGTCGCCAAGACCAAGCCGAAGCTGCCGCCCGCGGCGAAGACCTTGTCCGCCGGCAAGGCGTGTTCGTCCACTTTGGCCGGTGCGCAACCCAATGCGGCCCAGGTGGGCAACCACATCCTCACGAAGTTCAAGGTCGGCTCCGTCGGCGGCCGCGCCGGCCGGGCGGGCGCGAGTGACCACCCCACCGGTCTCGCGCTCGACTTCATGGTCGACACCGCGACCGGCAACGCGCTCGCCGCATACGTGCTGGCCCACCAGGGCGAGTTCGGCGTGACGTACGTGATCTGGCGCCAGCGCATCAACACCGGCAGCGGCTGGGACCCGATGGAGGATCGCGGCAGCCCCACCGCGAACCACTTCGACCACGTGCACGTGTCGTTCAAGGCCGGGGCCAAGGTGTCCGTCACCTGCTGAGCGGGTGACGGACACCGGAAACGACAAGGGGTTTCCTGCCCGGCGTGGGCAGGAAACCCCTTGTCTCCCCACTGCGCGCCACGGGAAGGCGCGGCGGGGCACCGAGTTCCGTCCGGCTACGGGGTCGGTTTGCCCTGCTTCTCGATCTGCTGCTGGATCGACGGCCAGAACTGGTACATCTGCGTCGGGTACGGCAGGTTCGGGAAGTACTTCTGGTACAGCTTGAGGAATGTGCCGTCGTTCGCGAGCGCGGTGAGCTCGGTGTTGTAGGCGTCGAGGAACTTGGTCAGCTTCTTGTTGACCGCCTCGGCGCCGGGCTGGTCCTGCGGTGAGGTCAGCGCGACCTTGAGCTTGCCCGGGTGCTCGGTGAAGATCTGCCCGACGTGCGTCGAGCCGAGCACCATCGCGTCGAGGTTGCCCGCGAGCAGTTGGTTCACGCCCGCGCCGTCGGTGGCCTCGGACACGAGCTGCGACGTGGTCATCTTCTTCTTCGCGAAGTCTTCCTGCGTGCTGTTCGCGCCGGCGCCCACGCGCTTGCCGGCCAGGTCCGGAATGGACTTCGCGGTCGAGCTCGCCGGGACCACGACCACGTTCTGACCCCAGAAGATCGCCTTCGTGAACGCCACGCTCTTCTTGCGTTCGTCGCTCGCCACCAGGCCCACCGACATCAGGTCGTACTGACCGCTGGTGAGGCCGGGCAGTCCCGCTTGGACGGTGGTCGTCTTGTAGACGATCTTGAGGTGCATCCGGTCGGCGATGAGGTTGTTCAGGTCCACGAGCATGCCGACCGGCTTGCCGCTGGCGTCGGGGGAGACGAACGGGTAGTCGCCCGCCGTGACCGCCGCCGTGATGGTGCCGGGCTGGGCGAGACCGAAGTCGTCGCCGGCCGCGGAGTCGCCGCCGCCGCACGCGGTGACAGAGGCGGCGGTGAGTGCGGCGAGGCCGAGCGCACCGAGCGCGCGCCGCAGGGGAAGTCGGTTCATGGGTCTCCTTCGCCAGACCGAGAGGTGGGGAGAGAAAGCGGGAGCGCTGACGATGGAGCGGAACTATAGGCTATAGAACTTCAGAACGTCAACGACCTGTAGTACCGGCTTCAGCACGGTGTCTCCCGGAAGATCAGTGCAGGTCGGAGGCGGTGCCGACGGCCGAGATCCGCTCGGCGAGTGCCGAGATCACGAGTCGGTAGGCGTCTCCGGTGAGGTGCAGACCGTCCTCGTGGACGGGCTCTCCGGCGGCGACGAGCGGCGCAACCGCGGCGTCGGTGTCCACCGAGTTCGCGGCCGAGACGACCTCGCGCAGCACCTGCCGGTAGGTGTCGAGTACGGCGTTCGTGCGCCCGCGCTTGCCGACACCGTCGATCTCCTCGATCGAGGGCGGCAGGAACCCGATCAGCGTGGCCGGGGCGAAGGCGGCGGCGATCGTGCGCATGTTCTCGGCGTACGCGTCGAGCTCCACGAGCCGGTCGGGCGCGCAGTCGTTGGCGCCGAAGGACAACACCACCACGTCGGGCTCGGTCCTGGCGATCGTGGCCGCGCGGCGCGCCCCGTCGTCGCTCTTCCAGCCGCCCGCGGCGCAGTTGAAGACGATCACGTCGCCGGCCTCGGCCTCGAGCTGTTCGATGCGGGGTTTGGTGAACCGGCCCAGCATGCTGTCGCCGAACAGGACGATCTTCTTCACTCGTCGCCGCCTTTCCCGCGGTTGACAATCTGGTACTTGTAGCTTAGAAAATACCAACACTCGGAGGCGAGCCGGAAGAGGTGAAGCGGTGGCGCGTGACTGGACCCGCGCCGAGGTCGAGGAGCAGCTCCACGGCCGCAGCAACTGGGGCCGCTGGGGCGTCCACGACCAGGTCGGCGCCGTCAACCTGATCACCGCCGCCAAGCGCGCCGAAGCCGCGCAGCTCGTGCGCACGGGCCGCTCGGTGTCGCTCAGCCGGCCGTTCCCGACCCGCCCGCACGTGGACAATCCGCGGCCGGCCTCGCACTACACGACCAAAACGCCTCGCGGCACCGGCGGGATCTCGGGCGACTACTACGGCATCGAGTACCACGGTGTCGCCTCCACCCACGTCGACGCGCTCTGCCACGTCTGGGACGAGCGCGGTTTGTGGCAGGGCCGCGACCCCGACGTCGAGCTCACCTCGCGCGGCAGCCGCTGGGGTTCGGTGGACCACTGGCGCGAGGGCATCGTCACTCGCGGGGTCCTGCTCGACGTGCCGGCCTTCCGCGGCGAGCCGTACGTGACCCTCGAACGCCCGGTGCACGGCGACGAGTTGGAGGCGATCGCCGAGGCGCAAGGCGTCTCCGTCGGCCCGGGCGACGCGGTGGTCGTCCACTGCGGACGCGACGCGTGGGACCGCGAGAACCCGCCGTGGGGCACCGAGGCGAGCCGGCCTGGCCTGCACGCCTCCTGCCTGACGTTCCTGCGCGACCACGACTGCGCCGCACTGGCGTGGGACATGCTCGACCGCGCCCCGAACGACGGGGGAGTGCCGTGGACCGTGCACGGCGCGATCTTCGCCTACGGGCTGGCCGTGGTGGACAACTGCGCGCTCGAACCACTGGCCGCCGCGTGTGCCGAGGAAGGTCGTCACGAGTTCCTCTTCGTGGTGGCGCCGCTCGTGGTCGAGGGCGGGACGGGTTCGCCGGCCAACCCGCTGGCGCTCCTGTGAGCGCGCTCAGGCCTCCAGCGCGGCGATCGCCCGGCGGCCGAGGCTGCCGAGCACGTGCTTCTTCATGGTCCGCTCGGCCGTGCGGGCGTCCCCCGAGATCACGGCTTCCGCGATCTCGATGTGCTCGCGCCGCACGCGTTCCTGGTCGGCCGGGGAGTCCGGTTTGGACTGCAGGCCGATCAGCCGATAACGGTCGGCCTTGTCCCAGAGTCCTTCCAGCAGCGTCATCAGCAGCGGGTTGTGCGAGGCCGTGTAGACGCTGCGGTGGAACGCGCGGTGCACGAGCAGCGAGTCGAAGCCGGTGGACGTGCTCAGCGGCTCGAGGTCCTTGAGTGCCGACTCGATCGCCGCGATGTCGGCGTCGGTCCGGCGCGTGGCGGCGAGCTTGGTGGCCAGCGGGTCGAGGCGTTCGCGGACCTCGAAGAGGCTGCGGGCTTCCTCGGCGTTGAGCCGGCTCACCCGCGCGTCGCGGTGCGCGTCGATCGTCACGAGCCCTTCGGCATCGAGCCGCCGCAGCGCCTCGCGCAGGGGAGTGGTGCTCACGCCGAGCTCCGCAGCGAGCTGCTCCTGGGAGATGGACTGGCCCTGGATCAGCTCGCCGGCCAGGATGCGCCGGCGCAGCTCCTCGTAGACGTACGCGTTTTTCGTGAGGGCTGGGCGGGGGTGGGTCATCGGCCTGACAATCTCTCTCCGCGGGCAAAGGGGGACCGCAAGGATATCGGTCTCCCTCCCGCTCGGTGGGCAGGCTGTGGCCTGCGGCCTGCATCCTGTCGTCACGGTTGAGGCCACCTCGTGGGTCCGCTCGCCCGGAGTTGTCGCATCACACAGTGTCAAAAGGCGTCTTCAGGTCCTCGAATGAACCTATAGCCTATATCGTCTTCGTGCTTAGTGCACCGCTCGTGCCCGTCCCCGAACCCCGAGGAGCCCCCGGCTGCCATGACCGCCACCACCGAACCCGACTCGCAGGGAGCCCACTTCGTCGGCGCGACCCCGTTCTTCGCCTCCGGCCACGACCAGCGCCTGTCCTACGGGCTGTTCGTGCCGAAGGACCACACACCCGCCGCCGCGCCGTTGCCGCTGGTCGTGGTGCAGCACGGCACGGGCCGCTCGGCCGAGCTCTACCGCAACCAGTGGGCGGACTTCGCGACCCGTCACGGGTGCGTGATCCTCGCGCCGCTGTTCCCGGCCGGCATCGGCAAGCGGCGCGAGCTGCACAGCTTCAAGTTCCTGGAGTACGACGGGATCCGCTTCGACGAAGAGCTGCTGCACATCGTCGACGAGGTCGGCGAGGAGTTCAACACCGAGACCGAAACCTTCTTCCTGCACGGTTTCTCCGGCGGCGGACAGTTCGCGCACCGGTTCTTCTACGCCCATCCCGACCGCCTCGCCGGCATCTCGATCGGCGCGCCGGGCCGCATCACGCAGCTCGACGACTCGCTGCCGTGGTGGCTCGGCACCGGGGGTTTCCGCGAGAAGTTCGGCATCGAGCTCGACCTCGCGGCCCTGCGCCGCGTGCCGGTGCAGATGGTGGTCGGCTCCGCCGACGTGGAGACGTGGGAGATCAACAACGCCGGCGGTCCGAACTGGATGGACGGCGTGGAGAAGACCGGCCGCACGCGCATCGAGCGCATCGAGACGCTGCGCGACAGCTTCGAGCGCAGCGGGCTCTCCGTGCGGTTCGACGTGGTGCCCGGGGTGGCGCACCAAGGCAGCTTGGTGATCCCCGTGGTCCAGGACTTCTTCGCCGGCCTGCTCGCGAGCCGTGTGAAGTGAGCACTTCAGTCGTTGACTATCTTGTCGAATCTGCTACCGTGAGCGCCACGTCACAGTTATAGTCTATAAGACGAACTGCCGGCCGGTACCGTCGCCGACTCCGCTGAGCCCGGGTCCGCGCGCACTCCAGCGGTCCGCGGCCGAACCGAGGTAAGGACACCTGGTCCCATGGGCGATTTCCTGCATTCCTTTTTCGACATCCACCAGATCCTCGCCGTGCTGCCCTCGCTGCTCGGGGAGGGCCTGCGCAACACGTTGATCATCGCGTCGCTCGCGCTGGTCCTCGGGCTGGTGGTGGGCCTGCTGCTGGCGATGCTGCTCATCTCCACGCGCTGGTGGCTGCGAATGCCGGCCCGCGTCTACGTCGACGTGTTCCGGGGCCTGCCGGCCATCGTCACGGTGAGCCTCATCGGCATCGGGCTGCCGTCGGCGGGTGTGCGCTTGTTCGGCCAGTCGCCGATGGGCTACGCGATCCTCGCGGTGGGCCTGATCAACGCGGCCTACATCGCGGAGATCTTCCGCTCGGGCATCCAGAGCGTGCCGCCCGGCCAGGCCGAGGCCGGCCGCAGCCTCGGGATGAGCCACCTGAGCACGCAGCTGCTCGTCGTGGTGCCGCAGGGCATCCGCAACGTGCTGCCGGCGCTGGCGAACCAGTTCATCGTGGCCGTGAAGGAGAGTTCGCTGGTGTACCTGCTCGGCCTGGCCGTCGGTGAGCGCGAGCTGTACTTCATCGCGCAGCAGGCGCAGTCCATTTCGTACAACTCGTCGTCGTTCGTGGCCGCGGGCCTGGTCTACATCGTGTTCACGGTGCCGCTGACGCACCTGGTGAACTGGTTCGACAAGCGGCTGCGCGAAGGCCGCCGTCCGGCGAGCGGCGGTGGCGGCCCGGCCGAGACGCCGCAGCCGCTGGTCCCCGTCGGTGCCACCGGATTCGAAGCGGGAGCGTGAAGGTGAACCAGGTAACGACTTCTCCGCAGGCGCAGGACGAGGCGAAGGCCGACGTCCCCGCGATCGAGCTGGTCGACATCTGCAAGTCCTTCGGCCTCGTCGAGGTGCTCAAGGGCGTGTCGGCGACGGTCGCGCGCGGCGAGACCGTGTGCCTCATCGGCGCCTCGGGGTCGGGCAAGTCGACGCTGCTGCGGTGCGTGAACCTCCTGTCCCCGCCGACGTCGGGCACGATCCGGCTGCACGGGCAGACGATCACCGACCCGAAGGTGGACCTCAACGCCGTGCGCTCGCGCACCGGCATGGTGTTCCAGCACTTCAACCTGTTCCAGCACAAGAGCGCGGTGGACAACATCGCGCTCGCGCTGCGGCGGGTGCGCAAGATGTCGCGCGAGGAAGCGCGGGAACGCGCGATGCAGCAGCTGGACAAGGTGGGCCTGCGGGCGCTGGCGTCCGCGCGGCCCTCGCACCTGTCCGGCGGGCAGCAGCAGCGCGTGGCGATCGCGCGCTCGCTCGCGATGGAGCCCGACATCATGCTGTTCGACGAGGCGACCTCGGCGCTCGACCCCGAGCTGGTCAAGGGCGTGCTCGACGTGATGCGCGACCTCGCGACGTCGTCCGGCATGACGATGATGGTGGTCACGCACGAGATGAACTTCGCCCGCGAGGTCGCCGACCGCGTGCTGTTCGTGGACAGCGGCGTGATCGCCGAGGAGGGGCCGGCCCGGCAGCTGCTGACCGACCCGCAGACGCCGCGGCTGAAGTCGTTCCTTTCACAGGTCCTGTAATTCTGTAAGAAGTTCCGCACGAGAACGGTGAGCATGAGCAACGCCTTCGACGATCCGGCGCCGACGCTGGACCCGGGCCCGGTCCACACCCTGCTGCAGACCATGGCCGAGCGCAGGATGCGCGTGCACTCCCTGCTCGTGCACCGCCACGGGCGGACCGTGCTGGACCTGTGGCAGTGGCCGCACGAACCGGGCCTGCGGCACAAGGTGCACTCGGCCACGAAGAGCTTCACGTCCGCGGCCGTCGGTTTCGCCGAGGCCGAAGGCCTGCTCTCCCTCGACGACCCCGTCGTCGGCTTCTTCGCCGACCGGCTGACCGGCGAGCCGAGCGAGAACCTCGGCCGCATGCGCGTGCGCGATCTGCTGACGATGTGCACGGGTCACGCGCGCGGGCTGTCGGGCGCCACCACACGCCTGCGGCGCACGGGCTGGGTCGACGAGTTCCTCGAGGAGCCCGTGGTCGAGCTGCCGGGACGCAACTTCACCTACAGCAGCACCACGAGCCACGTGCTGTCGGCGATCGTGCAGCAGGTTTCGGGTCAGCCGGTCGACGAGTACCTGCGGCCACGGCTGTTCGACCCGCTGGGGATCACGGACTACACGTGGGAACGTGACCCCGAGGGCGTGTCCAGCGGCGGCAACGGGCTTTCGCTGCGCCCGCGCGACCTGTTGAAGTTCGGCGTGCTGCACCTGCAGGACGGCGTGTGGGACGGCTCCCGCGTGCTGCCGACCGGCTGGGTGCAGAAGGCTTCCGCGCTGCACGTGCGCCGGGCGATCAGCGGGGAGTGGAACGGCAAGGAGCTCGTGCCGCCCGCGCCCGACGTCGTCGCCGACGAGGGGTACGGCTACCAGTTCTGGACCACCGAGGCGGGGATCTACAGCGCTTCGGGCATTTTCGGCCAGGAATGCATGGTCTTCCCCCGCCACGACGGCGTCGTCGTGATCACCGGCGCCATGGGCGATGGCAGCTACCACGATTTGCCGGGGATGTTGCGTTCCGCGTTCACCACGGCGTTCGAGAGCCCGGCTCGGGAGCAGTCCGAAGTGGACGCTCTGGCCGCGTGGGTGGACCGCGTGCAGGAGCCCGAAACCGTCGGCGCCGCCGTCCAGCGGGCCGGGTTCACAGCGACGTACGACTTCGAGCCCAACGAGCAGGGTCTCGTGTCGCTGGCGGTCGGGGTCCGCGACGGCTCGGTGCACGTCGTCGTCGAGGACGAGCTGGGCCGGCACTCGATCGACCACGGCGTGGGCACCTGGGCGCGCCAGGACACCGGCGTGAGCGTGTGGCGCCTGCACCACTCCTACCAGGACCCGTCGGCTGCCGTCCTCGCCGCCGGGCAGTGGTGGTCGGCCGACGAGCTGCACCTGACGTGGCATTTCCTGGAATCGCCGTTCGTCGACCGGCTCGACCTGACCTTCGACGACACTGGCGTGACTGTCGGCCACGCCACGAACGTCAACTCCGGGCCGACGACGCTGCCGCCGGCGCGCGGCGTGCTTCGCAAGTAATCCCCCAGCCCCCGGCCGTGGGGTCTGCCGCACCGACGGCGGACCCCACGGCCGGTTTCAGTTGTCAGGCCCGCAGCGCGGCCAGTGCGCGCCGCAGCCGCTCCAGGAACTGGGTCACGTGCGTGTCCTCCCACACCAGCGGCGGCCGCACCTTCAACACGTCACCGCGCGGGCCGGTGGACCCGGCGAGCACGCCTTGCCCGACCAGCTCCGAGAGGAGCGCGCGCGTGACTTCGCGAGAGGTCGACGCACCCGAGGCGAGCACGTCGACACCCGCGAGCAGCCCGGTGCCGCGGACCTCGCCCAGCAGCGGTTCCTCCGCGGCCAGCGCCCGCAGGCCCTCCCGCAGGAACGTGCCCGTCGCGGCGGCGCGCGCGGGCAGGTCGGTGAGGCCGAGGACGTCGAGCACCGCGTGGCCGGCCGCGGCCGCCACCGGGGTCGCGGCGAAGGTGGAGAAGTACTCGTAGCTGCCCGCGAGCGCCTCGGCGATCTCGCGCCGCGTCACGACGGCGCCGATCGGGTAGCCCGCGCCCATCGGCTTGCCCAGCGTCACGAGGTCGGGTGTCACGCCGGCGAGCAGGAAGCGCCACAGCTGCGGGCCGCTGCGGCCGTAGCCCGACTGGACCTCGTCGGCGAGGTACAGCGCGCCCGCCGCGTGGGCGCCCGAGACCAGGCCGGCCACGAACTCGCCGGGCACGTCGAGGATGCCTTCGGAGGTGAACTGCGAGTCCGCGAGCACGAGGGCCGGACGCTCACCGGCGGCGCGCAGGGTTTCGTCCGCCCGGCGGATCCGTTCGGCGGCAACGGTTTCCGTCAGCTCGGGAGCCGGGCCGCGCGGTGCTTCGAACGTCGCGACGTGCGCGGGCCGGTACCCCGCGGGCCACTCGTTCGAGCTCAGGTCCGCCATCCATTTCGACGCCCCGTGGTAGGCGTGCTCCGCGATCACGGCCGCGCCCGCGCCGGTGTACTCGGTGGCCAGGCGCCACGCCAGCTCGTTGGCCTCGGTGCCGGAAGTGGTGAACAGGACCGTGTCGAGCGGTGCCGGCATGGTCGCGAGGATGCGCTCGGAGAGCTCGACGATCCCCGCGTGCAGGTAGCGCGAATGCGTGTTGAGCTGGGCCAGCTGCAGGCTCACCGCCTGCGTCACGGCGGGGTGCGTGTGGCCGATGACCGCGACGTTGTTGTACGCGTCGAGGTACCGCGCGCCGTCGCGGGCGTAGAGCCACGGTCCTTCGCCACGCACGATTTCCAGCGGTCGCCGGTAGAACAGCGGGGAGAGCTTGCCGCCCATGGCCTGCGCACGGCGCGCCGGGAGGCTGTCCGGCGAGATCGCCGCCGTGAGGTCCCGCGTGCCCGCAAGCCGCGCCAGCCGGTCGGCGAGCTCCCGCACGGAAAACGCCGACAGCAGCTCCAGCGCCTGCTCGCTGTTGGTGTCGTACTGGGTGATGTAGCGGTGGTTGTCCGCGTGCGGCCCACGCCGGGTGGCCGAGACCGCGAGTGTCGTGAGCAGGCGCGCGATCACCAGCTCGCCCAGCACCGCCACCTCCGCCGGCGACAGCGAGCGGTGCCGCTGGTAGCCGCGCAGCACGGCGTCGACGAGACGCCACAGGCGGTCCGCGTCGCCGCCGCTGAGGCGCACCACGGAAGTCAGCGTCACGGCGAGGTCGGCGACGGCGGCCGTGTGGTGCATGTCGCCGAAGTCGATCACGCCGGTCACGCTCGCGCGCGAGGCCAGCACGTTGGTGAGGGTCACGTCAGCGTGCTGCACACCCGACGGGAGCGTGGCGGTGGCCGCCAGCGCGGGGGCGACGCGCTCGGCGAGCTCGCCCAGCCGCCCGGTCGCGATCCCGGCCGCCGCCAGGACTTCCGGCATCCGCCGGATGTCCCACATCAGTGTCCGCCCGGCGCAGCGGTGGAAGAACCCTTGCAGCGCCACGGAAACGCGCGCGGCCACCGCGCCGACCTGCGCGGCGAGGTCGGGATCCAGCGGTCCGCCTTCCAGCGGTGAACCGGGCAGCAGCGTGATCAGCCGGGCGAGGCATTCGCGTCCGGCGTCGTCGAGCGGGCGCGCGACGGGTTCGCCCGCCGTGGTCGCGACCGTCTCCGGCACCGGCAGTTCCGGGTCCGCCGCGTGCACGTGGTCCAGCGCGCGGGTCTCCATGTCCACGACTTCGGCCTGCTCGGCGGGGTTGGAGATCTTGAGCACGAACCGGCCGTCGACGAGCACGTTGAGATCGCGTTCGCTGTCGAGCGGCTTGAGTACCGGGTCGGCGAGCGCCCAGTGCTCACCGAGCACGGCATGAAGGCTCTCGGTGGAGAACTTCGGAGCCGGCTCGGCGAAGATGCCGGTGGCGGTGGTCATGCTGGGGAGGTTCCTTTCGGCGGAGACCCGGCCTCAAGACGGCGCGGGCGGGTCGTCGGTCAGCGGGTCGGGCGCGAGCACCTCGAGGTCCACGCGTGGGAGCAGGTACCGGCCGGGCAGCCCGGCCTCGATCGTGAACGGCCGGTCGTGGCCGGGGTACACCACGTCGGCCCGGGTCCGCACGAGCTCGATCGACGCGGCGGCCGCTTCCTCGTTCGCCGCTGTGGTGGCGCGGCCGGCCCGCAGGGCGCGGGAGGAGGGGACGGCGTCGCCGGTGAGCAGCGCCGTGCCGTCGGCGGTCTCGACGGTGAGGCCGAGCGAACCCGCGGTGTGGCCGGGCAACCCGGTGATGGTGACGCCGGGCGCGAGTTCGAGGCCGTCGGGGTCGTCGAAGCTGCCTTCGTGCAGCGCCAGGCCGGAGAAGATCGCGTCCGTCCACACCGGAGTGAACGGGTCACCAGCCTGGGGGTCGCGTTCGGCCGGGTGCAGGAACACCTCGGCGTGGGTGAAGAGGTCGGCGTTCTGCACGTGGTCGTAGTGCGCGTGGGAGAGCACCAGCGTGTCGACGTCGCGCACGCCGAGCCCGTGGCGGGCCAGCGCGCGGTGCAGCGCGCGGCGGCGGCCCGCGTGACCGCAGTCAAACAGGATGCGCCGCCGCGGCGTCTGCACGAGGTAGACGCCGCAGAACCCGATGCTGCCCTGGTCCGACGAGAGGCCGTAGCCGAGCACCAGCGTTTCGACGACGGGCGCGGGATCAGTCAAGCTCACCTCGCAGGATCAGCCGGTGGACGTACGGCAGCACCCCGCCGTTCGCGTAGTAGGTGGCTTCGCGCGGGGTGTCGAGCCGGGCGCGCACGGAGAACTCGAACGCCGGCCGGTCCGCCGGGCGCACGCGCACCGTGAGCGGCCGCGCCGGATCCTCGACGACGTCGGCGATCCCGGCGAGGTCGAACTCCTCCGTGCCGTCGAGCCCGAGCGAGGCCGCGCTGTCGCCGTCGAGGAATTGCAGCGGTAGCACGCCGAGCGCGACGAGGTTGGACCGGTGGATCCGCTCGAACGACTGTGCCAGCACGGCTTTCACCTTCAGCAGCGCGGTCGTCTTCGCCGCCCAGTCGCGCGACGAACCCGTGCCGTACTCCTGGCCGGCGATCACGATCAACGGCACGCCGGCCGCGGCGTAGGACTGGGCAGCCTCGTGGATGGGCACCAGCGCGCCGTCGCGGGTGAAGTCGGGGGTGACGCCACCGGTGGCGTCCGGGGCGAGCAGGTTGGCCAGCCGCGGGTTGGCGAACCCGCCGCGCACCATCACCTCGAAGTTGCCGCGGCGCGAGGCGTAGGTGTTGAGATCGGCCTCGCCCAGCGCCGTGAGGTAACGCCCGGCGCTGCTCGCCGCGGGGATGCGGCCGGCGGGGCTGATGTGGTCGGTGGTCACGGAGTCGCCCAGCAGCAACAGGGTGCGCGCGCCGGTCACATCGGTTGGTCCGGCGGCGGTTTCGGTCACGTCGTCCAGGAAGGGCGGGCGGCGCAGGTACGTCGAGTCCGGCTCCCACGCGAAGTGGTGGCCGTCGGACTCGGGCACGCCGGCCCAGTGCTCGTCGCCGCCGAACACGTCGGCGTAGGCCTCGCGGAACAGCTCGGGCGTGAGGTGCGCGCGCACGACCTCGTCGATCTCGGCGTCGTCCGGCCACAGGTCCGCGAGCAGCACAGGCTCGCCGTCGGCGTCGACCCCCAGCGGCTCGCTGGTCAGGTCGTGCTTGACCGAACCGGCCAGCGCGTAGGCGACGACGAGCGGGGGAGAGGCGAGGTAGTTGAGGGAGACGTCGTTGTTGATGCGGCCGTCGAAGTTCCGGTTGCCCGACAGCACCGACGCCACCACGGCGCCGCGCTCGGCCACCGCTTCGGCGGCACTGGGCAGCAGCGGGCCGGAGTTGCCGATGCACGTCATGCAGCCGTAGCCCACGAGCTGGAAGCCCAGCTCGTCGAGCGGCCCGGTCAGCCCGGCGCGCGCCAGGTACTCGGTGACGGTCTTCGAACCCGGTGCGAGGCTCGTCTTCACCCACGGCTTGGCGGTGAGGCCTCGCGCCCGGGCGTTGCGGGCGAGCAGACCCGCGGCGACCATCACGTGCGGGTTGGACGTGTTGGTGCAAGAAGTGATCGCCGCTATCGCGACGGCACCGTCGGCTGCGGCTCCGCCGCGGCCGACGGTGCCTTCGCTGTGTTTGTTGGCCCCGGCTTCGCCGGGGCGTGCGAGATCGCCTTGGAGCCGGCTTCCGGATGGGGCAGTCGGATCGGCCGGGGGCCGACGCGGTCGCCGTCGCGCAGGGACAAAGTGATGTCGCGCAGCGCCTCGATGACCGGGACCTTCGCGCCGGTGCCGATCTTGCCGCCGACCTT